>NZ_CP059851.1:2902500-3202500 GCF_014117445.1 Sandaracinobacteroides saxicola | reverse complement strand
ATCAGCCTGCTGCGGCTCGGCTTCCCCTTGCCATCTGTGCCGTGAGTTCGCTATCTGTTCACATGGCGTCGGTACATCCCCTGGCAAGCGAACCGGACTGGCTATCCAGCCTGAACCCGCCGCAGCGCGAGGCGGTGCTGACCACCGAGGGCCCGGTGCTGATGCTGGCCGGCGCCGGCACCGGCAAGACCAAGGCGCTGACGGCGCGGCTGGCGTGGATCCTGGCGAACCGGCTGGCCTGGCCGTCGGAGCTGCTGGCCGTCACTTTCACCAACAAGGCGGCGCGGGAGATGCGGCACCGGCTGGGCACGATGATCGGGCCGGCGGCCGAGGGTATGCCGTGGCTGGGGACATTTCATGCCATCGCTGCGAAAATGCTCCGCCGTCATGCCGAGCTGGTCGGACTGAAGAGCAACTTCACCATCCTCGACACCGACGATCAGCTGCGTCTGCTGAAACAGGTGATCGCCGAGGCGAACCTGGACGAGAAGCGCTGGCCGGCGAAGGCGCTGGCCGGGTTGATCGACCGCTGGAAGAACAAGGGCCAGGTGCCGGCGGATGTGCCCGCGGGGGAGAGTTTCGCCTTCGCCGACGGGCAGGGGGCGACGCTCTATGCCCGCTATCAGGAACGGCTGGCGACGCTGAACGCCGCCGATTTCGGCGATCTGCTGTTGCACGGCATCGTCATCCTGGAACGCCACGCCGACCTGCGCGCCGAATGGCAGCGCAAGTTCAAATATTGCCTGGTGGACGAGTATCAGGACACCAACGCCGCGCAGTATCGCTGGCTCAAGCTGCTGGTCGGCGAACGCCACAACCTGTGCTGCGTGGGAGACGACGACCAGTCGATCTACAGCTGGCGCGGCGCGGAAGTGTCGAACATCCTGCGCTTCGAGAAGGACTTTCCCGGCGCACGCATCATCCGTCTGGAACAGAATTACCGTTCCACGCCGCATATCCTGGCGGCGGCCTCGGGCGTGATCGCGAAGAACAGCGGCCGGCTGGGCAAGACGCTGTGGACCGCGATGAACGGCGGCGAGAAGGTGAATGTCGTCGGCGTGTGGGACGGCCCGGAGGAGGCGCGGCTGGTCGGCGAGCGGATCGAGCGGCTGGCGCGCGAAGGGGCGGGGCTGGAGCAGGTGGCCATCCTGGTGCGCGCGCAGCATCAGACGCGGGAGTTCGAGGATCGCTTCATCGCCATCGGCCTGCCCTATCGCATCGTCGGCGGCTTTCGGTTTTACGAGCGCGCGGAAATCCGCGATGCGCTCGCCTATCTGCGGCTGGTGAACAGCGCCGACGATGCGCTGGCGTTCGAGCGGATCGTGAATGTTCCCAAGCGCGGCCTGGGGGACAAGGCGCAGGCGCTGATCGCCGCGCATGCACGCGCCACCGGCAGCAGCCTGAGCCACGCCGCCGCCGGCATCATCGAGACAGACGAGCTGCCGGCGGCGGCGCGGCGCAACCTGGCGACGCTGGTCGGCGACCTGCGGCGCTGGCGGGCGATGGCCGACACCACGCCGCATCCCGAGCTGGCGCAGATCATCCTGGAGGAGTGTGGCTATGTCGCCGCCCTGCAGGCCGACAAGAGCGCCGAGGCCGCGGGCCGGCTGGACAACCTCGCCGAACTGGTGCGCGCGATGGAGGTTTATGACGACCTTCAGGCCTTTCTGGAGCATGTCAGCCTGGTGATGGACAATGACCGGTCGGAAGGCGAGGCGAAGGTGACCATCATGACGCTGCACGCCGCGAAAGGCCTGGAGTTCGACCATATTTTCCTGCCCGGCTGGGAGGAGGGGCTGTTCCCCAGCCAGCGCGCGCTGGACGAAGGCGGACAGGCGTCCCTGGAGGAGGAACGGCGGCTGGCCTATGTCGGCATCACCCGCGCGCGGCGGCGCGCCACCATCCTGCATGCCGCCAACCGTCGGGTCTATGGCCAGTGGACGTCCAGCATTCCCAGCCGCTTCGTCGCCGAGCTTCCGGCGGAGCATGTCGAGAGCGAAACCACGCTGTCCGGCGGCCCCAGCCTGTGGCGCGCGGCGCTGGGGGATGGCGACCCGTTCGCGCATCTGGAACGCGGCTCCGGGCGCGGGCCAGGGTGGGAGCGTGCAGCCAGCCGCGGCGTCAAGCGTCCCGGCGTGATCGAGGGCCGGGCGACGCATGTCACCGTCGGCGGCCGCGCCCGCGGCGAATTCGCCGTGGGCGTGCGGGTGTTCCACCAGAAGTTCGGCCAAGGCACGGTGCGCGCCGTCGACGCCAACAAGCTGACCGTCAGCTTCGACGCCAGCGGCGACAAGCTGGTGCTGGACAGCTTCGTCGAGCCGCTGGGTTAGCGCCTCAGGCCTCTTCGCTCGGCGCCGGCAGCGCGGCCTGCTTCTTCGGCTTGCGCCGTGCCTTGGGCGCCGCGGAGATGATCTCGAAGGCCGGCTTGTCCTCCTTGATGTGCACCCGCACCTCGCCGCCGCTCACCAGCTTGCCGAACAGCAGCTCCTCGGCCAGCGGACGCTTGATCGTCTCCTGGATCAGCCGCCCCAACGGCCTCGCGCCATAGAGCCGGTCATAGCCGCGCTCGATCAGCCAGTCCTTGGCATCGTCGGCCAGGCTGATGTGCACGTCGCGTTCGGACAGTTGCAGCTCCAGCTGGATGATGAACTTGTCGATCACGCGCGCCACGATCGCCGGCGGCAGGTAATCGAAGGGCACCACCGCATCCAGCCGGTTGCGGAACTCCGGCGTGAACATGCGCTTGATCGCTTCCTCGTCCTCACCCTCGCGCACCGTCGAGCCGAAGCCGATGCCTTCACGCTGCATGTCGGCGGCGCCGGCGTTGGTGGTCATGATCAGGATGGCGTTCCTGAAATCCACCGTCTTGCCGTGGTGGTCGGTCAGCTTGCCATTGTCCATCACCTGCAACAGGATGTTGAACAGGTCGGGGTGGGCCTTCTCGATCTCGTCCAGCAGCAGCACGCTGTGCGGATTCTGGTCGACCGCATCGGTCAGCAGCCCGCCCTGGTCGAAGCCGACATAGCCCGGGGGCGCGCCGATCAGCCGGCTGACCGAGTGGCGCTCCATATACTCGCTCATGTCGAAGCGGGTCAGCGGAATGCCCAAGATGCTCGCCAGCTGGCGCGCGACCTCGGTCTTGCCGACGCCCGTCGGCCCGCTGAACAGGTAATTGCCAATGGGCTTGTTCGGCTCGCGAAGCCCGGCGCGGCTGAGCTTGATGGCGGATGCCAGCAGCTCGATCGCCTTGTCCTGGCCGAACACCACATGCTTCAGGTCGGCTTCCAGTGTTGCCAGCGCCTTCTTGTCGTCGGTCGAAACGGATTTCGGCGGGATGCGCGCCATGGTGGCCACCACCGCCTCGATCTCCTTCACCGTGATCACCTTCTTGCGCTTCGCCTCCGGCACCAGCATCTGCGCGCTGCCGCTTTCGTCGATCACGTCGATGGCCTTGTCCGGCAGCTTGCGGTCGTTGATGTAGCGCGCCGACAGCTCGACCGCGGTCTTGATCGCCTCGGGCGTGTAACGGACCTTGTGATGCTCCTCGAACGACGGCTTCAGCCCGGTCAGGATCTTGATCGTGTCCTCGACGGTCGGCTCGTTGACGTCGATCTTCTGGAACCGCCGCAGCAGCGCGCGGTCCTTCTCGAAATGGTTGCGGAATTCCTTGTAGGTGGTGCTGCCGATGCAGCGGATGCTGCCCGACGACAGCGCCGGCTTCAGCAGGTTGGAGGCATCCATCGCCCCGCCGCTGGTGGCACCGGCGCCGATCACCGTGTGGATTTCATCGATGAACAGGATAGCGTGCGGCAGCTTCTCCAGCTCCGCGACGACATTCTTCAGCCGCTCCTCGAAATCGCCGCGATAGCGCGTGCCGGCCAGCAGCGCGCCCATGTCGAGCGAATAGATGGTCGCCGGGCGCAGCACGTCGGGCACCGCGCCTTCCACGATCTTGCGCGCCAGCCCCTCGGCAATGGCGGTCTTGCCGACGCCGGGGTCACCGACATAGAGCGGGTTGTTCTTGCTGCGCCGGCACAGGATCTGGATGGTGCGATCGACCTCGGCGCCGCGCCCGATCAGCGGGTCAACCTTGCCCTTCTTCGCCTTGTCGTTGAGGTTGATCGTGAACTGCTTCAGCGCGCTTTCCGCCGCCTTGCCATTGCCCTGCTTCGCTTCCTTGGGCGCTTCGGTCGCCTCCTCGGTCCCGCGCGGCGGCTTCGGCGCGCTGTCACCGGACTTGGCGATGCCATGGCTGATGTAGCTGACGGCATCCAGGCGGGTCATGTCCTGCTGCTGCAGGAAATAGACGGCGTGGCTTTCGCGCTCGCTGAACAGCGCCACCAGCACATTGGCGCCGGTCACATCCTCGCGGCCCGAACTCTGCACATGCAGGATGGCGCGCTGCACCACCCGCTGGAAGCCGGCCGTGGGGGAGGGGTCGACGCTGGCGTCGGCCTTCAGGCTGTTGAGCTCGGTATCGAGATAGCGCGTGACCTGCCGTCCCAGCTCGTCGAGATCGACGCCGCACGCCTTCATCACCGCGCCGGCATGATTGTCGGCGATCAGTGCCAGCAGCAGATGTTCGAGCGTCGCATATTCGTGGCGGCGGCGGCTCGCCTCGGCAAGCGCGTTGTGGAGTGTGGTTTCAAGGTCGCGGGAGAACGACGGCATTCAGGGCCCTTTCGGGACAGCGGGACAGACTCGCCATGCTGTCACGGCGCAATGTCGCGTTGCTTGCGCCGAAGCGCAAGGGGGTCGCGTCGCCTGCGTCGAAGCGCAACAAGGCCGCACTGTCGCACAATGCTGCGTTGCCAGTTGCGGATCACACGGCTAACCCCCCGGCGATGCCCGCACTTCTTGTCACCGACGGTCCCTTTACTGGCTGGAAAAGCTGGCATGCGCGGCCCGAGGGGCGCTTCGTCGACGGGCTGGGCAACATTTACTACCGCGACGATCCCGCCGGCCGCGGCATCGAGACCGCCATCGAAACCGGGCGCCAGCACAGCAATGGCCTGGGGTCGCTGCACGGCGGCTTCATCATGGCCTATGTCGATGTCGTGGCCTTCGCGGCGATCCGCCACATGCTGGACACGCAGGCGGCGGTGACGCTGAATGCCTCCACCGATTTCCTGGGCGCCGGCGCGGTCGGGAAGGTGCTGGAGGGCCGCGGCCATATCGTGCGCGAAACCGGCAAGCTGGTGTGGGTGGCCGGCACGCTGACGCAGGACGGCGGCGCCCATCTGGTGGCGCAATGGCATGCGCTGCTGCGGAAAGTGCCGCGCACGCCGCGATGAGCGCGGGTGCGGTCAGGGCGGCCTATGGCGGGCTGGTGGCGCGCGCGGAGCTGCGCGCGGACGCGGAACAGGCTGGGGTCGCGGCGCGGCTGGACGCACTGGCGACGGCGCTGGCACGCCCGAAACCGCAGGGGCTGTTCGCCCGGCTGCTGGCGCGGCCCCCGGCGCCGGCGCGCGGGGTCTATCTGTGGGGCGGGGTCGGGCGCGGCAAGTCGATGCTGATGGACCTGTTCTTCGCCCACGCCCCCGTGCACCGGAAGACCCGCATCCATTTCCACGAATTCATGCTGGAGACGCATGCCCGCCTCCATGCCGCGCGGCAGGCGGATCCCGGCGATCCGATTCCCGCGGTGGCGGCGCAATGGGCGGCCGGTGCCCGCCTCTTGTGTTTCGACGAGATGCAGGTGACCAATGTGGCGGATGCGATGATCCTGTCGCGGCTGTTCACCACCCTGCTGGACGGCGGCACCACGGTGGTCGCCACCAGCAACCGCCCGCCCGAGGACCTTTACAAGGACGGGCTGAACCGCCAGCTGTTCCTGCCCTTCATCGCGCTGCTGCGGGCGCGGCTGGACGTGGTCGGCCTGAACGGCCCGACCGATTACCGGCTCCAGCGCCTGGGCGGCATGCCGACCTATTACACGCCCAACGGCGCCGCGGCGACGGCGGCGCTCGCCGAGGCCTTCTTCCGCCTGACCGACTTTCCGGTCGAGGATCGGGCGAACGTGCCCAGCGAGACCATCCCCGTCCCCGGTGGCCGCACGCTGTTCGTGCCGAAATCACTGAAGGGCGTCTGCGTGTTCAGCTTCGCGCGGCTGTGCCGGCAGCCGCTCGGCGCGGCGGATTATCTGGCAGTGGCGCGGCGCTATCACACCGTGATCCTGGTCGGCGTGCCGGTGATGGGCCCGGAAAACCGCAACGAGGCGGCACGCTTCGTGACGCTGGTCGATGCGCTCTATGAGCATCGCTGCAAGCTGCTGGTCGCCGCCGACGCCGCGCTGGACGCGCTCTATCCGGCGGGCGACGGGCGGTTCGAGTTCGCGCGCACATCGTCCCGCTTGATGGAGATGCAGTCCGAAAGCTATCTGGCGCTGGGCCATGGGGCGGCCACGGTTTGACGCGCATCGGCGCGGGCCATCCGGCGCGTTCGCGCTGGGCCCCCGCCGCCTTCCCGCTTTCGTCAGGCTTGCGCCGCGGACACCCGGGGTCAATAGGTGATGCGGGAAGGGTGACAGCAGGACGGTTCGTTGCGACGTTTCATCTTTCCCGGAATCCTGGCGCTGGTCATGCTGCTGGCGCTGGGCGTGGCGATCTGGTGGTTCACCCAGGGCCGCTATGTCGAATCGACCGACAATGCCTATGTCGAGGCGGACATCGCCGTCATCGCGCCGAAGGTGCCGGGCTATGTCGCCAGCGTCCCTGTCACCGACAACCAGCCGGTGAAGGCCGGTGACCCGCTGCTGACCATTGTCGATGCCGACTATCGCGCCGCGCTGGCGAAGGCGGAGGCGGAGGTGGACCGGCAGCGGCGCGCGCTGGGAACGGCGGCGGCGACGGTGACGGCGCAGCAGAGCGGCATCTCGGAAGCGGAAGCGGCACTGCGCTCGGCGGAGGCGCAGGCGGTGCGGGCGCGGGCGGACGCGGCGCGCGCCGCCGATCTGGTCAAGGCCGGCTGGGCGACCAAGGCGCTGATGGACAGCCGCACCGCGGAGGCGAAGGCGGCCGAGGCGGCGATCGCCAGCGCCCGCGCGGCGGTCAGCATGGCGCGGGCGCAGACAACGGCGGCAAGCGGCAGCGAGGGCGGTGCCGGCGCGGCGCTGCGGGCGGCGATTGCGGCGCGCGACGCGGCGGCGCTGGACCTCGCCAACACGGTCATCCGCTCGCCGGTGGACGGCGTGGTCGGCAACCGCAGTGCCCGCGTGGGGCAATATGCCCGGCAGGGGTTGCAGTTGATGGTGGTGGTGCCGCTGGACGCGGCCTATGTCGTCGCCAATTTCAAGGAAACACAGATCGCGCGCATGAAACCGGGCATGCCGGTGACGCTGAAGGTCGATGCCTTCCCGGATGTGGCGATGAAGGGCCGACTGCTGTCGCTGTCGCCGGCGGCGGGCAGCCGGTTCAGCCTGATCCCGCCAGAGAATGCGACCGGCAATTTCACCCGCATCGTGCAGCGGGTGCCGGTGAAGGTGGAGATCGTGCGGCCGCTGCCACAGGGTGTGCGGCTGGTGCCGGGCCTGTCGGTGACGGCCAGCATCGACCTCAGGGACGCGGAATAATGGCCACCGGCGCCCGGCTGGCGGCGGCCGGGGCGGATGCCATGCCTGCGGAGGTGCAGGACGAGAGCGCCTTCCCGCCGCTGCCGGTGTTCTTCGCCTTCATCATGATGGCGTTCGGCATGTTCATGGCGATCCTGGACATCCAGATCGTCAGCGCCTCGCTGGGCCAGATCCAGGCCGGGCTGGCGGCGAGCGCCGACGAGATCAGCTGGGTGCAGACCAGCTATCTGGTGGCGGAGGTGGTGATGATCCCGCTCTCGGGCTTCCTCAGCCGCGCGCTGTCGATCCGCTGGCTGTTCGTGTTCAGCTGTGCCGGCTTCACGCTTGCCAGCCTGCTGTGCGCGCTCAGCACCAGCATCGGCGAGATGATCGCCGCGCGCGCGCTGCAGGGGTTCGTCGGCGGCGCGATGATCCCGACCGTCTATGCCGCCAGCTTCCTGATGTTCGGGCGCAAGCGGCAGACCGGCGTGACCGTCACCGTCAGCTTCATCGTCACGCTGGCACCCACCTTGGGCCCGGCGCTGGGTGGCTGGATCACCAGCGTGCTCAGCTGGCACTGGCTGTTCCTGATCAACATCATCCCCGGCATCCTGATCAGTTTCGGCGTGGCGACGCTGGTGAAGCTGGACGCGCCCAACCTGCCGCTGCTGAAGAAGATCGACCTCCTCGGCCTGGTGGCGCTGGCGGCGACCTGCGGCGGTGCGGTGTTCGTGCTGGAGGAAGGCGCGCGCTACCAGTGGTTCGAGGATCGCACGGTGCTGACCATGGCCTGCGTCGCGCTCTGCGCCGCGCTGCTGCTGTGGTGGCGGGTGACGACGGCGGAGGAACCCATCGTCAGCTTCCGGCCGCTGGGCAACCTGAACTTCCTCGGCGGCTCCCTGATGGGGGCGGTGTTCGGCATCGGCCTCTATGGCCTCGTCTATCTCTATCCGCTCTATCTGGCGCGGATCGCCGGGCTGTCTTCCGGCCAGATCGGCAATACGGTGTTCGTCACCGGCCTGTTCATGGCGCTGGGCGCGCCGATCGCCGGCTGGGTCAGCCAGCGCATCGACGTGCGGGTGATGGCCTGCATCGGTTTCCTGCTGCTCGCCACCAGCACCTGGATGACGCATTACATCGATATCGAATGGCGTTTCAACGAACTGGTGCTGCCGCAGGCGCTGCGCGGGCTGGGCATCATGTGCTGCATCGTCAGCGTCAGCGTGATGAGCTTCGGCACGCTGCCCAACCCGCTGATCAAGGACGCGACCGGCCTGTTCACCTTGTTCCGCAACGTCGGCGGCGCCATCGGCATCGCCATCATCAACACCATCGTGCTGGAACGGTTCAACCACCATTACAGCCGCCTGGGGGAGGCGACCAATCCCGGCCGGGCGGAAATCGTCGAACGCTATGACATGATGACCGGGCTTGCCGCCGCGCGCGGCATGCCCGACCCCGAAGGCTTCGCGCTGCGCGCGCTGGCCAACGAGGTGAACCGCCAGGCGCTGGTGATGAGCTATGCCGACGCCTTCTGGGTGCTCAGCCTGCTGTTCGTGGCCTTCTCCGTCGTGCCGCTGTTCCTGAAAAAGCCCGGGACATTCGCGGATGCGCAAGAGGTGCATTGAGGGGGGCGGCCACCCAAGGCTGCATCGCCATTGCACGAATGCGGTGGGCGTTGTTCGTCGGAGAACAGCCCGTTGCTTAATTTGCCATCCGCACCACCAGCGCCACCAATTCTGCTTCGCGCCGCACGTCGGTCTTGCGATAGATGCTTTTCAGCTGGGCGTTGACCGTGTCCAGGCTGACATCGCGGTTGCGGGCGATCGCGGCGCGCGATTGGCCCTGGGCAAGCGCAAGGGAAATGTCGGCTTCGGCGGGGGAAAGGTCAAAATTTTGGCGCAGCAGTGTCATCGTCGTCACGCGGTCGATACCGGCGGGTGCGCGCAAGACGACAATCGCGCGGGGTTCGAAATCGAAATTCCATGCCCGGCGTGGAAGGGGATACACCTCCGCCGTCAGGCCGTCGCAAAGCCCGTCCGTTGCGCGCAGCCACAGACGGCGGGCGACCGCCGCTGGACCCGCCTGCAATGCCTCGGCAATCGCCGCCTGCAATCTGTTGTCTGACGGGCGGTCGATCGCCCGCAGCGCGCCGTGCATGACCCCTATCACGTCCTGCCGCGCGGCCAGGCGGGCGCCTGCGGGCGTGATCGCCAGCATGCGTCCCGACCGATCGAGAATGAATGCTGCCGCCTGCATGGTTTCGAGCGCGCCGTTGACCATGGCGACGCCCTGGCTTGCGACCGCTTGCTCCAGCCGGATGACCTGCAATACGTCATGGGCGACCGAACCGAACAGCGCAAGCTCGTCCGCTGCTGTCACACCCTCGGTCTGACCGCGGTGAGTCCACATCGCGAGCATCGAATCCGATCCGGCTGAAAGCACGGTCTGGCAGCCGTTGGGGAGATCGTGTGTCGAGGTCAGATCATGATAGGGTGAGCGCGCGTACCGCCGTTCGCGCCGCGCCGCGTTCAACACATCCTCCGCGATTGTCACAAATGGCGCGGTGACTGCCGTCAGGCGCCAGTTCACCGTGTCGGAATAGGCGCGCACAGCTTCCACATCGCGCATCAGGTTGCGGTCGAGCGTGTTTGACAGGAACGGCCGCATGATGCCGGTCTCGGGCGTGAACTCCCCGATGTTCACGAACTTTGACCGCATCGCATCGGCCAGCGCCGTCAGCCCCCGCTGCCAACCCTCCGCCGTGAACGGCGCCTGCAGGAAGGTCTGCCGCAGATCAATCGACATGGCGAGGTACAATAGGCGGCGCGATCCACCATTTGCAAATATTTTTGGTTTGATCACCCGATCAGGGGATGTGCGCACGAGAGGCGCAGGCCAACGATTGCGATCATGATGGGTGCCGATTGCACGGGGCGGTTGGCAGCAACGGGGAGGCAACAATGAAAGCGGCAATTCAATTCGCGCTTGCTGCAGCGGCGCTGGCAGTCTCGGCTCCGACGGACGCGCAAACCATTGGGCGCCAGATCGACAGCTATGCCTACGCGGAAAGTTTTCGCGACGATATCCGGGGCGTGACCGAACGGTCGTGGGAATATGTCAACAAGGTCGATCCCAATCCGCGCGCGGGCGGGGTCTTTTCCAGCTCGCAGTCCCAGTCATCGCGGTCGCTCTATCAGAGCCCCTGCGAATATGGTCGGCCATGCTATGACTATCGCTTTGGATCAGCATCGTCGCTGAACAACGTCAGCCTTAAGGCAGGGGTGACCAAGGCGACCCAAATCACCAGGGTTGCGATGGACGACCCCTTTGTCCAACGGAACAACGTCCATGCCCTCAACACCATCGAGACATCGATGGTCGATCGGATCAGCTTTACCGGCATTGCGCCGGGGCAACTGGCGGTCTTGAAGGTCACGGACTATGCGCAGGTAAGCAGCGGGATCGTGAAGATGGTCAACGACCCCGTGGCTGAAAGCTTTGCCATCAACCGGTTCGCTTATTCCAGCAATCTCAATATCTTCGATAGCCTTGCCGAGCTCCGGAAACCGGAGCCTGTGGCAAAGCTCTCGTCTGCGTGGCGGGTATGCAATTCGTCGGAATTCCCCAATGCGTGTGGAACGAATACGCTGTCGAACGGGTATCTGACCCGGTCCAGGCTGTTTTTCGTGGACAGCGACGACATCATGTTCATCCAAAATGACCTCAGCCTGTATAGCGAGATTTTCGTCCGCTATGACATGTATGCTGAAGGCTCGCGCACGGTTATTCGCAGCTTCAACAATTTCGGCCAGTCTGGCTATGTGATGCTGGAAATGCTGACGCCCGGCACCGGCTATCTCAGCGAATTCGGTGATCTTTACCCGACGTCGCTTCCCAGTATCCCCGAACCTGCAACGTGGGCGATGATGATCGCGGGTTTTGGGCTGGTCGGCGCCGTCGCGCGCCGCAGGACGCGCGCACGTCAGGCCTGACCCAACCGCCATGTGCACCGCCGTCCGGCAGGCCGCCGGCCGGCGGTGCAGTCGATTGAGCGGTTGACGCCGGTGAAGCCGGGCGGATAAGCCGCGCGCGCACCCTTCCACCCCTCATCACGGGAACCAACATCATGGCACGCAAGAAAATCGCGCTGATCGGCGCGGGCAACATCGGCGGGACGCTGGCGCATCTGGCGGCGCAAAAGGCACTGGGCGATGTGGTGCTGTTCGATGTGGTGGAGGGCGTGCCGCAGGGCAAGGCGCTCGACCTGGCGCAATGCGGCCCGGTCGAAGGGTTCGACGTAAGCCTGAAGGGCACGAACGACTATGCCGACATCGCCGGCGCCGATGTGATTATCGTGACCGCGGGCGTGGCGCGCAAGCCGGGGATGAGCCGCGACGACCTTCTGGGCATCAACCTGAAGGTGATGAAGGCGGTGGGCGAGGGCATCAAGACCCATGCGCCGGGCGCCTTCGTGATCTGCATCACCAACCCGCTGGATGCCATGGTATGGGCGCTGCGCGAATTCAGCGGCCTGCCGCACCACATGGTCGTTGGCATGGCCGGCGTGCTGGACAGCGCGCGCTTCCGCCATTTCCTGGCGGACGAGTTCAAGGTGAGCGTGCAGGACGTGACGGCTTTCGTGCTCGGCGGCCATGGCGACACGATGGTGCCGGTGGTGGAATATTCGACCGTGGCGGGCATCCCGCTGCCGGATCTCATCAAGATGGGCTGGAGCAGCAAGGAGCGCATCGACGCCATCGTGGCGCGCACGCGCAGCGGCGGCGGCGAGATCGTGGGCCTGCTGAAGACCGGCAGCGCCTTCTATGCGCCGGCGGCGAGCGGCATCGCGATGGCGGAGGCGTTCCTCTATGACCAGAAGCGCGTGATCCCGTGCGCGGTGAACCTGACCGGGCAATATGGCGTGGACAACCTCTACGTCGGCGTCCCCTGCGTGATCGGCGCCGGCGGCGTGGAACGGGTGGTGGAAATCGCGCTCTCCGACGAGGCGAAGGCGAATTTCCAGGTCAGCGTGGACGCGGTGAAGGAATTGCTGGTGGCGTGCCGGGGGATTGATCCGTCATTGGGGTAAGGCATGGGTATCGAATTGATCCCGGCTGAAGTTTCGGATGGATGGGAAGTCCACGAATGGAAGCATGCGTGCGCCATCCTGAACGGCGACTTTCCCAGTGAATGGGCTGATATCCTCGCAATGATGCAGGCATTCCGGCTACGGCGTGAATGGATCGAAGTTGGCGGCGGCAACCGATCGAAGGTCGCAATGGCCATCGATGGCTTTCTGGCCGAACGAGGGTGGCAGGCGAAAGCCTTCGATACGCGGGTGGAGGTTGACGATCATTCGATGCCCTCGCCGACGCATGAGGTTGACTGCTTCAAAAATCGTGTGGCGCTCGAGGTGGAATGGAATAACAAGGATCCCTTTTTTGATCGTGATCTCAATAATTTCCGCTTGTTGTTCGATCTGCGCGTCGTTTCTGTTGGCGTGATCGTCACGCGCTCTGACGAGTTGCAGACGATCTTTCGAAGTCTGGGTCGAGGCACTTCTTATGGTGCGTCGACAACGCACATGTCGAAATTGCTGCCTCGAGTGCTCGGCGGCGGTGGCGGCGGTTGCCCGCTTCTCGTTTTGGGCATATCCAAGGGTCTCTATGTCGACTGACGAACCATTGGACGCAGCAGCGGACTTTCTAGCTTTCGCAGCCGGACGTCGCTTTGGTACCATATTGGCTGATCCACCATGGCGGTTTCAAAACCGTACCGGCAAGATGGCCCCTGAGCATCGGCGACTGGCACGATATGGCACGCTGGATCTGGAGGCCATAAAGCGTATTCCGGTTGCGACGGCCGCGGCGCAACCCGCCCATCTTTATTTGTGGGTTCCCAACGCACTGTTGCCGGAGGGTTTGGCGGTCATGGAGGCGTGGGGGTTTGCGTATAAATCCAATATCGTGTGGCACAAGGTTCGCAAGGACGGCGGCTCGGACGGGCGCGGCGTCGGCTTCTATTTTCGCAACGTCACCGAACTGGTGCTGTTTGGCACTCGTGGGGTCGGGGCACGTACCCTTGCGGCGGGACGCAGACAGGTAAACCTGTTGAGCACGAGAAAGCGTGAACACAGCCGGAAGCCCGATGAGCTCTACGATATCGTAGAGGCCTGCAGTAGCGGACCGCGATTGGAACTCTTTGGACGTGGCGGTCGCAAGGGCTGGACGGTATGGGGCGATCAGGCGGAAAGCTATGAGATCGGCTGGAAGACTTACGCTCACAACAGCCGTGTGCCTATTGAAGAGCCGGAGTTGATGTTCGCGAAATGAACGACACTTATTTGGCTACAACATCTGCTGACGGTGATGACATGGCCATCTGCATACCCGACGCATTCGCCTTTGGCATCGGGGTGAAGGTCATGATCGAGAAAATCGGCGACAGGGTTTATCTCTCGCGTGCCGCGGAACAAGACGAACCGGAAATAGCCCCCCAATCATCCGCCAGTTGAAGTTCACCCGCCCGTCACCACAATGTCCACCCGCCGCGCGTTCGCCATATCGGTCGTCGAGTCCGTCGTGTCGGCGGGTTTCACCAGGTCGATGCTGGCGTCGGGTACGCCGCTCGCCACCAGCGCGGCTTTCACCGCCTGGGCGCGGTTTTTCGACAGCTCGGCGTTGAACGCGGCATCGCCGGTGGGATCGTTGTAGCCGGAAACGGCCGCGCGGGCGCTCGGATTGGCGGCGAGGTAGGCCTTGACCGATGCTGTGGCGGTGACGAAATCCGGGGCGATGTCGGTCTTGGCGGTGTCGAAATAGACCGACACCATCGGCTTGCCCTCGACCTCCGCGGCAATCACGCCGGCGCCGTCCGGGATGGCGGGTGCCGCGGGCGCGGCCGGGGCCGGCGCCACGACCGGGGCAGCAACAGCGACCGGGGGCGCTGATGGCAGTGTCGGCACATCGTCCGACCGGCCGGTGGCCAGCGAACTGACAATGGCCGCGCCCACGATGATCGCGCCCAGCGTGCCCAGCACCGTCAGCATGAAGCCGGTGTCGGACCGGTTGTCCGCCGGCGCGGCGGGCACCGCAAGGGCCGGTGCGGCCATGGCGGCGGCGGGCATCGCCGCCACCGTTGCCATCGCGGGCGCCATCACCGGCGCCGCGGCCGGCGCCACCACGGGCTCCGCGACCGCGGCGGAGGCCGCGCCGAACAGGCCCAGCTTCCCGAACGCCTCGGCCAGCAGATAATAGACAGTGACCCGGTTCTTCGTGGGATCTCCCGCCATCCGTTCGCCAACGCGCGCGATGGCGGCATCCACCACCTCGTCCGGCTCGGTCAGCGCCAGCTTCTTGCGGCAGAAGCCGTCGCGCACCCGGTCGGTCTCGGCCTTGTCGGAAAAGGAGACGAGCGAGGCGTCCCGCGTGCGCAGCGCGATGCCGCAATAGCGCACGATTCCCGCGATCACCGCGTCGTCCGCGTCCGGCGCATATTTGCGCACGTCGATTGCCCAGTCCTCGGCCATGGCTCTTCTCCCTCTCCCACGCCGCCGGCCGCAGCAACTGCGGGCATGCAGCCCGTGCAGGCTATCCGCGAAACGCCGGATGGTAAACGGTCTTGATGCGGGGGGGGCGTCTCGCGTCTTGCGGTCGTCACGGCGGCAATCCATAGAGCCGCGACATCCATCTCCGCCATCAAGAGGCCTTCATGAACATCCACGAATATCAGGCAAAGGAATTGCTGGCGACGTTCGGCGTGCCGGTCCCCAGGGGCGTGGCGGCGATGAGCGTGGAGGAGGCGGTGGCCGCGGTCGATTCGCTGCCCGGGCCGCTCTATGTCGTGAAGGCGCAGATCCACGCCGGCGGGCGCGGCAAGGGCAAGTTCAAGGAGCTGCCCCCCGAGGCCAAGGGCGGCGTCCGCCTGGCGCGCAGCAGGGAAGAGGTGCGCGCGGCGGCGGCGGACATGCTGGGCAACACGCTGGTGACGATCCAGACCGGCGCGCACGGCAAGCAGGTCAACCGGCTCTACGTGACCGATGGCGTTGACATCGCACAGGAATATTACCTTGCGCTGCTGGTGGATCGCGGCTCCGGCCGGATCGCCATGGTGGTTTCCACCGAGGGCGGCATGGACATCGAGACGGTGGCGCACGACACGCCGGAGAAGATCGTGACGCTGGCGATCGACCCGGCCACCGGCTTCATGCCGCACCATGGCCGCGCCGTGGCCAGCGCGCTGAAACTGACCGGCGACCTGGCGAAGCAGGCCGGCACTGTCGCGTCGAAACTGTATGATGCCTTTGTCGGCACCGATGCCAGCCAGATCGAGATCAACCCGCTGGCGGTGACCGAGGGTGGCGAGCTGCTGGTGCTCGATGCCAAGGTCGGCTTTGATTCGAACGCGCTCTATCGCCACCCCGACCTGATGGAGTTGCGGGACCTGACCGAGGAAGACCCGGCGGAGGTGGAGGCGTCCAAATACGACCTCGCCTTCATCAAGCTGGACGGCAACATCGGCTGCCTGGTGAACGGTGCCGGGCTCGCCATGGCGACGATGGACATCATCGCGCTGAACGGTGCCGAGCCGGCGAACTTCCTGGACGTGGGCGGCGGCGCCAGCAAGGAGAAGGTGACCGCGGCGTTCAAGCTGATCCTAGCCGATCCGGCGGTGAAGGGGATTCTCGTCAACATCTTCGGCGGCATCATGCGCTGCGACATCATCGCGGAGGGCATCATCGCCGCGGCGAAGGAGGTGAATTTGGGCGTGCCGCTGGTGGTGCGGCTGGAGGGCACCAATGTCGAACTCGGCAAGCAGATCCTGGCCGACAGCGGCCTGCCGATCGTAAGCGCCAATGACCTGGGGGATGCGGCGGCGAAGATCGTCGCGGAAGTGAAGAAGGCTGCCTGATGTCCATTCTCGTCAACCACAGCACGCGCGTGATCTGCCAGGGCTTCACCGGCAAGCAGGGGACGTTCCATTCCGAAGCCGCCATTGCCTATGGCACGAAGATGGTCGGCGGCACGGCGCCGGGGAAGGGCGGCCAGACGCATCTGGGCCTGCCGGTGTTCGATACCGTGGCGGAGGCGCGCGCGGCGACCGGCGCCGACGCCAGCGTCATCTATGTGCCGCCGCCGGGCGCGGCGGACGCCATCCTGGAGGCGATCGACGCCGACATCCCGCTGGTGGTGTGCATTACCGAGGGCATCCCGGTGCTGGACATGGTGCGGGTGAAACGCGCGCTTTCCGGCAGCAACACCCGCCTGATCGGGCCGAACTGCCCCGGTGTGCTGACGCCCGGTGAGTGCAAGATCGGCATCATGCCGGGCAACATCTTTTCGAAGGGTTCGGTCGGCGTGGTCAGCCGCTCCGGCACGCTCACCTACGAGGCGGTTCACCAGACGACCGCGGTCGGCCTGGGGCAGACGACGGCGGTGGGCATCGGCGGCGATCCGGTGAACGGCACCAACTTCATCGACGTGCTGGAACTGTTCATGGCGGACGAGGCGACGCAGAGCATCATCATGATCGGCGAGATCGGCGGCAATGCCGAGGAGATGGCGGCGCAGTTCATCGCCGACGAAGCCCGCGCCGGCCGGAGGAAGCCGATGGTTGGCTTCATCGCCGGCACCAGCGCCCCCCCCGGCCGCCGCATGGGTCACGCCGGCGCCATCGTCAGCGGCGGCCAGGGCAAGGCCGAAGACAAGATCGCCGCCATGGAGGCGGCGGGAATCCGCGTCTCCCCCAGCCCGAGCGCGCTGGGCACGACGCTGGCGGCGGTTCTGCGGGGGTAGCAAACCCTTTGCCCGGTGCCCCGGACATCACCTGAGCTTGACCCCATCAATCCCCCGTCACCCCGGGCTTGACCCGGGGCCCAGCTGCTTCTTCCAAACGTTCCGCCGAAATCCGCCACCGAGAGAGAAAAGCTAGGCCCCGGGTCAAGCCCGGGGTGACGTATGCATGGTGTGTCGCTAACAGCGTCTCATGGAAAAAGGCGGCTGGGTCTATTTGATGGCCAACCGTTATCGCGGCTCGCTTTACACTGGCGTCACCGCCAACCTGGTCAATCGCGTGCAACAGCATCGCGAGGGTGAAGGCTCCCGCCACGTGGCACGCTATGGCCTGACACGGCTGGTCTACGCCGAACGATTCGAAGAAATCCTGCCGGCCATCGCCCGCGAAAAACAGCTGAAGAAATGGCGGCGCGAGTGGAAATTCGCCCTGATCGAAGCGCACAACCCCGACTGGCACGATCTGTGGGACGATTGGTTCCCAGCAAACATGCTACTTCCGCCCTAACAAGCACTTGTTTCCAACAAAATCCCGTCACCCCGGGCTTGACCCGGGGCCCAGCTATCTTTTTCAAATTCCCCGCCAAAGACCGCCACCAAGAGAAAAAGTCTGGGCCCCGGGTCAAGCCCGGGGTGACGACTGAATAGTTTTGCACATATGCGCTCTGGCTGGACCCGGATGACGCACTGAGTCCGGACGCGCTGGTAATGGCGATAACGAGGCAGTTGCACGAGAGCGTCGCGTTTCGCGAGGTCTGGCTTGCCAACTGGCAGTGGATAGAATGGCTGAAACCATCGGCTGTCAAACGGGTCATCGCGACGCTGGAGGCGCGTCTGGTGATCCGCTGGCCGGGACGGATCAGCAATCGTGATGCAGCGCCCCTTCGAAAAGTGGTATATGCCATAATCACGGATGCTAGTGACCGGTGATTCGATGTGGCTTTTGTCAAGTAAATTGCCATACTAACTCTTGGCCCCCCGTTGGTTACTAAGTGGGCACCCTCTTCCCTGACTTGGCTTTTACAGCGCCCAGATGCGCAGCCTTCGCTTTCCGCAAAAGGTGTTGTGCGAAAATGATCAATTCAAGTGCGAGCTCTGGTTCGTCGACCCATCCAAATTCATGCGTTGTAGGATTGCGTATCCCCAACATCGCTCCTGAATATAGTCGATGATACCCCTTCTGTTCATCTTGTTCAGATGTGGTCTGCATTTCAGACCAACGAAGATAAGGCGCAGTGGGAGAGAATATCTGATCCATAAGAGTCGTGCCGTTCTGCACTACATCCGGTACTCGGCCAGCCACAAACTTGTCGACGGCTTTATATGCTTCTGCTACCGATAAATTATAGTGACCTGAAACAAATAGATCAGATGACACACTTCGAATTTCAGGCTCAGTCACGAGCCGTGCGAACACGCTTGCTGGCTCAGAGCCTTCCGCTGTAGGTGACGGCAGGGCAAGCATCCGCGGTGCTGGAAGCGCTAGAACGGATCTGGCTAGTCCAACTTCGAGTAGGTGCTCTTGAAAGCGCCGAATACCTTCAAGTAGCCGGAACGTCATAGAGATAGCGCCTCATCGCTTGAAAAATAGACTCTATCTGCTCGCTGCCCGCATCGGCACTAATGTGGATTTGGACGTTTATGTTGAGAGGAAAGGTATCCCCGCTTCGACCCGGCGGCGGGGTTTTCATTTCCCGCCTGACTCCCACCTCGGACGTGGTCCGAGTTTCCTCAGCATCACTCGTTCGTCCGCCGCTGGTTTGGCGACGTGGGGGGCGAGCACGCGCGGGGCTATCCGACTGCCCGGCTTTCGCTGCTGGCCTCGGCGCCTCGTTAGGCGTTGGAGTCGACAACAGAAGGTATGTCGCGGCCTTGTTCCCGGCGGCACCTTGCCCCAAACCCGCTCGTTGAAACCATGACACGACCTTCTGCCGCTCTGCTTCACCAGGCGGAGCAATATGCACCAACCCCTCTGGATAAGTTGCCTGGATTAGTTCGCTGACTGCATCACCATATGAGTCATCCAATCGCCAGCGTTGAGCGAGTGGAGTGGCTTTTCCCTCTTCCGTGACGATGCCCACATGCCGAAGCTCGTTGATATATGCTTTTGCAGCCACCTCCTGCACGCCGAGCTGAACGCCTAAGAGGCGCTCATCGATTGTGGCATTTGGCGTCCTGTTCAATATGGATCTGACGCCCCACCAAACAGTGCTCGGGATCTGCGGATATCGGTTTTTATCAGCCATGTGGACTCCTCAGTGTGAGATATTCCACACAATCAAGCTTAAGGCAAGGGTAATTTCCCTTTTATATGTCAGATGGTTAGCGCGTAAATGGTCGACACCATCACCTTCCGTTGAAGGTACCACCAAAATGGCGAGTGCTCATGTTTTTCTTATGTTCTGAGTATTTAGGCCACACGTCGATGGTTGGCGCCTTTCGATTATTTCGGGGACAAAGCTCGAATTTGCCGCATGTTTTCCCCTGACATATCGCTGGCCAGCTAGGGGCTGCCCTTCCATCACTGCGCACGACTTTACGCGCCTGCGTTCCTCGATTCGCTCAGTATCGGCCAGACGTGGAGCGTGGGGCTTGTGCGAATAAATCGCACCCCTCTCCGCGCCAGCGGTTGGAAAACCGCCTCGGCGCCGCTAGGTAAGGGGCGTATCCAACAGACGTGAGTGATGTGGACATGACCGATACCGGCCTGTGGGGCGAGCCGCTGCCCCGGCCCAGCTGGGGGCGGGCCGATTGGCCGCTGCCGCCGGCCGATGAGCTGACCCGCGCGCTGGACGCCGGCGACATGATCCCGCCACCGCCCGCGCCGAAGCCCGGCAAGGGCGCGCCGGTCGCCGCACCGGCCGCCGCCCCCGACGCAGACGCCATCCGCGCCGCCAGCGACCTGTCGATCCGGGTGATGATGCTGATCCGCACCTATCGCGTGCGCGGCCACCTTGCCGCCAATCTCGATCCGCTCGGCCTGGAAACGCGCGACCTCCCCGCCGACCTGACACCCGAATTCCACGGCCTCACCGACCTCGACACGCCGGTCTGGGTCGGCGGCGTGCTCGGTTACCAGACGGCGACCGTGCGCGAACTGGTGGCGACGCTGCGCGCGAATTACTGCGGCAACGTCGGCCTGGAATATATGCACATCAACGATGTGGAGGAGCGCCGCTTCCTGCAGGACAAGCTGGAAGGGCGCGGCAAGGAAATCGCCTTCACCCCCGAAGGCAAGAAGGCGATCCTGAACAAGCTCTACGAGGCGGAAGGCTTCGAACGCTTCCTCGCCAAGAAATATGTCGGCACCAAGCGCTTCGGGCTGGAAGGCGGCGAGGCTGCGATCCCGGCGCTCGAATCGATCATCAAGGTCGGCGGCGCGCTCGGCGTGAAGGAAATCGTCATCGGCATGCCGCACCGCGGCCGGCTGAACGTGCTGGCCAACGTCATGCAGAAACCGTTCCAGGCGATCTTCCACGAATTCGGCGGTGGCAGCAGCAACCCGGACGATGTCGGCGGATCAGGCGATGTCAAATATCACCTGGGCACCTCGACCGACCGCGAGTTCGACGGCAACAAGGTGCACCTGTCGCTGACCCCCAACCCCAGCCATCTGGAGGCGGTCGACCCCGTGGTGCTGGGCAAGGTGCGCGCCACGCAGACCATCCGGCGCGACAGCAAGCGCATCGAGGTGCTGCCGATCCTGATGCATGGCGACGCGGCCTTCGCCGGCCAGGGCATCGTGGCGGAATGCTTCGGCTTTTCCGGCCTGCGCGGCTACAACACCGGCGGCACCATCCATTTCGTCGTCAACAACCAGGTCGGCTTCACCACCAGCCCGCAATTCGCGCGCAGCAGCCCCTATCCGTCGGACATGGGCAAGATCGTGCAGGCGCCGATCTTCCACGTGAACGGCGACGATCCCGAAGCGGTGACCTTCGTCACCAAGGTGGCGACCGAGTTCCGCCAGCGTTTCGGCCGCGACGTGGTGATCGACATGTGGTGCTATCGCCGCTTCGGCCACAACGAGAGCGACGAGCCGAGCTTCACCCAGCCGCAGATGTATGCCCGCATCCGGGAGATGCCCTCGGTCGCCACGCTCTACACCCGCCGGCTGGTGGGCGAAGGCGTGCTGAGCGAGGGCGACGCGGCCGCGATGAACGATGCCTTCATCGCCCGGCTGGAGGATGATTTCACCGCGGCCGCCGGCTTCAAGGCGAACAAGGCGGAATGGTTCGAGGGGCGCTGGAGCGGCCTGCACAAGCCGGCGGACCCCGTCACCGCCCGCCGCGGCGCCGACACCGGCGTCTCGCCGGACGTGCTGCAGGCGGTCGGCAAGGTCATCACCACGCCACCTGAGGGCTTCACCATCCACAAGACGCTGGCGCGCATCCTGGACGGCCGCGCCGAGATGCTGCGCACCGGCCAGGGTCTCGACTGGGCGACCGCCGAGGCGCTGGCCTTCGGCAGCCTGCTGCACGAGGGCTGGGGCGTGCGCCTGTCCGGGCAGGACAGTTGCCGCGGCACCTTCAGCCAGCGCCACGCGCGCTGGAACGACCAGGTGACCGGCGAGAAATATTTCCCTTTCTCCGCCATCTCCCGCGCGGCGGAAATCCTCGACAGCCCGCTGTCGGAATTCGGCGTGCTGGGCTTCGAATATGGCTACTCCCTGACCGACCCGCGCACGCTGGTGATGTGGGAGGCGCAGTTCGGCGATTTCGCCAACGGCGCACAGGTGATGATCGACCAGTTCATTGCCGCCGGCGAAGCCAAGTGGCTGCGGGCGAACGGCCTGGTCATGCTGCTGCCGCACGGCTATGAAGGCCAGGGGCCGGAACACAGCAGTGCGCGGCTGGAACGCTATCTGCAGCTTTGCGCGGAGGACAATCTCCAGGTCGCCAACTGCACCACACCGTCCAACTATTTCCACATCCTGCGCCGCCAGATGCTGCGGCCGTTCCGCAAGCCGCTGATCATCATGACGCCGAAATCGCTGCTGCGGCACAAGAAGGCGGTCAGCCGGCTGGAGGAGCTGTCGACCGGCAGCAGCTTCCACCGCTGCCTGGACGACGAGGGCGCCGGGCCGAAGGACAAGGTGAAGCGGCTGGTGCTGTGCAGCGGCAAGCTCTATTTCGAACTGGCCGACGCGCGCGATGCCGAGGGGCGGGACGATGTCTATATCCTGCGGGTCGAGCAGCTCTATCCCTTCCCGGCGGACGTGATCCGCGACTATGCCGCGCAGTTTCCCGCGCTGGAAACGGTGGTGTGGGCGCAGGAGGAGCCGAAGAACGCCGGCGCCTGGTTCTTCGTGAACGAACTCATTGAGGAGGCGCTGGGCCGGCGGCCGGTCTATGCCGGGCGGGCGGCGGCGGCCTCGACCGCCACCGGCCTGGCCAAGCGGCATATCGCCGAACAGAACAAGCTGGTGGCGGAAGCCTTGGGGCAGGATCGCAAGGCGGTGACCGCCGCCGTGCGCGCCGGGCTGAAGGCCGGCGCAAAACTGGGCAAGCGCGCAGCGTAAGGACAAGATGATGGCAAGCGATGTGACGATCCCCGCGCTGGGCGAAAGCGTGACCGAGGCGACAGTCGGCCAATGGCTGAAGAATGTGGGCGACGCGGTGGCCGCGGACGAGCCCATCGTCAGCCTGGAGACCGACAAGGTCGCGGTGGAAGTGCCGGCACCGATGGCCGGCGTGCTGGTGGAGCAGCTGGTGAAGGTGGGCGAAACCGTGGCCGTCGGCGCCGTGATCGCGCGCATCGGCGAGGGAGGCGCGGCGGTGAAACCCGCGCCTGCGCCCCCGAAAGCCGAGGCAACGCCGCCCGCCCCCGCCGCGGCCCCGCCGCCGGAAGCGCCGAAGCCGGAAGCGCCGAAGGCAGAGCCAGCCGCCGCTGATGACATGCTGTCGCCGGCCGTGCGCCGCCTGGTCGAGCAATATCACCTCGACCCCGCCAGCATCGCCGCCGGCGGCAAGGACGGCCGCATCACCAAGGAGGATGTGCTTGCCGCCATCGAGGCGGGCACGGCCAAGACAATCATCGCCCCTCCCCCGGCACAGGGGAGCGACTCGCCACAAGCGAGCGGAGGGGGCCAGCCGCCCCGCACCGAAGAACGTGTGCGCATGACCCGCCTGCGCCAGACCATCGCGCGGCGGCTGAAGGAGGCGCAGAACACCGCCGCCATGCTCACCACCTTCAACGATGTGGACATGAGCGCGGTGATCGAGGCGCGCAACCGCTACAAGGACGCGTTCGAGAAGAAGCATGGCGTGCGGTTGGGGCTGATGTCCTTCTTCGTGAAGGCCTGTGTCCAGGCGCTGAAGGATGTGCCCAGCGTCAACGCTGCGATCGAAGGCGAGGAGATCGTCTATCGCCGCTATGCCGACATCGGCATCGCGGTCAGCTCGCCCGGCGGGCTGGTGGTGCCGATCCTGAAAAATGCCGACCAGCGCAGCTTCGCCGACACCGAGAAGGCGATCGCCGACTTCGGCCGCCGCGCGCGCGACGGTCAGCTGAAGATTGAGGAGCTGCAGGGCGGTACCTTCACCATCAGCAACGGCGGCGTGTTCGGCAGCCTGATGTCCACCCCCATCCTCAATCCGCCGCAGTCGGGCGTGCTCGGCATGCACCGGGTGGAGGACCGCCCGGTGGTGCGCGACGGCGCCATCGTCGTGCGCCCGATGATGTATCTGGCGCTCAGCTACGACCATCGCCTGATCGACGGCAAGGAGGCGGTAACCTTCCTGGTCGCGGTGAAGAACGCCATCGAGGACCCGGCGCGGCTGCTGATTGACCTTTGACCGGCCGATGTGGTAGATTAACAGATGGAGTTCTACCTGGAGACTCGGTCGTGGGACGACAGCTGAACATCAAGCATGACGACGCATGGGCGCTCGCGGAGCGGTTGAGCAGGAAAACGGGTGAGAGCATGACGGACGCTGTTGTCGTCAGCTTGCGCGAACGGCTGGCACGCCTCGAAGGCGCGCGCCAGGCGGAAGTTGAAGCGAAACTGGCTGCACTTCGGGCCATGGCCAGTTCCATACAGGCGGACTTGCGGCCCGACGCCATGACCGCAGAGCAATTCGATGCCTGGATGTATGACGATCAAGGCCTGCCGCATTGATCGTTGACACATCTGCCCTTCTGGCCATCATCTATGGTGAACCCGAAGCGGAATCCTTCGCTCGGCTGATTCTTGCCGAATCGACGCCTGCGATGGCGGCGGTGACCTACCTGGAAGCGGCGCTGAAGCTGGACGGCGATCTGAAAAAGCCTTTGGGCCCGCGTCTTGATGATACCATCGCAATGCTTGGTTTGGGGACTCTGTCGTTCACCGCAGAACATGCCCGACTGGCGCGACAGGCTGCCAAGCAATTCGGTAAGGGCAACCACCCCGCCAAACTGAACTTTGGTGATTGTATCGTCTATGCCACCGCCCAGCTGGCGAATCGTCCGCTGCTGTTCAAGGGCAACGACTTTTCCCAGACCGATCTCGTTCCCGCGATTTCCAAGGACAATCCATGACTCCCGACTTTGACGTGATCATCATCGGCGCCGGCCCCGGCGGCTATGTCGCCGCCATCCGCGCGGCGCAGCTCGGCCTGAAAACCGCCTGCGTGGAAAAGCGCGCCACGCTGGGCGGCACCTGCCTCAACGTCGGCTGCATTCCGTCCAAGGCGCTGCTGCACGCCAGCGAGCTGTATGAGGAGGCGGCGCATGGCGCCATGGCCAAGTTCGGCGTGAAACTGTCGGGCGTCGAACTCGACCTCCCCGCCATGCAGGCGGAAAAGGCCAAGGCGGTGAAGGAGCTGACCGGCGGCGTCGAGTTCCTGTTCAAGAAGAACAAGGTGGAATGGGTGAAGGGCGCCGCCGCCTTCGTGGATGCCCGGACCATCATGGTCGGCGAACGCCGGCTGACCGCGAGGAACTTCATCATCGCCACCGGCAGCGAGGTGGCGCTGATCCCTGGCGTCGTGCCTGATGGCGAGGTGATCGTGACCAGCACCGAGGCGCTCGAGCTGCCCAGGGTGCCCGGCCATCTGGTGGTCGTCGGCGGCGGCTATATCGGGCTGGAAATGGGCAGCGTCTGGCGCCGGCTGGGCGCCAAGGTGACCGTCGTGGAATATATGCCCACCATCACGCCCAACATGGACCGCGAAATCACCGCTGAATTCGCGAAGATCCTGGTGAAGCAGGGCATGGTGCTGAAGACAGGCACCAAGGTTGCGAAGATCGAACGCAAGGGCGCCGGCGCCACCCTGACCCTGGAACCCGCCGCTGGCGGCGCCGCCGAGACGCTCGACGCCGACATCGTGCTGCTCTCGATCGGCCGCCGCCCCAACACCGATGGCCTGGCGCTGGACAAGGCCGGGCTGGCACTCGACGGCAAGGGCCGCATCCCCACCAATCCCGATTTCTCCACCGCCGTGCCGGGCATCTGGGCCATCGGCGATGTCATCGAAGGCCCGATGCTGGCGCACAAGGCAGAGGATGAAGGCGTCGCCTGCGCCGAGAACATCGCCGGGCTCCATGGCCATGTGAACCACGCCGTCATCCCGGCGGTCGTCTATACCCAGCCGGAGGTCGCCAGCGTCGGCCTGACGCAGGAGGAGGCGGAGGCCGCCGGCCACGCGCTGAAGATCGGCAAATTCCCCTTCGCCGCCAACAGCCGCTCAAAGGCCAACCGCGACACGCTCGGCCTGGTGAAGATCATCGCCGATGCAAAGACCGACCGCGTGCTCGGCGTCCACATCATCGGGCGCATGGCGGGCACGATGATCGCGCAGGCGGCGCAGGCGATGGAATTCGGCGCCAGCAGCGAGGACATCGCCTATACCTGCCACGCCCATCCGACGCACAACGAAGCGATGAAAGAAGCGGCGATGGCGGTGCGCGGCAAACCGATCCATATCTAGAGCATGTTCCGATCTGGTGGAATCACCAGCATCGCAAAACCCATGCGGCAAAACAAAAAGACAGAGCGGCTGATCTGATGCAATCAGATCGAGGCTCGCTCTGAAACACTGTTTTATCCCTGCGCCAGGAACGCCCGCACATGGGCGACGAACGCCGCCGACACCGGCTCCCGGCCCAGCAGCAGGTGATTGTCGGTGGGCAGGATCACCAGCTCGGCGCCCGGGATCTGTGCCGCGATCCGGCCCCCCTGTTCCAGCGGCACGCGCCGGTCGCCGCGCGCGTGCATCACCAGCGTCGGGCAGCGCACCCGCGCCAGCTGGTGCCGCACGTCGATGTCGGCGAACACGTCCATGAAGCGCGCGGCGTTTTCAGCGGACGTCGTCCGCCGCTGGAAATCGTTGAACCAGTCGATCTCCTCATGCGTCGCCCCCGGCATGAAGGCCTGGGAGAAGATTTGGCGATAGGACGGATCGGTCCGGCCCCAGCCATGGCGCACCAGCGTGATCATCGCGCCGCGTTCGGCATGCAGTTCGGCATTGTCCTCATGCCGCCAGCCCGCGGCATAGCCGCCCCACAGGATCAGGTGGCTGACCTTGTCCGGGTGCCGGGCGGCATAATCGATCGCCACCGCCACACCCTGCGACAGGCCCAGCAGCGGAAAGCGCGTCAGCCGGTTGGCCGCCACCACCGCCTCCAGGTCGCGCACGAAGGCATCGAAGCTCAGGTCCGCCACCTGCCAGTCCGACATGCCGTTGCCGCGCTCGTCATAGCGGATGAAGCGATGGTCGCGCGCCAGCTCGCGGAACAGCGGCGCCCAGATCGGGCTGTCCCAGTCCAGCTCCAGATGGTTGAGCCAGTTCGCCACCTTCACCAGCGGCGGCCCCTCGCCCACCGAGGCGTGGGCGATCCGCACGCCATCGCGCGCCAGCGTGAAGCCGATCCGCTGCCGTGACAGCAGCGGGTCGGTGGGCAGCGGCAGGGGGGCAGCCACCGCGACCTCGGGCATCAGCCGGGCACGCAGCGCCGCCGCTTCGTCCCGCATCGCCGTCAGCCAGGCCTGCCAGCTGCCCTGGTTGGGCAGGTCCAGCCCGGCCAGCAGCGGCTGGTCCAGCACCTCGCACGCCAGCCGCCGCGCCTCGGCGTCGTCGCTGTCGACCAGCGTGCGGTAATGCAGCAGGTCGACCTCGACATCGTCGGCCACGAACCGCACCGCCTCCCGGTCCGCCACCAGCCGCTGCCGGCCGACGTCGTTCACCAGCGGCCGCAGCTTGCTCAGCGCCGAACGCAACGCGCCGCGCGGATCGTCGGGAATGTCCCAGAACAGCTCGCACAGATGCTCGCGGTGCTGTGGCCGTTCGTGCAGGATCAGCCAGGCGAGCAGCGCGCGCGCCCGCCGCGACGGCGGCAGCGCCACCGCGACTCCATCGCGCAACACCCTGAGGCCGCCGATCAGATCAATCCGCAGCGCGCCGACCACCCCATGTCCTTCCGCACTCTGCGGACCCGCGGCCCGCCGCGCGCGATGATTTCACAATGCGGCCCAAAAAACAACGCCGGCACCCACGTCCCCGGCCACGCCCGCTGCCACGCCCCGCGGCCACACCCGCCGCACAGGCCGGCGGGCTGTTTCCGCGCGTGCCCAACAGGAGAGTGCCATGAGAAAGACCCTTCCCTTCCCGCCGCTGCGCGCCGCCCTGGCCGCGATGCTCTGCCTCGCCTCCCCGGTTCTGGCGGTGGCGTCCGATGCCCGCGGGGATTTCCTGCCCAGCTTCACCGGCACCCCGGCCGACGACCTGGACATCGGCGCCGGCACCGTGATCATCGATACCAGCCACCTGCAATTCGGCGCCGTCATGTTCGACCGCATCGGCCTGACGCCGGACATCTCGCTGGTCTGGGGCATCGACCGCGGCGCCGGCACGCCCGGCCTGTTCACCGGTACGCCGCCGGTCGGCCCGGGGGTGACGTTCGACGCGGTGGTGGTGCTGCGCGCCAACGGCAGCGGCCAGGTGATCGCGTTCAACGATGGCGCCCCGCCCACCGTCACCGCGCTTTCCGATCCCCAGGCCGATGTCTTCGGGTCGGTCGCCTTCGCCTTCGTGCCGTTCGACCTGCTGCCTTCGCGCGGCGCGGCGCTGCGTGACTATCGCTACAATCTCTGGACGCGCAGCGGCGGCGGCAACGCGCTGATCGCCGACCTGCTGCAGGACAAGGGCACCTTCCTGGCCGAAGGCGTGCCCGAACCCGCCACCTGGGCGATGCTGGTGGGCGGCTTCGGCATGGTCGGGGCGGCGATGCGGCGCCGCCAGGTTCGCGCTCCATCGCGGCCGGCGGAAACAGGGTCATGAGCGGGCCGCCGGACGAATCGACGCGGGATGCGCTGGTCGCCCTGCTGATCGGTGCCGCGGTGGTGGGGTTCAGCGTCATCATCATGCTGGTCACCATCGTCGCCGCCGCCGGCGGGCTGGTCGGGATATGAGCGTGCCGCCTCAGCTCCTCGACCTGCTGCCGGCGGTCGCCATCTTCGGCTGCGGCCTGCAGGCCGGCATCATGCTGTCGGTCATCATCCACGACTGGCGGGTCGGCGCCCTGCCGGCCAGCGGTTATGCCGCGATGCACGCCATGCGCGATGCCGGCTTCCGCCGCGCGATGCCGCCGCTGATGCTGGGATCGCTGGCGGTGTCGCTGCTGTGCGCGCTGGTCGTGCCGGGCACGGTGCTTCCCATGGGCCTGTCCGCGCTGCTGCTGTTGCTCAGCATGCAGCTGACGGTGCGGCGCCTGGTCCCGCTGAACCGCAGGCTGGTGCGCCATGGCATGGACATGCTGCCCGCCGACATCGTCCGCCTGCGCGGTCGCTGGGAACGCTGGCACCGGCTGCGCACCGCGCTTTCCATCGCCGCCTTCATCGCCGCGCTCGCCGCCGGACAGGGCGGAGGGTTCCGCTGAGGGTTCCCAAGCCACGCCGGCCCCGCTAACCACACCCGCGTGTCGCCGCCGGCCTCTCCCTTCGCCTTCCCCGCCTTCCGCGCCTTCTTCGCCGCCAAGCTCGCTTCCACGCTGGCGCAGATGATGATGGTCGTCGTGATCGGCTGGCAGGTCTATGACCTCGCCCGCGCCAGCCGCAGCGTGCCAGAGGCCGCCTTCCTGCTCGGCATGGTCGGCCTGGCACAGTTCCTGCCGGTGTTCGGCCTGGTGCTGGTCGTGGGCATCATCGCCGACCGGCTGGACCGGCGGCATATCGCCCGCGCCGCCATCGCGCTCGAACTCTTGTGCGCCGCCACGCTCGCCGGGCTGGCGCTCGCCGGCTCCACCGCGCTGTGGCCGCTGTTCGCGGTCGCCTTCGTGCTCGGCGTCGCCCGCGCCTTCGCCGCGCCCTCGCTTTCCGCGCTCGCGCCGAATCTGGTACCCCCCGCGGTGCTGCCCACCGCCATCGCCTGGAACAGCATCGGCTGGCAGGTGGGGGCCATCGGCGGGCCAGCGGCGGGCGGCCTGCTGTTCGCGCTGGCCCCCGCCACGCCCTACCTCGTCGCCTGCGTGCTGCTGTTGGTCGCCCTGGTGGCGCTGTTCCTGATCGCGCCCGTGCCCCGTCCCGCGCCCTCGCCGCTGACGCCTTGGCAATCGATGAAGGAAGGGCTGGTGTATGTTCGCCGCAACCGCATCGTGCTCGGCGCGATCAGCCTCGACCTGTTTGCCGTGCTGCTGGGCGGCGCCACCGCCATGCTGCCGATCTACGCCCGCGACATATTGATGGTCGGGCCGGACGGGCTGGGGTTGCTGCGCGCCGCCCCCGCCGCCGGCGCCGCGCTGACCGCGCTGCTGCTCACGCAACGCCCGCTGAAACAGGGAGTCGGCGTCAAGATGTTCGCCTCGGTCGCCATCTTCGGGCTGGCGACGGTCGTCTTCGGCCTCTCCACCCTGTTCTGGCTGTCGCTCGCCAGCCTGGTGGTGCTGGGCGCCGCCGACATGGTCAGCGTCTACATCCGCAGCAGCCTCATCCAGCTGCACACGCCGGACGCCATGCGCGGCCGCGTCTCCAGCGTCTCGATGCTGTTCGTCAGCGCCTCGAACGAGCTGGGCGAGTTCGAAAGCGGCGTCACCGCCGCCGCCGTCGGCGCGGTCGAATCGGTTGTGATCGGCGGGGCGCTGGCGATCGTCGTCACGCTGCTGTGGGCGCGCTGGTTCCCCGAACTGCGCAATGCCGACCGGCTGGACGAAGCCCCGGTTCAGGGCGAAACAGCAAAAGCAGGTTGAAGCCCCGTGCCCCGCTGCGGCATGACGTGGCGCAACAGTCAGGAGCAGACTCATGAAGGCCGACAACATCCTTGCCACCATCGGCAACACGCCGCACATCCGCCTGTCGCGGCTGTTTCCGGACGCGGAGGTCTGGGTGAAATCCGAACGCAGCAACCCCGGCGGCAGCATCAAGGACCGCATCGCGCTCGCCATGATCGAGGAGGCGGAGGCCAGCGGCGCGCTGACGCCCGGCGGCACCATCATCGAGCCGACCAGCGGCAACACCGGCATCGGCCTTGCCATGGTGGCCGCGGTCAAGGGCTATCGCCTGATCCTCGTCATGCCCGAATCCATGTCATTGGAACGCCGCCGGCTGATGCTCGCCTATGGCGCCACCTTCGACCTGACGCCGCGCGAACGCGGCATGAAGGGCGCGATCGAGCGCGCGTCGGAACTGGTCGCCGCCACGCCCGGCGCCTGGATGCCGCAACAGTTCGACAATCCCGCCAACATCGCCGTCCATGTCCGCACCACGGCGGAGGAAATCTTCGCCGATTTCGCCGACAGCCCCCCCGATGCCATCATCACCGGCGTCGGCACCGGCGGCCACATCACCGGCGTGGCGCAGGTGCTGAAGGCGCGCTGGCCGGACCTGCGCATCTATGCCGTCGAACCCACCCTCTCGCCGGTCATCAGCGGCGGCCAGCCCGCGCCGCACCCCATCCAGGGCATTGGCGCCGGCTTCATCCCGGCGAACCTGCACACGCAGCTGCTCGACGGCGTGATCCAGGTGGCGCCCGACAAGGCGAAGGAGATGGCCCGCCGCGCCGCCAGCGAGGAGGGCATGCTGGTGGGCATCAGCAGCGGCGCCACGCTGGCCGCCATCGCCGCCAAGCTGCCCGACCTCGGCGCCAACCCCCGCGTCCTCGGCTTCAACTATGACACCGGCGAACGGTACCTGAGCGTGCCGGACTTCCTGCCGGAATAGCGTTTCAAGCCGTCCGGTCGGACAGCGTCATGCGCGCGATATACCCGGACCGGCTCGCGCCGGCCGACCGGGCCATGCTGTCCAGACGCCGCAACACCCGGCGTGGCAGCGTGACGTTGATCCGTTCGATGGCATCGTCAAGCAGCGCCGGATCGAGCGTGATCACGCCGAAACTCCATCCCGCAAAGGCGGGATCATCGCGAACGGCTTCCAGGCTGGAAGGCTCAGGAATGGCACCCCCGGCATCCAGGGTCGCGTCGATCCAGGCAGCCGCGGCCTCCTCCGCGCCTGCCATGGCCTCATCAAGCGTGTCTCCCGCTGAAAAAGCCCCCGGCAGGTCCGGAATGACCACCCCATAGGCAGTGCCGGCCGTTGCCGGCTCGATCGCGATCGGATAGCGCATCACCTCTCCTTCCTCATGCCGGCCTGGCGTCGGATGGCGGCCACAAGCCCGACGCCCAGATCTTTCTTCGGATGGGGCACAACCGTGATGCCCGCTCGCGTCGGATGACGGAACACATGGTGCGAGCCCCGCACCCGATCCAAAATCCAACCTTCCGCACATAACTCAGCGATCAGGTCGGAACTTCTCACAGTGCGCATCATACACACGCAAGCCGGAACGTCAATCCGCCAGCGGGTGCCGCGACGCGACCAGCTCGACCAGCCGCGACGTTTCGACATGGGTGTAGATCTGCGTCGTCGCGATATCGGCATGGCCCAGCAGCGTCTGCAACGCGCGCAGGTCGGCGCCGCCCGCCAGCATGTGGGTGGCGAAGGCATGGCGCAGCACATGCGGGCTGACCCGCTCGGGCGCGATGCCGGCGCGCGCCGCCAGCGCCTTCACCAGCTGGAACAGCCGCACGCGGGACAGATGCGAGCGGCCCGAGGGAAAGAGGAACCGCGCCTCCTTCGGCACATTCGCCGCGTGCGCCTGCACCGCCGCGTTCGCCGCCGCGCTCACCGGCACCAACCGTTCCTTGTCGCCCTTGCCGCGCAGCATGGCGAACTCCTGGCCGGCCCGGATGGCATGGCGCGGCAGGCTGACCAGCTCGGTTGCCCGCAGGCCGCTGCCATAGAGCAGCTCCACCAGCGCGCGCAGCCGCGTGCCCGAGGGCGTCGGCGTCGCCTCTGCCACCGCCGCCAGCATCGCGTCCACCTCCGCCACGCTCAGCGTCTTCGGCAGCGCGCGTGCGGTGGCGACCGGCTCCAGCAGGCGGCTGGGGTCATCGCCTCGGATGCCCTCCGCCAGCAAAAACCCGAAAAACTGCCGCAAGGCCGAGCGTTTGCGCGCCACGCTCGCCCGCGCCAGGTCCCCCCAGCCCGCCAGCAGCCGCGCCAGTGCCACCGTGTCCGCCGCCGCCAGCCCGCCCGCCAGGGCTTCGCTCGCCCCCTCCAGGTCGCGGGCATAGGCCAGCAGCGTGTTGCGCGCCGCGCCGCGTTCGGCGCGCAGCATGTCCAGGAACAGCGCGATGGCGCGGGCGTCGCCGATGCTTTCGCTCATGCGCGCGACCGCCGAATCGGATAGGGTGGGGCAGGGCCGGTCATCGGCGGGAGGATGCCATGCGCCACGCGTTCGTCATAGCCATCGCCCTCATCGCGGGGGGCGCCGCCGCGCAAGGCTGCCCCGGCACCGCGAAGATGGCGGGCAACCAGCCGATCCGGCTCCTCGCCGACGGCAGCGTGCTGGCGAAGGCGAAGCTCAACATCAACATCGATGGCTCCGGCCGCGCCTATAACTTCGACAACAGCCGCGGCCTCATTCACCTGTGCAACGGTGCCCGCGTCCACCCCGCCGGCCGCCCCAGCTACGAGGGTAGCGAGAGCAACGCCACCTGCACCGGCAAGTTCATGACCGATCTCGCCCGCATCCGCGCCGCCGGCTGGAGCGACGGCAGCGTTGGCGGGGTCGAATGGTTCGGTGTCGTCGGCACCGGCAGCGCGCGGGTGAATGGCCGCACCGTCACCGGCGTGAAGCCCGCGGAGCTGCCCGACGGCTTCCTTGTCTCCCCCACCACGCTCGCCGACCCGGCCTTCGCCGTCACCGACCAGCGCCGCTATGTCGAGCCGCTGACCATCGCCACCGCCGTCATCCCCACCCGCAACCGGCTGACGCCGTTCGGTGTCCGCACCGGCACGCTCGGCGTCGCCTTCCGCGCCGACAAGGGCATCGCGGTGCCCTTCATCGTCTCGGACCTCGGCCCGCGCATCGGCGAAGGCTCGCCGGCGCTGGCGCGGCGCCTCGCCGGCATCGCTCCCGACCCCGCCCTGCCGCGCAGCGAGCGCTTCGTCGGCGCCGTCAGCAGCGACAGCGTCACCTGGGTCTTCTTCGGCGGCGACAGGCTGCCGCCGCCCTACACGGCGGAAACGGTGGAAACCGCCGCGAAGGCCGCGTTCGAGCGCTGGGGCGGCCTCGACCGGCTTCGATCCTGCGCTAGAGTGCATTTCGGAAAAGTGTGAAGCGGTTTTCCGATAAAAATGCACGACAACAAAAAGATAGACCCGCATTTTGATTCCATCAAAATGCAATAGGGTCTAGCCGTTGAACGCCAGCCGCAGCCCCGGCTTGTCGAACCGCGTCATCGCCAGCCTGCCGGTGGTGGACAGGCAGACCGCCGCCTCCCTCATGTCCGCGCCGCCAAAGGCGATGTTGGTCGTCAGCAGGTCGGGAAAATCGCGATAGCTGACATCGCCCGTCGCCGGATTGACCGTGGCGATCCCCGGCCGCTCCACCAGCGTCGCCTGCGCGATGTCGCCGTCCGCGAACATCGCCAGGCTGTCCAGCAGCACCCGCCCGGGGAAGCTCGCCGCCACCCGCCCCGGCACCGCCGCCAGCGGCGACGGCGCCACCTCGCCCTCCCCCGTAATCTCGAAGCTCAGGATCAGCCGCTGCATGGTCAGCGCAACATGCACCGTCCAGCCATCGGGCGACAGGCCGACGCCGTTGGGATGGTCGAGCGGATAGACTGCCTGTTTCACCAGTGATCCGTCGCTTCGCCCGTAAAACAGTCCGCCATGGTCGCTTTCCCGCGCCCGGATCTTGGCATGGTCGCTGAACCAGAAACCGCCGGCGGCATCGAACATCAGGTCGTTGGGGCCGGACAGGTTGTGGCCATTCACTGTCTGATAGACGCGCTCGACCCGGCCGGTGGACAGGTCGATGCGCTCGATCCGGCCGGTCTCATAATCGTCGGCCTGGGCACCGGGGATCAGCATCCCGTCGATGGTCGCCCAGTTGAACCCGCCATTGTTGCACACCCACAGCGCGCCGTCGGGGCCGATCGCCGCCCCGTTCGGCCCGCCGCCGGGTGTGGCGATGACATGGGTGGTGCCGTCGCGCCGCACCCGCGTGATGCGGCCTGCCGCGATCTCGCAGACGATGATGCTGCCATCGTCCATGAATACCGGCCCTTCGGGAAAGGCCAGCCCCTCGGCGATGATGTTGATGTCGCTCATGCCCGCTCTCCCTTTGGCGGACAGTTTACGCGGGCATGGTTCTGGAGCAAGGCCGCCAACACTGCTATGGTCATGTCATGAGTGAACTGGAGCCGATTTTCGCGGCCTTGCGTCCGCTGTTCGAGCGGCACGCCCGGTCATGTGTCGTAACAGCCGACAGCCCGACCGCCTATTATCTCGGCACGCATGAGGTGCGGGCGAAGGACGGCTACCGCACCAGCTTCGGCGGTGTCGAAATCAAGAAGAACTATGTCTCCGCGCACGTCATCCCGGTCTATGTCCATCCCGACATGCTGGCCCCGCTGTCAGCGGCGCTGGTCAAGCGGATGCAGGGCAAAAGCTGTTTCAACTTCGCCAAGGTCGATGCGCCGCTGTTCGCCGAACTCGGCGCGCTGATCGATGCCGGCGCCGCGCGCTTCCGCGCCGACGGTCGGCTCAGCCCGTGATCTCGGTCTGGGCGAAGAAATAGGCGATCTCGATCGCGGCATTTTCGTCGCTGTCGCTGCCGTGCACGCTGTTCGCCTCGATCGATTCGGCATGCACCTTGCGAATCGTGCCCTCATCCGCGTTCGCCGGGTTGGTCGCGCCCATGATGGCGCGGTTGCGGGCGACGGCGTCCTCGCCCTCCAGCACCTGCACCACCACCGGGCCGGAGATCATGAACGCCACCAGGTCGTTGAAGAAGGGCCGCTCGCGATGCACGGCGTAGAAGCCTTCCGCCATGGCGCGGGTCATCTGGATGCGCTTCGACGCCACCACGCGCAGGCCGGCACCTTCCAGCATCGCCGTCACCGCGCCGGTCAGGTTGCGGCGGGTGGCATCGGGCTTGATGATCGAGAAGGTGCGCGTCACGGCCATGGAAAAAGTCTCGCTCTGATGTTCGGGAATGGCGCGCGCTTTAGCCTGCGATGGTGCAGTGCACAAGTCTTGGGAAATGGCCTAACCCGCCTTCTGCCAGCCGCGCTCGCCCTGCTGCCAATAGGTGCGGGTCACGCCGTCGCGCCCGCCGATCGCCTTCCAGTCCGCGCGTGCCCGGGCATGGGCGTCGCTGCCTTCCTCGAACAGGTTGAACAGGCGGGTGAAGCCCTCGAACCCCGGCGGCACGCCGCGCCCCAGGCTGATCAGGTGGTCGGCGCCGTTCAGCGCTTGCGGTTCGCTGGCCAGCAAGACCGGCTGTCGGGCGGCGTCATCCCGACCGTGCGGCACGAAGCTGGCCGCATCGAAACTCCACAACGCCGCGTCCATCGCCGTCAGCGCCACCTCGTCGGCCCACAGCAGCACCCGCGCGCCGCTGGCATGCGCGCGCACCACCAGCTTCAGCGCCGCATCCGCCGCCGGCGTCCGGGTGCAGTGGTAGAAACCGATATCGGTCACGCGCCCTCAGCGGTATCCGCCACGAACCGGTCCAGCAACCGCACGCCGAAACCGGTCGCGCCCTTGTCGTGCAGCGTGTCGGCCTTGGATTTCCATACCGTGCCGGCGATATCCAGATGCGCCCACTTCACCCCGGGCTGCACGAAGCGCTGGATGAACTGCGCCGCGGTGATGCTGCCACCCTCGCGCGGGCCGACATTCTTCATGTCGGCAATCGCGCTGTCGGTCAGCTTGTCATAGGGGCCGCCCACCTCGCTCAGCGGCTGCCGCCACAATTTCTCGGCCGTCGCGGTACCGGCGGCTGTCAGTTGCGCGGCCAGGCCGTCATCATTGCTGAACAGCCCGGCATATTCATGGCCCAGCGACACGATGATCGCCCCGGTCAGAGTCGCCAGGTCGACCACCACCTCGGGCTTGTAGGTTTCCTGCGCCCACCAGATCGCGTCCGCCAGCACCAGGCGCCCCTCCGCATCGGTGTTGATCACCTCGATGGTCTGGCCGCTCATGCTGGTCACGACATCACCCGGCCGCTGCGCATTGCCGGCGGGCATGTTCTCCACCAGGCCGCAGACGCCGACCACCCGCGCGCGGGCCTTGCGCCCGGCCAGCGCCAGCATCGCGCCGGCCACTGCGCCGGCGCCGCCCATGTCCCACTTCATGTCCTCCATGCCGGCGGCCGGCTTGATGCTGATGCCGCCGGTGTCGAAACACACGCCCTTGCCCACGAAGACCACGGGCTTCGCCTCGGCGTCTCCGGTGCCGTTCCACTCCATCGCCAGCAGCTGCGATTCGCGCCGGCTGCCCTGGCCCACGCCCAACAGGCTGCCCATGCCCAGCGCGGTCATCTCCGCCTCGCCCAGCACCGTCACCTTCACGCCCGCCGGCTCGACGGCCGCACGCACGCGGGCGACAAAACTTTCCGGATAGATGATGTTCGCCGGCTCGGTCACCAGCTCGCGGGTCAGGAACACGCCGGCCTCCACCGCGGTCAGCGCCGCATGCGCCTCCGCGGCGCCGGGTGCCGAGCCAACGAGCGTCAGCTGCCGGAACAGGGCCTTTTCCGCTTCCGGCTGCTTGGTCTTGTACTTGTCCCAGCGCCAGGCGCGCAGGCTGGCGCCATGGGCGATGTGCGCCGCCGCGTCGGCCAGCGGGATGGCGGCATCGGCAAGGTCGGTCAGGTCGACGGCGGCATGCGCCGAGGCGGTCATCAGCTTCACCGCAACCGCGCTGCCGACCGACTGGAACACCGCCGCGTCGGCCTTGGCGATGTCCCCCAGGCCGACCAGCAGCAGGCGCGGCGCGGTCATGCCTTGCGGCGCCACCAGCTCCAGCACGCTGCCGGCCTTGCCGCTGAACTTCGCCGCCGCCATCGCCCGCGCCAGCTGGCCGCCGCTCAGCGCATCGGCCGCGCTGGCCCCGCCGCTCATCGCGCCGTCCGGCCCCGCCAGCACCACCAACACCGCGCCTTCGGGTGCAAACCCGGCAAAATCCACCTGCATCACAAATTGGCTCCCATCGTCTCTTCAAAGCGCAATGGCACGCCGGCGGGGGTTGTCGCCAGCGTGCCCTCCCACATCACCCGCTCGCCGCGGATCACCGTGCCAACCGGCTTCCCGGTCAGCGCCATGCCGGTGAACGGCGACCAGCCGCAGCGGCTGGCGAGCCAGCTCTCCTCCACCGTCCAGCGCGCCTTCAGGTCGACGATCGAGAAATCCGCGTCATACCCGGCGGCGATGCGCCCCTTGCCGACGATGCCGAACAACCGGATCGCGCCGGCGCTGGTCAGGTCCACCAGCCGCGCCAGCGTCAGCCGGCCCTCGTGCACATGGTTCAGCAGCAGCGGCAGCAGCGTCTGCACGCCCGGCATGCCGCTGGGTGTCGCCGGATAGTCCGCGGCTTTCTCGGGAAGCGTGTGCGGCGCATGATCGCTGCCGATCACGTCCACCACGCCCTGGTTCAGCCAGTGCCACAGCCCGGCGCGGTGCGCGCCACTGCGGATCGGCGGGTTCATCTGCGCATGCGTCCCCAGCCGCGGATAGGCCTCCTCGCCGGCGAGCGTCAGGTGCTGCGGCGTCACCTCGACGCTGGCGATATCCTTGTGCTGCGCCAGATACTCCAGCTCCGCCGGCGTCGTCACATGCAGGATATGCACGCGGCGGCGGTATCGATGCGCCAGGGTGACGGCACGCCGGGTCGCCAGCATCGCGCTTTCGTCGTCGCGCCACACCGGATGGCTTGCGGGATCGCCGGCGACCCGCAGGTTGGCGCGGGACTGCATCCGCGCCTCGTCCTCGGCATGGATCGCCACGCGGCGCCGGCCATGCGCCAGCACCCGTGCCAGCGTCTCGTCGTCCGGCACCAGCAGGCTGCCGGTCGACGCGCCCATGAACACCTTCACGCCGCAGCAGCCCGGCACGCGCTCCAGCTCGCCCAGCAGTTCCGCATTGTCGCCGGTCGCGCCCATGTAGAAGGCATGATCGGTCCACATCCGGCCCCTGGCGCGGGCCAGCTTGTCGGCCAGCGCCTCGGCACTGTCGGTATTGGGCTTGGTGTTCGGCATCTCGAACAGCGCGGTGATGCCGCCCAGCACCGCGGCGCGGCTGCCGCTTTCCAGATCCTCCTTGTGCTCCAGCCCCGGCTCGCGGAAATGCACCTGGGTGTCGATGGCGCCGGGCAGGAGGGTCAGCCCGCTGCAATCGACGCTTTTGCCGGCAGCACCGCCGCCCGGCGGCAGCAGCGCCGCCACCTTGCCGCCGCTGACCGCGACATCGATGGTCTCCGGCCCCGCCGGCGTCCAGACGCTGCCGCCGCGAAAGATCGTCTCAAAGCCTGCCATCGCTGCCCTTCACCGACTCCGGTTTCACGCCTATCTAGCCATCATCATGCCGCTTGCCCATCTTTCCGACCGCGCGCTGCTGCGGCTTTCCGGCGCCGACGCGCGGTCCTTCCTGCAAGGGCAGATCACCAACGACATCGCGCTGCTCGGCCCCGATGCGCCGCTCTATGCCGGGCACCTGAGCGCGCAGGGCAAGACGCTGTTCGCCTTCTTCCTGCATGCCGATGGCGGGGACGTGCTGATCGACCTGCCGGCGGCGCAGGCCGATGCACTGGCGAAACGCCTCACCCTGTATAAACTGCGCAGGGATGTGCGCGTCGCGCCGGAACCCGCGCTGGCCGTGTTCGCGCAATGGGGCGGAGGCGACCGGCGGTTCGCGGCGCCGCCGGGCGCGGCCGAACCCACCGCCGCGCTGGAGGACTGGCATGTCCATCGCCTCACCCTGGGCCTGCCCGATGGCGACGAAGCCACCGACCTGCTCTGGCTGGAAACCAATGCCGAGGCGCTGGGCGGCGTCAGCTTCACCAAGGGCTGCTATGTCGGCCAGGAAAACACCGCCCGCATGCACCACCGCGACAAGGTGCGGCGCAGCCTGGTGGCGCTGGTCACCGCCAGCGCGCACGCGCCGGGCACCGCGATCATGGCGCATACGCCCGCCGGCCCGAGGGAGGCGGGGACGATCCGCGGGGCGCGCCATGGCGAACTGCAGATGGCGCATGTGAAACGGGAATTCACCGATGCAACGCTAACGGTCGATGGCGACTCAGTGCGCTTCCACGGGCCGCCGGCGCGATAGCCGCGCGCCCGCCAGCCACCGCCACAGCCATTCGGCGGGCCCCAGGCGGAAGGCGCCGAGCCAGAGGTGACTGACAGCCAGCAGCAGGGCGAAGGTCGCCGCCGCCAGCAGCACCGTGTCCAGCATGCCGACATCGCCCATCAGCGCAAGGCCATGGCCGTAGAAGAGCGCGCAGCCGATCGCGCCGGAGGCGAGATAGTTGGTCAGCCCCATGCGCCCGGCGGGTGCCAGCAGCGCCTCCACCCGCCGCCCGCCGCGCGCGAACCACAGCGTGAACAGGGCGGCATAGCCGGCGGCGAAGATCGCGATGCCGACATAGGCCGCGCTGACCAGCGCGCTCGCCACCGGCGACAGCGCGATGCCGCCCAGCCGCGCGGCGTTGACGATGCACACCAGCAACCCGATCGGGATGCAGCCGATCGCCACGCGCCGCAGTAAGGGCCGATGCGCCGCCGGATCGGTCAGCAGCCCGACCCGTGCCACCCACGCCCCGATCAGGAAAGTGCCCAGCAGTGTGATGTCCGCCAGCACGGCATGGGCTGTATCGGTGCCGCGCCGGAACCAGGCCTGGCCGGCGAAAAAGTCCAGGCGGTCGAGCCAGTCGCCGTGCAGCAACAGCGCGCGGCCCGCTGCCGCGAAGGCCTTCCCATCCAGCGGCACGAGGCTGGGCACCGGCCCCGCCAGCAGTTCGATGGCCGCCAGCAGGAGCGGCGATCCCAGCACCAGCAGCAGCCCGACCCGCAGCAGCGCCGCCGGTCGCCAGTCGCGCGCGAACCAGAGCAGCAGGCCGAGGATGGCATAGGTGGCCAGGATGTCACCCCAGAACAGGAAGAGCTGGTTGAGCACCCCGATCAGGAACAGCGCGGCCATGCGTTGTGCATGGATGATGCCCGCCGGGCGACCCGACGCCGCGCCGCGCGCCAGGCTGATGGCGATGCCCATGCCGAACAGCATGGCGAACAGCATCCGTGCCTTGCCCTGGATCAGGATCAGGCTGAACGCCATCGCCGCCAGATCGGCGCCACCCGCGTGCAGCCGGATGTTCGGCCCGTCGAACCGCATCACCATCGCCCCGAAATTCATCACGATCACGCCGAACAGGGCCAGCGCCCGCAGCGCGTCGATCGATTGCAGGCGACCGCCTGCCTTGCCATCCGACACCGTCATCTCCGTCCATTGTCCGGCAGGGGCGATGAGGGGCCGGCGTGGCCGGCGGCGTGGCACCCGGCGTGGTGGACGGCGTGTTTTTTTGGGTTCGGAACGACAGGCTGATCCCGGGTCGCGTGATCCTCAGATCTCGCTCGCGATCTCCAGCGTGGCGGCGCCGATGCCGCCGATTTCCTCGGCCACTTTCAGCACGCGGTTGGCTTCCACCACGTGCAGCACCTCGATCAGCTTGCCCTTGAAGGTGGCGACGCCCCTGCCCTCGGCAACCGCTGTCGCATGCGCTTCGATCACGCCCTGCGCGTGCGCCACTTCCTCGGCGGTGGGGCTGAACAGGCGGTTGACGGTGGCGAGCTGGGAGGGGTGGATGCAGGTCTTGCCATCGAACCCCAGCGCCAGTCCTTGCCGCGTCTCGGCCTCCAGCCCGGCCTCGTCCTGGATGTCCACGAACACGCCGTCGAACGCCAGGATGCCGCTGGCGCGCGCGGCGTTGACGATGCGGCTGGCGGCGTAGAGCAGCGGCGCGCGATCGGCGCCCGGCCTGGCGCGCAGGTCCTTGGTCAGGTCGGCGAAGCCGCACACCAGCCCCTCGATGCCCGCCACATCGGCGATGGCGTCCACCGCCTGCACGCTGCGCGGGGTCTCGATCAGCGGCCACACCGGCAGGCCGCCGGCGCGCGCCACGGCGACGGCGGCATCGGTCGCGCCGTCGATCTTGGGCACCACCAGCACATCGGCGCCAGAGGCGGCGACCGCGGCGAAGTCCGCCTCGCTCCACGGCGTCGCCAGGCCATTGACGCGGATGGCGATTTCCCGCCGGCCCCAGCCGCCGGCCCTGACCGCCGCCACCGCCGCCTCCCGCGCCGCCTCCTTGGCCGCGGGCGCGACGGCATCCTCCAGGTCGATGATCACCACATCGGCCTCCAGGTCGCGGGCTTTCTCGATGGCGCGGGCATTGCTGCCGGGAAGGTAGAGGATGCTGCGGCGCGGGCGTTGGGACGGCATGGGCTTCTCCTGTTGCCCGCCGCTTCAAGCCGGTTCGGCGCCGCAAGTCAAAGCGCCGCGCCCGCGTCCAGGCCCGTTGCCCTTAATCCTTGTTTACCTTTTTGCCGCTTCAACAATGAAGGGAAATCGGCTAGGGAAATTGGCACGCGCCGTGCGGCAGATGGAGGTTTGCCGTGCGCCCGCATGAAAGGGTCGGTCATGAAATTGCGTCTGTTCGCGGCGGTTGCCGCTGCCTGTCTTGCCATTCCCGCGTCCGCGGCAACGCTGCTGGGGCCATCCCCCTATCTGTCCTTCGCCGACAGCCCGTTCAACGGCGGCACTTTCAGCCTTTTCACCTTGCAGACCTTTGACAATCAGGGCCTCGACACCAGCGAGGTGACCGCGAGCGCGGGCAGCTGGCTGAACTTCGGCACGCTCATCGATTCGGTCGGCGGCAACGGCTCCACGCCGGGCAGCTGGTATTCGAACGGGTCCTATTCGGTCACCTTCAGCTTCGCCAACTATGCCGCGCTGCACGGCGCGCTGCCCACCCACGCCGGGATCGTCTGGACCGACCTGGGGTTCAGCGACGGCGAATGCTGCGGCAGCTTCGCCGGCGTCGGCCCGGTGCGCTTCAGCGCGGTCGATGGCCTGGGCAATGCGCTCGGCACGCTGTCCGCCACGGTCGGGGACGGCGTCGCCAACGGCACCACGGCGGAGGATCGTTTCTTCGGCGTGATCAATCCCGGCGGCATCGGGTCCATCACCATCACCATGCCGTTCAGCACCGATTGGGAAGTCGATCACCTGCAATATGGCAGCATGGTTCCCGAACCCGCCACCTGGGCGATGCTGATCGCCGGCTTCGGCCTCGTGGGCGGCACCTTGCGTCGGCGGCGGGCGGCCATCGCCTGACCGCGGATCGCGCCGCCGATTTCGCTATCGGCGTGCCTTCCGTGCGGGTAGATTGTTGCGATCCAACGCAAAGGTCACCCCATGGAAGGCGGCGCCATCTTCTCCCTCGTGCTGTTCGTGCTGGCCGTCGTGGCGGTCAGCCAGGCGGTCGTCGTGGTGCGGCAGGGCTTTGAATATACGCTCGAACGCTTCGGCCGCTACACCACCACGCTGAAACCGGGGTTCAGCCTGATCATCCCCTTCATCGACCGCGTCGGCCGGCGCGTGAACATGATGGAGCAGGTGCTGGACATCCCGACGCAGGAAATCATCACCAAGGACAATGCCATCGTCGCGGTCGACGGCGTCGTCTTCTACCAGGTGCTGGAAGCGGCGAAGGCGGCGTACGAGGTCAGCGACCTGGTGGTCGCCACCACCAACCTGTCGCAGACCAATTTGCGCACGGTGATGGGCAGCATGGACCTCGATGAGACGCTGTCGAAGCGCGACGAGATCAATGCCCGGCTGCTGAGCGTGATCGACCATGCCACCAGCCCCTGGGGTGTGAAGGTCACCCGCGTGGAGGTGAAGGACATCCGGCCGCCGTCCGACATCGTCAACGCCATGGGCCGGCAGATGAAGGCGGAACGGGAGAAGCGCGCCGTGATGCTGGAGGCCGAAGGCCAGCGCGCCGCCGACATCCTGCGGGCGGAAGGCGCCAAGCAGGCGCAGATCCTGGAAGCCGAGGGCCGGCGTGAGGCGGCCTTCCGTGACGCCGAGGCGCGGGAGCGCAGCGCCGAGGCCGAGGCGGCGGCGACCAAGATGGTCAGCGAGGCGATCGCCAACGGCAACACGCAGGCGATCAATTACTTCGTGGCGCAGAAATATACCGAGGCGCTGACGGCGTTCGCCACCAGCCCGAACGCGAAAACCCTGTTCCTGCCGCTGGAGGCGAGCGCGCTCATCGGCAGCATCGGCGGCATCAGCGAGCTGGTGAAGTCCGCCGGCCTGCCGGCGAAGGATGGCGGCGCTTCGCCCTGGGGGCCGCGGCCGTGATGACAGACAGCCTGTTCAATCCGTGGATGTGGCTGGTGCTCGCCGCGGTGCTGGCCGGGGTGGAAATCTTCCTGCCGGGCGCCTTCATGATCTGGCTGGCGGTGGCGGCGGTGATCACCGCGGCGACCACCGCGCTGCTCGGCCTGGGCGCGCCATGGCAGCTGGCGGCGTTCGCGCTGTTCGCGCTGCTTTCCATTCTGGGCAGCAAGCGGCTGGCGCGGCGGCACCCGATCGCGTCCGACGATCCGGCGCTGAACCAGCGCGGCGACCGGATGGTGGGGGCGCGGGTGGTGGTGCTGGATGCCATCGTCAACGGGCGCGGACGGGTGCAGGTGGGCGACAGCCCCTGGCAGGCGGAGGGACCGGACAGCGCGCCCGGTACCCCCATGCGCGTCACCGCCGTGAACGGCGCGCTGCTGACCGTGGAGCGGCTGTAGGGTTTAGATGGGTTTGGCGCCCGGTGTCCCGCACTTGGCGAACTTGCCCTTCTCGTCCTTGCATTTGGTGCCCTTGGCCGGCGCGGCGTCGGCGCATTTGATGAACTTGCCGTTCGCGTCGCGGCATTGCTTCGCCTGCACCGCGACCGGTGCCCCCAGCAGCCCCAGCATCGCCACCGCCATCAACAGTTTCGTCATCGCGCTTCTCCCGACTATAGCGGGGGCATCCTTCCGCACGGCGCGGCCAAGGTCAACGGGTGAGCGGCATGGAAAACAGCGCGATTGACGAGCTTCTGGCCAAGGCGCCCTTCGGCGTCGCCGAGCGGCTGTCGCCGCGGGTGCGCCGCGTGCTGGCGAAAAACCCCTCGCCCTTCACCTACACCGGCACCGGCACCTACATTGTCGGCAGCGGACAGGTCGCCGTGATCGACCCCGGCCCGCTGGACGAGGCGCATCTGGCCGCGCTGCACGCCGCGGTCGCCGGCGAGACGGTCGCCGCCATCCTGATCACCCACACCCACATGGACCATTCGCCGGCGGCCCGCCCCTTCGCCGCCGCCACCGGCGCGCCGGTCATTGGCTGCGCGCCGCTGGTGCTCTCCGACGATGGCCCGCGCGCCGACGCCGGGTTCGACGCCAGCTATGCGCCGGACCGCGTGCTGGCCGACGGCGAGCGTGTTTCCGGCCCGGACTGGACGCTGACCGCCGTCGCCACGCCGGGCCATACCTCCAACCATCTCTGCTATGCGCTGGCAGAGGAGAAGGCGCTGTTCACCGGCGACCATGTCATGGGCTGGAGCACCACCGTCGTCGCGCCACCGGATGGCGACATGGCGGCATACATGGCCTCGCTGGCGCTGCTGCTGGACCGCGATGACGGCGTCTATTACCCCACCCACGGCGCCGCCATCACCGAGCCGCAGCGGCTGGTGCGCGGCCTGATCACCCACCGCCGGCAGCGCGAGACGCAGATCCTGACGCAACTGGCGACCGGGGAGAAGACGATCCCCGCGATGGTGGCGGTGATGTATGCGGCGGTCGACCGCGCGCTGCACCCGGCAGCGGGGCGAAGCGTGCTGGCGCATCTGATCGACATGCGCGCGCGCGGGCTGGTGCGGCAGACGCAGTCGGGCTGGGCGCGCGCCTAGAGTCTGTCCTGTTTAGATTGAGGCATACCCGCTGTTTTTGAGGTAGTTGGCGCACTCGTGCGGAGGGAAGGCGTTGAGGAGGTGGCCGATGCGTTTCCATGTTGCCTCGACGGTCCGTTCGGCGGCTTTGCGTAAGAGCAGCTTGAGCTTGGCGAAGACCTGTTCGATTGGATTGAGGTCGGGGCTGTAGGGCGGGAGGAACAGGAGCTTGGCGCCTGCCGCCCGGATTGCTTTGCGCACGGCCTGCCCCTTGTGACTGCCGAGATTGTCCATGATGACGATGTCGCCGGGTGAGAGGGTTGGGACGAGGAACTGCTCGACATAGGCGGTGAAGAGCTGGCCATTGATGGGTCCGTCGAGCACGCAGGGCGCATCGATCCGGTCACAGCGCAGAGCGGCAACGAAGGTCAGCGTTTTCCATTTGCCGAACGGGGCCTTGGCGATGAGCTTGCTGCCACGCCTGGACCATCCCCTAAGCGGGGTCATATTGGTCTTGGCCCAGGTCTCGTCGATGAAGACCAGCCGCCTTGGATCAAGCCGGCCCTGATACTTCTGCCACTGCGCCCGCCGCCGCGCGATCTTCGGGCGATCCTGTTCGCTGGCGAACAGGCTTTTTTTTGAAGCTGTGGCCGGCCTTGCGCAGCAACGACCACACCGTGTTCGGGCTGACCCGGTAACCGCGTTCGGCCAACTCCACCGCCAACCCTCGCACCGTCAAATGCGGGCACTCCTCGAGCCGCAGCAGCATCCATTGCTGCTCGCCCGCCAAGACCCGCCGCTTGCGGCCCCCCATCGGGCGCGAACCAGCACTGCCCGTCTCCCGCAACCGCTGCGACCACTTCAACGCGCTCGCCACGCTCACACCGAACAACGCTGCAACCTCGCGACCCGATCGGCCCGACAAAACCGCCGCCGCAACACGCTCTCGAAGATCATCGCAATAGGCTCGTGCCATCGCTGCCGGCCTCCTGCCCAGCCAGCAGCTTGAATCACAATCATGCCCCCTTGGGAATCCCCCATCGACTCAACCTAATTAGGACAGACTCTAAGCTCCTCCCCCACTTGTGGGGGAGGTGTCAGCGCCGCAGGCGATGACGGAGGGGGCCCTCGTCTTCCGCTCAGGCCGCCAGCGCCACCCGCTCCTCCACCACCTCGTCGGTATGCACCGCGAATCCCGCCAGCGTCGCCGCGCCGAAGGTCGTGCTCAGCGCCACATCGGCGGCATCGCGCCCGGTCGCCATCAGGATGCGCCCCACCCGCGGCACATTGTGCCGGGCATCGAAGGTCCGCCACTGGCCGCCCAGGAACACCTGGAACCAGGCACTGAAATCCATCGGAAACGGCACCGGCGGCACCGCGATGTCCCCCAGATAGCCGGTGACATAGCGCGCCGGAATGTTCAGTGCCCGGCACAGCGTCACCGCCAGATGGGCATAGTCCCGGCACACCCCCTTGCGCTCGGCATGCGCCTCGCTCGCCGTGCGGGTCGCCCGCGCATGGGCATAGCCGAAGGCGATGCGTTCGTGCACATAATCGCACACCGCCTGCACCCGGCCCCAGCCCGGCCGCACCGTGCCGAACATTTGCCAGGCGGTGTCGGACAGCGCCTCAACATCGCAATAGCGGCTGGGCAGCAGGAACTGTATCACCTCGTCGGGCAGCCGCTCGATCCGGTGCTCCGCCAGCTCCGGCATCACCGGATCGGGCAGGCCGCTGTCCTCGATCACGAAATCCGTCGACAAGGCGGTCCGCCCCTCGGGCAGCAGCAGGCGGTGCACCATGTTGCCGAACATGTCGTGATAGCAGTGCGGCATCAGCCCGCGGTCGTTCAGCATGCGATCGAGCGTCAGCAGGTCGCCCCGTCGCGTCGGGTGCACGCTCAGCATCAGCAACGCCGGCGTCGGCGCCGGACAATCAAAGGTCAGTTGGTAACCCGCCCGGATACGCATCGCCGAAACTCCTGCTGATAAGGGCAGAAATGCGACAATGCGGTGAAGGTTCCCGTCAGTTCACTACGCTGCAATCCTCGCCCGCCACCTTCAGCCGGGCACACAGGTTGGCGGCGTCCGCCGCCCCGCTGGCGCGCAGCCGATACAGCGTCACCCCGTCCCGCGCCACCGGCGCGATCACCGGCGTCAGCCCGGCCAGATACTGGAAGCGCTTCGAATAGCCCTTCCACGCCTCCCGCGCCTTCGCCTCCGATGAAAATGCCCCCAGCTGCAACAGGCCGGCGCCACCAAGCGCGGCAACCTCCACCGGTTTCGGCGCCACCACCGGCGGCTTGGGCGCCGCCTTTTCCACCACCGGCTTCGCCACCACCTCGGCCTTCGCCACCGGCGGGATCGGCGCCGGTTTTGCGGCCGGCGGCAGAGGCTTCGACGGTGCCGCCACCGGCGGCAACAGGGGTTTGGGCGGCGGCGCGGTGGCGGCCGGCGGCAACACCACCCCGTCCGGCGTCACCGGAATCACCTCGGTCCCCGGCCGTTCCACCGGCGCCTCGGGCACCGCATTCAGGTCGATCGTCCCCCCCGGATCCGCCCCGTCGCCGGCGTCATAGACCAGTTGCCCCTGCCCCTCCACCGGTGTTCCGCCCGGCGTCTCCGGCCGTTCCTTCCACGGCCCGGGGTTGGGAATAGTCTGCACCTCCCCGCCCATCGCCTGCACCTCGATCGGCGAATCGCTGCGCTTCACGATCAGCGCGACGCCAACCGCCACGCCCACCGCCACCAGCAGCAGCCCGATCACCACCAGCCACAGGAAGTTGCGCCCCACCAGTGTGTGCGTCGGCGCCTCCTCCTCGGCTTCCTCCAGCCACGGCGGCCGCGCATCCGCCGGTGAAGGTCCGCGCCGTTCCACCATCAGCGCATCTCCTCCGCCGCTTCCACGCCCATCACCGCCAGCCCGGTGCGGATCACGCCGGCAATCGCCTCGGCCAGCCCCAGCCGCGCCGCCGTCAACGCCGCATCCTCCGGCATCACCAGCCGCTTGGTCGCATCATCATTGCCCCTGTTCCACAGCGTATGGAACGCGCTCGCCAGGTCGTGCAGGAAGAAGGCCACGCGATGCGGCTCCCGCGCGTCCGCCGCCATCGCCACCACCCGCGGCCACTGCGCCGCCAGCTTCACCAGCCCCAGCTCGTCCGCGTCCAGCAGCGCGAAGTCCGGCGCCGGCAGCGCCATCCCCGCCGCCTTGCGCCTCGCGGAGCAGGCGCGGGCATGGGCATATTGCACGTAGAAAACCGGATTGTCCCGGCTCGCCTCCACCACCTTCGCGAAATCGAAATCCAGCTGGCTGTCGCTGCGCTTGGTCAGCATGATGAAGCGCACGACATCCTTGCCGACCTCGCGCACCACATCGGCAAGCGTCACGAAATTGCCCGAGCGCTTGGACATCTTAACAGGCTCGCCGGCGCGGAACAGCCGGACCATCTGCACCAGCCGCACGTCCAGCCTGACCTGCCCTCGCGTCAGCGCCTCCACCGCGGCCTCGATCCGCTTCACCGTGCCGGTATGGTCGGCGCCCCAGATGTTCACCAGCGCGCTGGAGCGCCCCGCCTTCATCGCATGATAGGCCATGTCGATGCCAAAATAGGTCCGGCTGCCGTCGCTCTTGCGGATCGGCCGGTCGACATCGTCGCCGAACGCCGTGCTGCGGAACAGCGGCAGCACCGTCGCCTCATAATCCTCCGGCACCTCGCCCTTCGGCGGCGGCAGCGTGCCGTCATAGACCAGGCCGCGCGCCCGCAGATCCGCCTCGGCCGCATCGACCGCGCCGGAGGCCTGCACCGCCGCCTCGCTGGAAAACAGGTCATGATGGATGCCCAGCAGCGCCAGGTCGGCGCGGATCATGTCCATCATCGCCGCCACCGCGCGGGTGCGGAACAGCGCCAGCCATTCGCCCTCACCGGCGCCGACAAAGCGCGCGCCGAACTCGGCCGCCAGACCTTGCCCCACCGGCACCAGATAATCCCCCGGATACAGCCTCTCCGGGATCATGCCGACATCCTCGCCCAACGCCTCGCGGTAGCGCAGGTGCACCGATCGCGCGAGCACATCCACCTGTCCGCCCGCGTCATTGACATAATATTCGCGCGTCACCTTGTGCCCCGCGAACGCCAGCAGGCTCGCCAGCGCATCGCCGACCACCGCCCCCCGGCAATGCCCCATGTGCATCGGCCCCGTGGGGTTGGCGCTCACATATTCCACATTCACCGGCAGCGTCTCCGCCGCCGGCGCTCCGCGCCCATAGTCCGCGCCCGCCAGCAGGATCGCGCGCAGCTCCGCTTCCCACACGCCGCGCGCCAGCCGCAGGTTGATGAACCCCGGTCCCGCCACCTCGGCGCTCTCGATCCCCTCATGCCGCGCCAGCGCGCCCGCCAGCCGCACCGCCAGAACCCGCGGGTTCGCGCGCGCCGCCTTCGCCAAAGCCATCGCCGCGTTGGACGCCAGGTCGCCATGCTCCGGATCGCGCGGCGGCTCCAGCGTCAGCACCGGCAAGGCAGTGTCCGACGGCAGCGTACCCTCCGCCACCAGCCCCGCCACCGCCGCGTCCACCGCCTCGCCGAACCGATCAAAAAGGGTCACCGTCACACTCTCATCCGCTGCAAGCGCGCGTCCTTACCCCGTCCGCGCCCGGAACCGCAACGATTGCCTGCGTCAAAGCGAGCCGACAATCGCCAGCAGCGCCACGAACAGCAGCGTCCCGGCCGCAGCCATCGCCGTCACCACCAGCAGCAGCCAGGCCAGCGCATGCCACAGTGACCGGCTCCGCCATTGTTTCAGCATCCCGCCTGCATCCCTCTCATCGATTGCGGCGAACAGTCTTCCCACTTTTGTTCAATTGCAACGACGCCCCGCCGTCCCTATTTGGAGTGCCGAAAGTGAGTCTGCCATGCCCGACCCGAAAAAGCCGCAGAACCCGTTGATCCGCAACCTGCTGATGTGGGGCGGCATCCTGATCGCGCTGGTGCTCCTCGTGCAGCTCTTCCAGGGCCCCTCCAAGACCGAGGCCGCCGGCCAGCAGATGGCCTATTCGGAATTCCTCACCAAGGTCGATGAGGGCCAGGTCCGCAACGTCGAAATTTCCGGCCGCCAGATCGCCGGCAAACTCGCGAACGACAGCGAGTTCCGCACCTACAACCCCGGCGACCCCGAACTTATCAGCCGCCTGCGCGCCAAGAACGTCACCTTCGACGCCCAGCCGGAGGAACGCCCCAGCCTGCTCAGCCAGATCATCGTCGGCGCGCTGCCCTTCATCATCATGATCGGCATCTGGATCTTCTTCATGCGCCAGATGCAGAATGGCCAGGGCCGCGGCGCCATGGGCTTCGGCAAGTCGAAGGCGCGCATGCTCACGCAAAAGGACGGCCGCGTCACCTTCGACGATGTCGCCGGCATCGACGAGGCGCGCGAGGAGCTGCAGGAAATCGTCGACTTCCTGAAGGACCCGTCGAAATTCCACCGCCTCGGCGGCAAGATTCCCAAGGGCGCGCTGCTCGTCGGCCCGCCGGGCACCGGGAAAACCCTGCTCGCCCGCGCCATCGCCGGTGAAGCCAACGTCCCCTTCTTCACCATCTCCGGCTCCGACTTCGTCGAGATGTTCGTCGGCGTCGGTGCCAGCCGCGTGCGCGACATGTTCGACCAGGCGAAGAAGAACGCGCCCTGCATCATCTTCATCGATGAAATCGACGCCGTCGGCCGCCATCGCGGCGCCGGGCTGGGCGGCGGCAATGACGAGCGCGAACAGACGCTGAACCAGCTGCTGGTCGAGATGGACGGCTTCGACGCCAATGAAGGCATCATCATCGTCGCCGCCACCAACCGCCCCGACGTGCTCGATCCCGCCCTGCTGCGCCCCGGCCGCTTCGACCGGCAGATCGTCGTCGGCCGCCCGGACATCGAGGGGCGCGAACGCATCCTCGCCGTCCACATGCGCAAGGTGCCGCTCGCACCCGACGTCAACCCCCGCGTCATCGCCCGCGGCACGCCAGGCTTCAGCGGCGCCGACCTCGCCAACCTGGTGAACGAGGCAGCACTCCTCGCCGCCCGCCGCTCGCGCCGCCTCGTCTCCATGAAGGAGTTCGAGGACGCCAAGGACAAGGTCATGATGGGCGTCGAACGCAAGTCGATGGTCATGACCGAGGACGAGAAGAAGATGACCGCCTATCACGAGGCCGGTCACGCCGTTGTCAGCGTCCACGAACCCGCCAGCGACCCCATCCACAAGGCTACCATCATCCCGCGCGGCCGCGCGCTCGGCATGGTCATGCGCCTGCCCGAACGCGACAATTACAGCTACCACCGGGACAAGATGCACGCCAACCTCAGCGTCGCCATGGGCGGCCGCATCGCCGAGGAGCTGATCTTCGGCCATGACAAGGTCTCGTCGGGCGCCAGCGGCGACATCCAGATGGCGACCGGCCTTGCAAAAGCAATGGTCACGCAATGGGGCATGTCCGACACGCTCGGGCCGCTGCAATACAGCGAGAACCAGGAGGAGGTGTTCCTCGGCCACAGCGTCACCCGGCAGCAGAATGTCTCCGAACAGACCGCGCAGCTGATCGATGCCGAGGTGAAGCGCATCGTCATGCAGGGCTATGATCGCGCCAAGTCGATCCTCAGCGAGAATATCGACCAGCTGCACGCCCTGGCCAATGCCCTGCTGGAATATGAGACGCTGACCGGGGACGAGATCAAGCGCGTCATGGCCGGCGAGAGCATCGACCGCCCCGACAGCGCCGCCAAGCTTCCCCCGCTGGGCATCGGCGGTGTCGCCGGCATTCCCAAATCGGGCCGGCGCAGCGGCGGCGGCCTGGGTGGCGCGGCCCCGGCCACGCCCCGCACCATGGGCGGCGACCAGCCCGGCGCGTAATCGCCCGAACCTCCTGAAACCGGCCGGCTGTCCCCCCGACAGCCGGCCTTTTTCATGGCCCGCTTACGCCTGCGACCAATCCTCCACCCGCAAGCCCGCCACATCGGCAAAATCGTCCGGGTTCAACGTCGCCAGTGGCAACCCCCGCACCAGCGCCGTCGCCGCAATCATCCGGGCCAGCAATCGCGGTTCACCATCCCGCAAAGGAATGGCCACGCTGGTGTCCAGCAAAATCAATCGAACAGCCCCGGCCGTTCCGGATATTCGAACGGCTCACGCGCCTGAACGCCATCCGCCGGCACCCCCAGCTTGCGCATTCTCGCGACCATCTCGGCGAAGTTCAGCCGTTCCGGCGACAGCGGCGCGATCACCACCTCATCGCCGCGCCTTTCGATCCGCACATCGGTTCCCACGCCAAACCCCAGCCCGCGCGGCAAGCGAACCGCCTCGCTGTTGCCAGACTGGAATGTCCTGCTTTTCGCAACCGCCTTTGTCACACCTCGTATATCCAATATACACGAACACTCTACCGGTTCAACCGCCCCGCCACCAGCGCCTCCACCACCGCCGGGTCCGCCAGCGTGCTCACATCGCCCAGGCTGCCATGCTCATTCTCCGCGATCTTGCGCAAAATCCGCCGCATGATCTTGCCGCTGCGCGTCTTGGGCAGCGCCGGCGTCAGATGGATATGGTCGGGCGAGGCAATCGGCCCAATGCTGCGCCGCACCTCGGCCCGCAAATCCGCCACCAGCGCGTCCGAACCCTCCACCCCCGCCTTCAGCGTGACATAGGCATAGATGCCCTGCCCCTTGATGTCGTGCGGGAACCCCACCACCGCCGCCTCGGCGACCGCCGCATGGCCCACCAGCGCACTCTCCACCTCCGCCGTCCCCAGCCGGTGGCCGGACACGTTGATCACGTCATCCACCCGCCCCGTGATCCACCATTGCCCGTCGGCATCGCGCCGCGCGCCGTCGCCGGTGAAATACAGCCCGTGATAGGCGGTGAAATAGGTCTCCACAAAGCGCTGGTGATCGCCATAAACCGTCCGCGCCTGCCCCGGCCAGCTCGCCGTCAGCACCAGGTTGCCGCTGACATCATTGCCCTCGATGAAGCGCCCGTCCGCATCCACCAGCGCCGGCGCCACCCCGAAGAATGGGAACCCCGCCGCCCCCGGCTTCGCCGGATGGGCGCCGGGCAGCGGCGTCATCATCGCGCCGCCGGTCTCGGTCTGCCACCAGGTGTCGACGATCGGCAGCCGCCCCTTGCCCACCACCCGGTGATACCAGCGCCAGGCCTCGGGATTGATCGGCTCCCCCACCGTCCCCAGCAGCCGCAGGCTCGACAGGTCGTGCCGCTCAACCGGCGCCTCGCCTTCGCGCATCAGGCTCCTCAGCGCCGTCGGCGCCGTATAGAAGATATTGACCTTGTGCTTCGCCACCACCGCCCAGAAGCGGTCCACCTCCGGCCAGGTCGGCACCCCCTCGAACATCAGCACCGTCGCCCCCGCGGACAGCGGGCCGTAGACGATATAGCTGTGCCCGGTCACCCACCCCACATCCGCCGTGCACCAGAACAGCTCGCCCGCACGATAATCGAACACCGTCTCGAACGTCAGGTTCGCCCACAGCAGATAGCCCGCCTGTGTATGCAGCACGCCCTTCGGCTTGCCGGTGGAGCCACTGGTATAGAGGATGAACAGCGGATCCTCCGCCCCCATCGGCTCCGGCGGTGACACTTTCGCCACCCCGCCCCGCACCTCATGCCACCAGCGGTCGCGCCCCGGCACCATCGCCACCTCGGCGCCGCTATGGCGCACCACCAGCACCGCCGCCACCCGTGGCTCGATCGCCAGCGCGGCATCGACATGGGCCTTCAGCGGCACGACCTTGCCGCCGCGCATCCCGGCATCCGCCGTCACCACGAAACGGCTGTCGGCATCGGCAATCCGGCCGGCGATCGCCTCCGGGCTGAAGCCGCCGAACACCACGCTGTGCACCGCGCCCAGCCGCGCGCAGGCCAGCATCGCCACCGCCGCCTCCGGGATCATCGGCATGGTGATCGTCACCCGGTCGCCGCGCCGCACGCCCATGTCGGCCAGCGCATTCGCCATCCGGCAGGTTTCCCCCAGCAACTCGCCATAGCTCAGCCGCCGGTTCGGCACCGCCGGATCATCCGCCTCCCAGATGATCGCCAGCCGCTCCGGATCGGCGGCCGCCCAGCGATCCAGACAGTTCACGCTGACATTCAGCACCCCATCCTCGAACCAGCGGATGTTCACCGGGTCCCAGCGCCAGTTGCCCATCACCCGCGGCTTGCGCACCCACTGCAAACGATCAACCTGCCCGCGCCAGAAAGTGTCCGGATCGGCCAGCGCCTGCCCGTGCATCGCCGCATAGGTGGCCGCATCGCACCGCGTCCCCGCCGCCGCTGCCGCACTCACCGGATAGATGTCATCCATCACCCACTCCTATCCCAGTTCGCGCACCAGCGCGCGAACCGTCCGCCAAGTCAGCAACCGCCCGCGGCCGGTCTCCACCACCAGATCGGCGCGCGCGCGCTTTTCGGCATCGCCCATCTGCTGCGCCAGGATGCCCGCGAACTTGTCCCGCGTCATCCCCGGCCGCGCCAGCACCCGCCCGCGCTGCACCCGCGCCGGCGCGCTCGCCACCACCGTCATGTCAACCGTTCGCCAGCCGCCCTTCTCGAACAGCAGCGGCACATCCAGCACAACCAAGCGCTTGTGCCGCCAGCGCCGCCGAAACCGCGCCTGCGTCTCCGCGATCAGCGGGTATAGTATCCCCTCCAGCACCCGCAGTTTCTCCGGCGCGCCGAACACCGCCGCCCCCAGCTTCGCCCGATCCAGCCCCGCCACCCCCGTCACCCCCGGAAACGCCGCCTCGATTCGCCCCAGCGCCGCCCCCCCGGGCCCCTGCAACGCCCGCACCGCCGCATCGGCATCATAGACGGGCACCCCCAACCGCCGGAACATCGCCGCCACCGTGGATTTCCCCATCCCGATGCTCCCGGTCAATCCAATCACCACGGGTCGTCTCATCGACCAATTCTCATCGTATCGATCAACAACAAGGGCATGGACGCGCAATACCCCTCCTGCCCCGCGAAGCGGAGAGCGGGAAGTCGAAGACGGCGCAAAGCGCCAGCGGCGACTCGCCAAAGGCGAGCGGGGGTGGGTGTTTGTCTGCAGTTAGCACCCCTCATCCCCCCAGCAACCCCCGCAACTCCGCATCCCGCTCGCGCGGCGCCTCCACCCCATAGAACAGCCGGAACGCCGCCGCCGCCTGCGCGATCAGCATGGTCAAGCCGTCCACCACCCGCAGCCCCCGCCGCCGCGCCGCCCCCAGCAAGTCCGTCTCCAGCGGCGCATAGACCATGTCGAACACGCTGGCGTCCGCGCGCAGCCCCTCCACCGCCACCAGCAGCGGCAGCGGCATCGCCGGCTGCCCCACCATCCCCAGCGGACCGGCGTTCACCAGCATCGCCGTCGCCGCCGGCAGCCCCTCCTCAAACCCGATGACATCGCCCACCAGCCGGAACGCCGCCAGCAACGCCCGCCCCTTCGCCGCATCGCGCACCACCAATGTCACCGATTTCGCCCCCACCAGGCTGGCCGCGGTCAGCGCCGCCCGCGCCGCGCCGCCGGCACCGATCACCACCAGCCCATCCTTCGGCAGCCCCGCCGCCAGCACCCCCTGCACGTCGCTGTTGTGCGCGGACAGCGTGCCATCCTCCCGCACGCAGACGATATTGGCCGCCCCCACCGCCGCCGCGCTGGCATCGACATGCCCGCACGCCCGCAGCGCCGCCTCCTTGTGCGGCACCGTCACATTCACGCCCCGGAACCCCAGAACCGGCAATCCCGCCAGCGCCGCCGGCAAGGCCTCGGGCTTCACCGGCAACCGCACATACTCCCCGTCCAGGCTCAAACACCGCAGCCAGAAGCGGTGGATCAGCGGGGATTTGGAATGGGCGACGGGCCAGCCGACAACGCCTGCGACGGGCAAGCTCATGCCGCCATCACCCCCCGCTCCCGCAGATAGCCCAGCACCGCCAGCAGCGGCAGGCCCAGCACCGTGAAATAATCCCCCTCAACCGCGCTGAACAGCTGCGCTCCCAACCCCTCCAGCCGATAGCCGCCCACTGTCGTCAACAGCGCCTCCCCCTCCGCCGCCACATACTCCTCCAGAAAGGCGTCGGAAAAGTCCCGCATCACCAGCCGCGCCACGCCCACATGCCGCCACACCGGCACCCCGTCCAGCGCCACCACCGCGGCGCTCACCAGGCTGTGGGGCTGCCCCCGCAGCGCCCGCAGCTGGTCCCGCGCCGCCGCGATGCTCTCCGCCTTGTCAATATGCCGGTCCCCGAACGCCAGCATCGAATCCGCCCCCAGCACCAGTGCCCCCGGATGCCTGCGGCTCACCTTCACCGCCTTCGCCTCCGCCAGCGCATCCGCCACATCCCGCACCCGCCGGCCTTCCGCCCGCAGCGAATCCCGGATCGCCCCCTCATCCACCTGCGCCCCCACGCACGTCACCGGCACCCCCGCCGCCAGCAGCATCGCCCGCCGCGACGCACTCTCCGACGCCAGGATCAATTCCATCAACCCACCACCCCCGCCGGCTCTTCCCGCTGGTTATAGAGGTTGATCACCGCCGCCGCCGTCTCCTCGATGCTGCGCCGCGTCACATCGATCACCGGCCAGCCCCGGTCCGCGAACAGCCGCCGCGCCATCATCAGCTCGCGCGCCACCCCGTCGGGGTCGACATAGCTGTCGTCCGGCCCGCGCCCCAGCGCCGTCAGCCGGTTGCGCCGCACCGCGATCAGCCGCTCGGCACTCACCGTCAACCCCACCACCAGCGGCTTCTTCAGGGTCAGCAGCCCCTGCATCGTCGGATCGCCCGGCACCAGCGGCATGTTCGCGCATTTATAGCCGCGGTTCGCCAGATAGATGCTGGTCGGCGTCTTGCTGCTGCGGCTCACCCCCGCCAGCACGATGTCCGCCTGCTCCCAGTCGTCCGCCAGCAGGCCGTCGTCATGCGCCATGGTGAAGGTGATCGCCTCCACCCGTCTGAAATAGGCCGCGTCCATCACATGCTGCCGCCCCGGCCGCGCCTTGGCCTCGCGCCCCAGCACCCGGCTCAGCCCCTCCACCACCGGATCCAGCACCGCCACCACCGGCAGGCCCATGGCCGCCGCCCGCGTCTCCAGCCGCGCCCGCACCGCACCCCCCACCAGCGTATAGAGGATCAGCCCGGGCCGCGCGGCGATCTCGTCCAGCACCCGGTCCAGATGCCCTTCGCTCCGCACCATCGGCCAGAAATGCTTGACCGCCTCCACCCCCTCGAACTGGCTCAAGCCCGCCTTCGCCATCGATTCCAGCGTCTCGCCGGTCGAATCCGAAACCAGATGCAGGTGCAGGATGCTCACAAGTCTGTGGATAGCCGAGCGGAAAAGCCGGGGGAAGGCTCTGTTCATCACGGCCGCGCCATCGCTCCCCCGCCGCCAGCCCCCGCCAAAACCCGCTTGTCCGCCTCGGGACAAGTCCATGACGCTGCCGTGGCAAAAGCCTGACAAACCCGGATCCCCAAGCGTGCGGAAGGGCTTGCACCCCGTCATCCCTGTGGACAACAAGGTGGACAGCGAAGCATCCCCAGCATCCACAGCACAACAACCAACAACAAGGATTCCTTAAATATAAAGGAGTCCCTGGCTTGTGGCGCTTGACCCCCGGCCCTCCGCTCTCCCACCATGGCGGGCATGAAACCCATCCTCGCGACGCTGGCCGGCCAGATCCTGCCCACCCCCCCGCTCTGGCTGATGCGCCAGGCCGGCCGCTACCTCCCCGAATATCGCGCGCTGCGCGCCGAGAAAGGCAGCTTCCTCAACCTGGTCTATGACAGCGACGCCGCGGCCGAGATCACCCTGCAACCCATCCGCCGCTTCGGCATGGATGCCGCCATCCTGTTTTCCGACATCCTCATCGTCCCCCACGCGCTCGGCCAGCAGCTCACCTTCACCGAAGGCGAAGGCCCCCGCCTCACGCCCCCGCTCACCCCCCATGATCCCGGCGCCTGGATCGACGGCCTCACCCCCGCCCTCCACCATTTCGATCCCATCTACCAGACCGTCGCCAAGGTCGCCGCCGCGCTCCCGCCCCACGTCACCCTCATCGGCTTCGCCGGCTCGCCCTGGACCGTCGCCACCTACATGGTCGCCGGCCATGGCACCAAGGAGCAGGCCCCCGCCCGCACCCTTGCCTACCGCGACCCCGCCGCCTTCCAGGCCCTCATCGACCGCATCAGCGCGACAACCCTCGATTATCTCTCCGGCCAGGTCATGGCCGGCGCCGAAGCCCTGCAACTGTTCGACAGCTGGTCGGGCAGCCTTGCCCCGTCCGAGTTCGACCGCTGGGTCATCGCCCCCACCGCCGCACTCGTCGCCCAGCTGAAAGCCCGCCACCCCCACATCCCCGTCATCGGCTTCCCCAAGGGCGCCGGCGAGAAACTCCCCCGCTACGCCCGCGAAACGCACGTCGACGCCGTCGGCCTCGACGAAGCCCTCGATCCCGCCTGGGCCCACGCCAACCTGCCCGCCGACCTCCCCGTGCAGGGCAACCTCGACCCCCTCGCCCTGCTGGCCGGCGGCGAGCCCCTGACCGCCGCCATCACCCGCATCTGCGAAGCCCTCGCCGGCCGCCCCCACATCTTCAACCTCGGCCACGGCATCCTGCAACAAACCCCCATCCCCCACGTCGAAGCCCTGCTTACCCACCTCCGTGCTTAACTCCCCTCCCTCCCGCGCAGCGGAGAAGGGAGGGGCAGGGGGTGGGTGCGAGCGAAGGCGAGCCCGATGCACACGGTGGGTGCAAGCACATCGAGCCGTAGCTGCTCATGCCTCTCCCCCGGCACGGGGGAGCGACTCGCCGCGCAGCGGCGGCGGAGGGGGCCAGCAAGCCGCAGCCCCAAGCCCCCTTGCCCCTCCCGCCAAACCCCCGCATAACCCGGCCATGGAAAACATGATGGGCTGGCTCGGCGGTTTCTACGTCCAGGTGAAGGCGCTGCACGTCATCGTCACCTTCTTCTGGATCGCGGGCCTGTTCATGCTGCCGCGCTACCTCGTCTACCAGGCCGGCGAGACCCCCGGCTCGCCCGAAGACCTCAAATGGACGGAGCGCACCGCCCGCCTGCGCCGCATCATCCTCAACCCCGCCCTCATCGCGGTCTGGATCCTCGGCCTGATGGTCGCCACCTCCTACGGCCTCGCCGGCTCCGGCTGGATCCACGCCAAGATCTTCCTCGTCCTGCTGCTCAGCGGCTACCATGGCTGGGCGGTCGGCATGTCGAAGAAAATGGCGGCCGGCCAGCGCCCCATGGCGGAAAAAAGCCTGCGCTACCTCAATGAAGTCCCCGCCTTCTTCACCATCCTGCTGGTCGGTCTCGCCATCCTCAAACCCTTCTGACCGCTCGCCGCTTGACACCCGCCTGAGGTCGGCTTAGCTCCCAACAGGCGCACCGGTCCTCGGTCGCGCCCCTTTCCCGCCGATTGATGCCCTTCGCGCGCCGGCGGCCCCCAGGACAGATTGAATGCATCTCCAGGAACTCAAGAAAAAAACCCCCGCGCAACTCGTCGCCATGGCCGAGGAGCTCGGCGTCGAACAGGCCTCCACGCTGCGCAAGCAGGACCTGCTGTTCGGCATCCTCAAGGTCATCGCCGACCGCGGCGAGGACATCATCGGCGCCGGCACCATCGAGGTGCTGCAGGACGGCTTCGGCTTTCTCCGCGCTGCCGAGGCCAATTACCTCGCCGGCCCGGACGACATCTACATCTCGCCGGCGCAGGTGCGCCGCCACGGCCTGCGCACCGGTGACACGGTGGAGGGCGAAATCCGCGCGCCCAAGGAAGGCGAACGCTATTTCAGCCTGGTCAAGCTCCTGACCATCAACTTCGACGATCCAGAGGTCGTCCGCCGCCGCGTCAATTTCGACAACCTCACCCCGCTCTACCCGGACGAGCGCCTCACCCTCTCCCTCGACGACCCCACGGTGAAGGACCGCACCGGCCGCGTCCTCGACATCGTCACGCCCTTGGGGAAGGGCCAGCGCTGCCTGATCGTCGCCCCGCCGCGCGTCGGCAAGACGGTGATGATGCAGAATGTCGCCCGCGCCATCAGCCAGAACCACCCCGAATGCTACCTCATCGTGCTCCTCATCGACGAGCGGCCGGAGGAAGTCACCGACATGCAGCGCACGGTGAAGGGGGAGGTCATCAGCTCCACTTTCGACGAACCCGCGCAGCGCCACATCCAGGTCGCCGAAATGGTGATCGAGAAAGCCAAGCGCCTGGTCGAGCACAAGCGTGACGTCATCATCCTCTTGGACAACATCACCCGCCTGGGCCGCGCCTACAACACCGCCATGCCGTCCTCCGGCAAGGTGCTGACCGGCGGCGTCGATGCCAACGCGCTCCAGCGCCCGAAACGCTTCTTTGGCGCGGCGCGCAATATCGAGGAAGGCGGCTCGCTCACCATCATCTCCACCGCGCTGATCGACACCGGCAGCCGCATGGACGAGGTGATCTTCGAGGAGTTCAAGGGCACCGGCAACAGCGAAATCGTGCTCGACCGCAAGATCGCCGACAAGCGCGTCTTCCCCGCGCTCGACATCGGCAAGTCCGGCACGCGCAAGGAAGAGCTGCTGGTCGACGACGCCATCCTGTCGAAGATGCGGGTGCTGCGCCGCATCCTCATGCAGATGGGCACCATCGACAGCATGGAGTTCCTGCTCGACAAGCTGAAGGACAGCAAATCCAACGCCGACTTCTTCGATTCGATGAACCAGTAGCCAAGGCGGCAGACAGGGCTATCCCACAGACTGTTCCCTGCCCTCTGGAGGGTAGGGGATGATTTCATACGACGCCCGCTGACATCTCACCTGTGACGCAATGCCCCCTTGTTGCATCGCAGCGCCTTGACGAATCATCATTAACCATGTTTCATCCACCCACTGGGTCATTTCATGGGGGCTTACCATGTTGAAAACCATCCTCACCACCGCCGCGCTCGTGCTCGCGCTTCCCGCCAGCGCCACCGTCTTCTCCAAGAACACGCTGGTGCCGGTCTTCGCCAACCAGCCCGGCGTCATCTCCTTCTCCGGCGGCAACCTCGTCTCCAACGGCAGCTTCGAAACCGGCGACTTCAGCGGGTGGGAGCAGGTGGGTGACACCAGCTTCACCTTCGTCACCGATGAACTGGCGGGCGGCGGCCCGACGGACGGTGATTTCCACGCCGCCTTCGGCCCGCTCGATCCCGGCGGCGGCGGCATCGTCCAGTTGATCAACACCACCGCCGGCGGCGTCTATACCCTGTCGTTCGACCTCGCCAATCTCGGCGGCCCGCCCAACGCCTACGGGGTCTTCTGGGACGGCGGCTTCGTCTCCATCGATTTCGATCTCGATTCGTTCGACTATCAGACCTTCACCACAACGCTGACCGCGTCCACCAGCAGCACCGAGCTCGGCTTCATCTTCTACAATGAACCCAGCTTCTTCCTGCTGGACAATATCAGCCTCGCCGTGGTCCCCGAACCGGCCACCTGGGCCATGATGATCCTCGGCTTCGGCCTCGTCGGTGGCACCCTGCGCCGCCGCCGCCACGTCGCCGCCTGATCCCCGGACAAGATGAAGGCGGGCTTCGGCATCCCCGAAGCCCGCCTTTTTCATGCCCTCAGCCAGCCCCTAGAGCGAGTCTCGATCTGACTGCATCAGATCGGCCGCTCTATCTCCTTGTTTTGCCGCATGGCTTTCCGATGCTGGTGATTCCACAGACACGGACCATGCTCTAAGGCAGGCCCTCAGAACTTCACCTCCGCCGACAGCGTGAAGCTCCGCCCGCGCGGATCGGCCACCCGCGGCTCCCAGCTGCTGCCGGCCCCGGTGTTGCTGTCATAGGTGATCGCGAACGGCGGATCTTTGTCGAACAGGTTCCGCACGCCAAAGATCACCTTCAGATTCTTCTGGATCGTCGCGGAGGCAGAGAGGTTGTAGATGACATAGTCCTTCACCTGCTTCTGCAGGTCCGGCGGGCTCACCAGCCCCGCGGTCACGCCCGGCAGCTCCTGGTTGGTATAGCCTTTCCGGAAAATCTGGGAGAGCGAGACCGAAAACTGCTCGTTGCTCCACGTCACCCAGGCATTGTGCTTCCACCGCAGCCCCAGGTCGCCGGCAAAGGTGAACACCCCGATCAGGCTCGGCCCGAACGGCGTGTTGGGGATCAACTGCTCCCGCTTCTTCAACAGATAGGTGCCGTCCAGCCCCGCGGTGATGGCGCTGCCGTCGTCGAACTCATGCCCGCCGCGCAGGGATATCTCCAGCCCCTGCGTCCGCCGCGCGCCGGCATTCACCCAGCGCTGGTCGATCACGATGATCGTCCCCGCCGAATTGCGCACGAACCGCTCGGGAAACAGCGTCGCATTCTTCACCAGGTCCTGCAGCGTCAAAATGGTGATCGTGCCGTCCACATTGATCATCCACCAGTCGACGCTGGCGCTCCACAACCGGTTCGGCTGGAACACCACGCCCAGGTTCACCTGCTTCGCCTTCTCCGGCCCCAGCTCCGGGAAACCGCCATTGGCGATGTCCGGGTTGATCTGAAAGCAGTTTGGATCGGTCACGCTCACCTTGTTGCTCGGGCATTTCACCGGGTCCACCAGGTCGCGGCCCGAATAGGGCGACAGCGTCACGCCATTGAAAATCTGGTTGAAACTCGGCACCCGGAAGCTGCTGTTGTAACTGCCGCGGAACAGCAGCGAATCGATCGGCCGCCACTTGAACGCTACCTTCGGGTTCCAGGTCGTGCCGAAGCCGGTGTAATCGTCCACCCGAATCGCGCCGGTGATCTCGAACCCGGTGAAGATCGGAAACAGCACCTCCGCATAAGCGGCCTTGATGTCGCGCTTTACCCCGGTCAGCGCATTGACGTTGTCGAACGCCGCGTTGAAGATGTTCGGCTTGTCGATGGCATCCGCCGGCGAACCGTTGAAGCCATATTTCTCCTGCCGGAAATCCACCCCGATCGCCGCCTTCACGCTGCCCGCCGGCAATTCGAACAGGCTGCCCGACACCGAGGCATCGGCCTGCTTCACCTCATATTTGCCGCCATACAGCGTCGTCCCCGTCGCCGAGATCGCCTTCAGCCCGTCGATCGCCTGCTGCGACTGCACCAGCGAGAAGGGGTTCAGGATGCCGCTGTTGATCAGCCCCACCAGCCCCGGCGCGCTGGCGCCCGGCGCCGTCGGCGCGCGCGGATCGGGCGAGCCGGCGATGGCGCCGGGGATCCCCGACGCCGCCGCCTGCGCCGCCGAGACGAAGGTGCCGCGGAAATGATAGCCCGTCCCCAGCACCGAGGAGCTTTCGCTCCGCGCATAGGAGGCGCCGGCGCGATAATCCCAGTCGCCGAACAGCGGCCCTTCGGCCCCCACCGTCGCCCGCAGCGTCTTGGTCTCGGTCGCATATTCGCGCACGTCGCAGGCGATGCAGCGCCAGCGGAAGGCGATCGGCTTGCCATAATTCACCGAGATCGCGGGAAACTGCGCCACCACCTTGTTGTAGATGTCATTGTAGGTCGCCCGCGTCAGGTCGTTCAGCGGATAGGCCAGCGGCAGCGTCGTGTTGTTCGCCGTCAGCTGGTTGTTGGAAAACTGCTTCGACGAATCCGCCTTTGATCCGGTGATCTCCGCGAACAGCTGATGCTCACCCAGCTCCACCGTCGCCCGGCCATAATAGGTCAGCGTCTCCAGCGGCTGCTGCAGGATCGCCGCCCGCCCGGTGTCCCAGGCGCAGGCAAAGGCGGCCGCCGGATTGGCCCACAATTTGTCGTCATAGGCCATCCCCCCGTCCATGGACTGGCAGCCCGCCCCGCCCGGCAGGTCGAGCACGTTGATCCCGCCCGACGCGCGGACACCTTTCGGATTGGCAGCCGATATGGATCCAGGAAAGATCAGATCATCCAGCACCGTCGATCCGCTGGTGCCGCCCAGCAGCGTGCCACCCTGCGAAATGCCCACGCCCGGCGCCGTCGGGTTGACCGGGAACAGCGTCGCGATCGGCGTCCCCCGCGTGTCCACCGAAAGCCCCCGGTTCGGCTGGTTGCCGTTCACGAAGCTGCGGTCGGACCCGCGCAGGATGCTGTTCCAGCTATAGCTCACCGCCCCCATGATGTTGAAACCCTGGGATTTCAGGTCGCCATAGCCGACCGTCCCGGAAATCCGGTAGATCGGGCTGTCCCCCTTCCCCGTCACATCGGTGAAGCCGTTCAGCGTCACCCCCTGATAATTGGTCTTGGTGATGAAGTTGATCACACCCCCCACCGCGTCCGTGCCATAGATGGCGGAGGCGCCATCCTTCAGCACCTCGATCCGCTCGATCGCCGCGAACGGGATCTGGTTCACGTCCACCGCCTGGCCCGACAGCCCGTGCGCCGCCACCCGCCGCCCGTTCAGCAGCACCAGCGTCGCCGCGCTCCCCTGCCCGCGCAGGTTCGCCGCGGAAAGCCCGTTGGTGCCGCGCTGCGCGCCGCTCGTCACATCGGTGTTCGATGCCAGATTGTCCGCGCCATTGCCGTTGGTCGACAGCAGGCTGATGAACTGCTCGGGGCTCACGATGCTCTCGCGCGACAGGTCATCGGGCGTGAACACCTGCAGCGGCAGCGGGCTGTCGTTCGGGTTGCGCTTGATGCGCGACCCCGTCACCACGATCATCTCGCCCTCATCGGCGCCCGGCGCCGGCGCCGCCGTCTGCGCCCGCACCGCGCCCGCCAGCAGCATCGCCCCCAGCATCGTGCCCAGCATTGCCCCAGGCGCCGTCCCCGAAACCAGCGCCGCCCGCATCGATCCCTGCCGCATCATCTGTCCCCTTCGCGCGCCATTCGGCGCCTTCGTTCATCCCGGCGCAACCGCACCGGCCGCATCCGCAACCAAGTCTAACCGCCCGCCCGCGCCCCGCCAGCCGCAACATTAACCACAGTTCAGGAACCCCGCCACCGTTGCCCAACGGCAACACCCATTATCGCCCCATACCCCGCCACCGCCGCTTCAATTGAGCAGCCTCGCGCACCACACCCCTCCTGCCCCGCGCAGCGGAGAGCGGGAGGGGCGACTCGCGCGACAGCGCGGCGGGGGTGGGTGCCCTCCAACTAGCCGAAATCCTCCCTCAACTCCCCGCCGCCACCACCCCCAGCGCGCGGTCCATCACCCCCGTCACCCCGCCGCCACCCGGCACATCATTGGCATAGATGGCAAAGGTCAGCGTCCGCCCCGATGCCGCCACCATGGTGCCCGCCAGCGCATTGGTCGCGTTCACCGCCCCGGTCTTCGCCACCAGCACGCCCTGCAACGGCGTCCCCCGGAACCGCCGCCGCAGCGTCCCGTCCATCCCCGCCACCGGCAGCGTCGCGCGATACGCCGCCGCCCACGGCTGCGTCGCCACCCAGCGCAACAGCGTCACCGTCGCCCGCGGCGACAGGCGGTTGTAGGTCGACATCCCCGACCCGTCGGACAGGTCCCATGCCGTCCGCGCCACGCCGGCGCGCGCCATCGTCTCCGCCACCTTCGCCAGCCCGTCCGCCACGCTCCCCGTGCCGTCGATCGCCCCCAGCCGGCGCAGCAGCAGCTCGGCATAAAGATTCTGGCTCACCTTGTTCACCACTGTCGCCGTCGCCTCGAGTTCGCTCGCCGGCAGTTCCGCCAGCACCGCCGGCCGCGGCGGCCGCATTGCCGGTGCCCCGGCACGCACCCGCGGGTCATCGAACGGCCGCGGTGCCCGGTGCCGCACGCGCACGTCCCCCGTCACCACCACGCCGCGCTCGCGCAGCATCGCCGCCAGCCGCCAGGCGGCATAGTGCGCCGGATCGTCGATCCCCAGCCCGATCGTCTCTGGCGCACCGGCGGAGATCGCCCCGTCCAGCCGCACCACCCGCTCGCCCGCCAGCCGGCCCACGTCCATCGCGCCCGGCCGGCGCCCGGCGCCCGGCGCCGCCACCGTCACCGCGCGATTGTCGATGGCCAGATAGGTCCCCGTCTCGATCACCGGCGCCCGTCCCACCGCCCCCGGCACCACCCGCAACAGCTGCTCATTGTTGTCGAGCGTCAGCGCCGAAATCCCCGTCCCCGATCGCTCGGGCAGGTTGTTCCAGCTCATCCCCGCCGGCCAGCGCTCGTCGGGAAAACGGCTGTCATCCCCCACCACATCGCGCACCCGGCGGGTTTTCGCCGCCACCGCATCCGCCAGCGTCGACAGACACGTCGCCACGCAATCCGGCGCGCTGGACAATCGCGCTTCCCCGCGCCCTTCCAGAATCACGTCGCCGCCCTCCAGCCGCACCGCCGCGCCGCCGGTCGCGCGCCCTTCCAGCGCGCGCTCGCCAGTGCCCGCCAGCCCCGCGGCATGGTCGAACGTCGCCGCCGTGGTCAGCAGCTTGGTGTTTGATGCGGGGATGAACCGCATGTCGGGCGCGATCGCCACCACCTCCCGGCCATCGTCATCCACCACCAGCATCCCGAACCGAACCCCAACCCCCGCCTCCGCCAACACCGCCCCCACCCGCGCCGCCAATGCCTCGTCCGCGCTGGCCGAAGGGGCGGTCAAGGCCAGGCAGATGCCGATCCCGGCCACACCCCACAACCATTGTCGAATAGTTCGAATCACTTGCAACGCTTTGATTCCCCTCATGAAGCATGCTATATGTTCCATGTGGAACAGCAATGGCTCGATGCGATCGATCGCAATTATGACGCGTTCATGCGCCAGATTGCAAACCTGCTTCCGGACCATGAAGGCCGCTATGCCCTGCTGCACGACGGCCAGCTCATCGCCATTCACGACAGCCCCGGCACTGCCGAGCAGGAGGGCGCTCGTCGCTTTCCCGGCCAGCCCTACTCCATCCAGCCGGTGGTGATCGATCCCGTCGACATGGGCTATTGGTCACTTGCCGCGCATTGAAGGTGCCCTGCAACCGGCACGCGGCTCCTTCCGCATCCTGCTCCCCATCGCGGTCGCAAGCCTGCCGGCCGATGGCGAATCCCCCGCCATGCTTCAGTTTCAGACCAGCACGGGCTTGCTCGACACCGGGGCCCTGCGTTCCGGCCTGTCACGCAGCCTCGCAGCAGCGCTGAAGCTGCCCAGCCGCGGCAAGATCGTCGTCAACAACGCGTCCGGTTCGGCGCCCCATCGCCTGTTCAATTTTCGCCTCGGCTTCCGGTTGGACAGCGCCGACGATGCCCGTCTTCCCTGGTTTCTGGACGATATCGTCCAGGGCATGGACTGGGCCGACCACCCCGAATTCGGCGTCCTCATCGGCATGGACATCATCAGCCGCTGCGACCTCCACATCCGCCGCACCGGCAGCTTCACCCTCACCCTCCCCTGAACAGGGCTTGCTCCCCCGCACCCATCGCGCCGCTTTTTTCGTCGCATCGCTTTTTGCCAAAAACCGGTATCCACTTTTCGGCGCGATGCGTTAACCTGCCCCCCATTCAGGGAGAAAACCATGCGCGCCATCCTCGCCGCCGGCATTGCCGCCATCCTCGCCATCCCGGCCCTGGCGCAGGATCGTGCCGGCGAACCCGCCTTCCGCGCGCTCTACAAGGAACTCGTTGAAACCAACACCACGCTGTCCGCCGGTGACTGCACCAAAGCCGCCACCCAGGTCGCCGCCCGGCTAAAGGCCGCCGGCTTCGCCGACAGCGACCTGACGATCTTCAGCGTGCCGGAAAAACCCAAGGAAGGCGGCCTCGTCGCCATTTTCCCCGGCACCAGCAAGACCCTCAAGCCCATCCTTCTCCTCGCCCATATCGACGTCGTGGAGGCGAAGCGCGAGGACTGGACCCGCGACCCCTTCACCCTGATCGAGGAAGGCGGCTATTTCTACGCCCGCGGCGTGGCGGACGACAAGGCGATGGCCGCCATCTTCGCCGACAGCCTCATTCGCTGGAAAAGCGCGAAATCCCGCTTCAAACGCACCCTCAAACTGGCGCTCACCTGCGGCGAGGAAACCAACAACGCCTTCAACGGCGCCGAATGGCTGAGCACGAACCGCCGCCAGCTGATCGACGCGCAATATGCCCTGAACGAGGGTGGCGGCGGCCGCCTCAAGGCCGACGGCACGCCCCTCCTCCTCGCCCTCCAGGTCGGCGAAAAGGCCAGCACCAACTACACGCTCGAAGTCACCAACCCCGGCGGCCACAGCTCGATGCCGCGCGCCGACAATGCCATCTACACGCTCGCCCGCGCCGTCGAAAAGGTCGAGGCCTTCCACTTCCCCACCAGCCTCAACGACACCACCCGCGCCCAGATGGCGCGCCTCGCGCCCGTGATCGGCGGCCCCGCCGGCGATGCCATGCGCACCATCCTCGCCACGCCCGACGATCCCGCCGCCAACGCCCTGCTGCGCCGCGACCCGCTCATCAACTCGACGCTGCGCACCACCTGCGTCGCCACCCTGCTGAACGCCGGCCACGCCGAAAACGCCCTGCCACAAAGGGCTCGCGCCAACATCAACTGCCGCATCTTCCCCGGCCAGACCATCGAACAGACGCAGGCGACGCTGGCGAAGCTGATCGACGACCCGCTGGTCACCATCACGCCGCGCGGCGCCCGCGGCCCCATCGCCCAGCCCCCGGCGCTCGACCCCCGAATCGTCGGCCCGATGGAGGCGCTCGCCCAAAAAATGTTCCCCGGCGTCGCCTTCGTCCCCATCGTCTCTACGGGCGCCACCGACGCCATCTTCCTTGCCGCCGCCGGCATCCCCACCTACGGTGTTCCCGGCATCCTGTTCGACCAGGACGGCGGCGGCGTCCACGGCCTCAATGAGCGCATCCGTGTCAAGTCCGTCCTCGACGGCCGCGACTATCTCCACACCCTCGTCGCCACCCTGGCCGACAGCCAATGAAACCCCTCCTCCTCGCCCTCCTCCTTGCGGCCGCATCGCCCGCACTCCCCGCCCCTTCAGGGGAGGGGCCGGGGGTGGGGGAGTCACCCCAGACAGCCACCCGCATCGCCCGCCTGCTCCGCACCACCCCCCTCATCGACGGCCACAACGACTGGCCCTGGGCGCTGCGCAAGGCCCATGGCGATGCCCGCTACACCCAGGACCTGACGGCCGACAGCCGCGCGCTGCCACAACCGCGCCACACCGACATCCCGCGGCTGCGCGCCGGCGGCGTCGGCGCGCAGTTCTGGAGCGTCTGGATCCCCGCCGACATCACCGGGCCGGCGGCGGTCAAGCTCACCGCCGAACAGATCGACCTCGTTCACGCCATGGTGCGACGTTATCCGAAGGACCTCGAACTCGCCCGCACCGCCGACGACATCGTGCGCATCCACCGCGCCGGCCGGGTCGCCAGCCTGATCGGCATCGAAGGCGGCCACCAGATCGACAACAGCCTCGGCGTCCTGCGGCAATTCTTCGACGCCGGCGCGCGTTACATGACGCTCACCCACACCGCCACCATCGACTGGGCGGACAGTTCGAACGACACCCCGCGCCACAACGGCCTCGCCCCCTTCGGCAAAAGCGTCGTCGCCGAGATGAACCGGCTCGGCATGCTGATCGACATCAGCCATGTCAGCCCGAAGGTGATGGCCGACGTGCTGGACATCAGCAAGACGCCGGTGATCTTCAGCCACAGCAGCGTCCGCGCGCTCTGCGACCATCCCCGCAACGTGCCCGACGACATCCTCGCCCGCCTGCCGGCCAACGGCGGCGTCATCATGATCACCTTCGTGCCGCAGTTCCTCAGCCAGGCGCGCATGGACTGGGGCGCCGCGCGCGAGGCCGAAGCCGCCCGGGCGAAATCCCGCTTCCTCGGCCAGCCCGACCGCATCAAGGCCGCGACCGACGCCTGGGACGCCGCCAACCCGCGCCCCGTCACCACGCTCGCCGAGGTCGCCAACCACATCGAGCATGCCGCGAAGGTCGCCGGCCACGATCATGTCGGCCTCGGTGGCGACTATGACGGCATCGACATCACCCCCGTCGGCCTCGAGGGCGTCGACCGCTACCCCGCGCTTCTCGCCGAGCTCGCCCGCCGCGGCTGGAGCGACGCGAACCTGCGCAAGCTCGCCGGTGAGAATCTGCTGCGCGTGATGCGCGCCAACGAAGCCCATGCCCGCGGCCAGAAGGACGCGCCCCTCACCACGGCAACCCTCGTCCCGACCGCCAAATGAGCAGTCAAAACATTGAAAACAAACACATTTTGTTTCGGATGATGGAACAGGATATACTCGTTGCATGAACTTGGGGATTGGCGCGCCATGAAGATCACCTTCGACATCGATTGCACCCCGGCCGAAGCCCGCGCCTTCCTGGGCCTGCCAGACGTCACGCCACTGCATGACGCCTGGCTGGCCCGTGCCCAGGCGCTGATGACCGAGGGCATCACGCCGGCCGACATCGACCGCATGACCCGCGCTTGGACCGGCGGCCTCCCCGGCATGTCCGAAGGCCTTGAAAAGATGCAGCAACTCTTCTGGTCAGCGGCAGGCATGGGCAAGAAAGACGGGGGCAAGAAGGACTGAATGTCCACCATCTTCGCGCTGGGCAGCGGCACCCCGCCCGCCGGCGTCGCCCTCATCCGGCTCAGCGGCCCGGCAGCCGGCCCGACCCTCAAAGCGCTGACCAACCGTCCCTTGCCCGCTCCCCGTCACACCAGCCTCCGCCGCCTGCACGACCCCCGCACCGGGACCCTGCTCGACACCGCGCTCACGCTCTGGTTCCCGGCCCCGGCCAGCTTCACCGGCGAAGACTGCGTCGAACTTCATCTTCATGGCAGCCCGGCCGTTGTCGCCGGTGTCCTCGATGCCCTGTCGGCGATGCCGGGCCTCCATCCCGCCGAAGCCGGCGAATTCACCCGTCGTGCCTTCCTCAACGGCCGCATCGACCTCACCCAGGCCGAAGCCCTCTCGGACTTGATCGTCGCCGAGACCGCCGCGCAGCGCGACCAGGCATTGACCAACGCCAGCGGCCGCCTGCGTGCCAAGGCCGAGAGCTGGCGCCATCACCTCCTCACCCTCCTCGCCGACGCGGAAGCCGATCTCGACTTCGCTGAGGAGGAAGCCGATGTCGCTGCGGGGCTTGCCACGGTCCGGCATCGCGTCGCGCCGCTGCTGGCTGAACTCGACTCGGCCCTTGCCAGCGCCGACAGCGGCGCTCGTGTCCGCGACGGCCTGACCATCGCCGTCATCGGTCCCCCCAATGCCGGCAAGTCCAGCCTCGTCAACGCGCTCGCGGCGCGCGATGTCGCCATTGTCACGCCCCACGCCGGAACGACGCGGGACATCATCGAAGTCCCCCTCAACCTCGGTGGCGTCCCGGCCATCGTGCTCGACACCGCCGGGTTGCGCGACAGCACGGACCCGGTCGAGGCCGAAGGCATCGCCCGCGCCCGCGCCCGCGCCGCCTCCGCTGATTTGATCCTGTTGCTGGGCGAAGAGTCGATCGATGTCCCCGGTTCCGTGCTGAAGATTCGCAACAAGATCGATCTGAGCGAAGAGAGGCCGGGCGACCACGGCAGCCATGTGGCGCTCTCGGCGACGACCGGTGCCGGGCTGGATTCGCTGCTCGACAGGCTGATTGCCTGGGCACGCGCGCAGATGCCGCCGGGCGAGCCGGCGCTTGTTACCCATGCGCGACATGTCCACTGGCTGTCCACGGCGCGGGAGGATTTGCGTGCCGCTCAGCGACAGCCGGATCCCGTCCTGCGCGCCGAGTCCCTGCGCTTGGCCGTGCGCGCCTTGGGGCGCCTGACCGGAGCAGTCGATGCCGAGGCGGTGCTCGACCAGATTTTCAGCCGCTTCTGCATCGGCAAATGACTGTTCCACGTGGAACAATGAGACCGATGTTCCACGTGGAACATGGATGGCGGACAGACAGCTTTGACCGAATCGCCTGGGTGAATTAGGGCGGGCCGATGAAATGCGATGTCATCATCATCGGCGGCGGCCATGCGGGGACGGAGGCGGCGGCCGCCGCGGCCCGGCTGGGCGCGCATGTGATCCTGGTGACGCTTCGCGCCGACAATATCGGTCAGATGAGCTGCAATCCCGCCATCGGCGGGCTGGGCAAGGGGCATTTGGTTCGGGAGATCGACGCGCTCGATGGCATCATGGGGCGCGCGGCTGATGCTTCCGCGATCCAGTTCCGACTGCTGAACCGCAGCCGAGGCCCGGCGGTGCAGGGCCCGCGCAGTCAGGCCGACCGCAAGCATTTCGCCGCCGCGACACGCGCCCTGCTTCGCGAGCAGGGACGGATCGACATCGTCGAAGCCGAAGTGCTGGCGCTGAGCCATGCCGGGCAGCGCGTTGTGGGCATAGAGACCAGTGTCGGCGCGATGTCGGCCGCCGCTGTTGTCCTTACCACGGGAACCTTTCTTGGCGGCATCATGCACCGTGGCGAATCGCAGAAGATCGGCGGTCGTGTTGGTGAGGGCGGCGCGCATCGACTTGCCCAACAGCTGCGCGCGCTGAACCTTCCGATGGGCCGTCTGAAAACCGGCACACCGCCGCGTCTCGATGGCCGCACCATCGACTGGAGCGGCCTGGAGGAACAGCCGGGCGACAGCCAGCCGAGCTTCTTCTCCAGCTTCACCACCGCTGCCGCGCTGCCGCAGCTGTCCTGTTTCATCACGCGCACCAACGCCGCCACGCATGCCATCATCCGGCAGAACATCCATCGCGCGCCGATGTATGCCGGCCGAATCGATGGCGTCGGGCCGCGTTACTGCCCATCCGTCGAAGACAAGGTCATGCGCTTCGGCGACCGCGACGGCCACCAGATCTTCCTGGAGCCCGAAGGCGTCGATGATCCGCTGGTCTATCCCAACGGCATTTCAACCAGCCTGCCCGTGGATGTTCAGTTGGCGATGCTCCGGACCATCGCCGGCCTCGAACGGGTGGAGATTGTCGAACCGGGCTATGCGGTCGAATATGACCATATCGACCCGCGTGCGCTCGACAGCAGCCTGCAACTGCGGGCGATGCCGGGGCTGTGGCTGGCGGGGCAGATCAACGGCACGACCGGTTATGAGGAAGCCGCCGCGCAAGGTCTGGTCGCCGGAACGAACGCCGCGCGCGCCGCGTCCGGCTTGGGGCCGCTGCCGCTCGATCGCGCCAGCAGCTATCTCGCGGTGATGATCGACGATCTGACCACACAGGGCGTCAGCGAGCCCTATCGCATGTTCACCTCCCGCGCCGAATATCGCCTGCGACTTCGCGCGGACAATGCCGACGCCCGACTCACACCGTTGGGCCTGTCAATGGGCCTGGTCGGTGCCCGTCGGGCAGCGCAATGGGCGGATACCCAGGCGGCGCTGAAGGGCGCGGAAACGCTGTCACGCGAGACGATTCTTAATCCCGCCGCGCTCATCGACAACGGCGCCGAAATCCGCAACGATGGTCAGCAACGAAGCGCTTGGGACTGGCTGCGCTTTCCCACCGTCGATTGGGCACTGCTTGGCCGGGCCGATCCGCGTTTCGCGGCCATTCCCGCTGCCATCGCGGACCGCATCGCAACCGATGCGCGCTATGTCGTCTATCTCAGCCGACAGGAATCGGACGTTGCCGCCCTGCATCGGGATGAGACGCTGCGACTGCCACGGGACATGGACTTTGCGCGCGTCGCGGGCCTGTCCACCGAGATGATCGAGCGTCTGGGCCGGGCGGCACCGGCCACGATCGGGCAGGCATCCCGAGTGAACGGCGTCACGCCTGCCGCCATCACCGCCCTCATCGCCTGGCTGCGCCGCAATGCGCTGGCCGAGGCGGCGTGACACCGGAGGCGTTTGCGGACCGGTTCAATGTTCCACGTGGAACATTGGATCGGCTGCACCGCTACGCCGCCCTGCTCGTCGAGTGGCAAGGGCGCATGAACCTGGTCGCACCATCGACCTTGCCGGCCATTTGGCATCGCCATTTCGCCGATTCAGCGCAGTTGGCAGCGCTGACGCCGGCGGGCCAGCATTGGGTGGACATGGGGGCTGGCGGCGGTTTTCCTTCGCTGGTGCTGGCCGCGATGGATCATGGCAGCCGCTTCGATCTGATCGAATCGGTTGGCAAGAAATGCGATTTTCTGGCCGCAGCCGTTGCCGAGATGGGATTGACCCATGTGCAGGTCCATTGCGCCCGTGTCGAAGCCCTGGCGCCGATGCGGCCGGACATCCTGACCGCCCGCGCATGCGCGCCGGTGGAACGCCTGTTCGATTGGGGTTTGTCGCACGCCCGGCCCGATACGCGCTGGGTGCTGCCCAAGGGCGTCCGCCATGCGGCCGAAATATCCGATGCGCAGCGCCGCTATCGCTTTGACGTGACCCTTGCGCCGAGTATGACGGAGCCGGAGGCGCGAATCCTTCTCGCCACCGATGTCAGACGAAAGACGGGTTGATGCGGCGCGTTGCCATCGCCAACCAGAAGGGGGGGGTCGGAAAGACGACCACCGCGGTCAACCTGGCCACCGCCCTGGCTGCCAGCGGGGCTTCGACTTTGCTGATCGACCTTGACCCGCAGGGCAATGCGTCAACCGGCGTGGGCATCGCGCGCGATCAGCGTTCACCCTCCAGCTACGAGCTTCTGACAGGCACCGCCACGCTCGCGGACGCCTCGCGGCCCGCCCTGGTTCCAGGACTGTCGGTGGTGCCGGCCCATGAGCAGCTTTCAGGCGCCGAGGTCGAGCTGGTGGAGGTGCCGCGCCGCACCGAACGGCTGAAGGCGGTGCTGGCCGATGCGGTCCTGCCCGATTGGGTACTGATCGATTGTCCGCCGTCGCTGGGCCTGTTGACGCTGAATGCGCTGATGGCGGTCGATTCGGTGCTGATCCCATTGCAGGCGGAATATTATGCGCTGGAAGGGTTGACGCAACTCCTTCAAACCATTGAACAAGTTCGGTCACGCGGGAATCCGCGGCTGGCCCTGCTGGGCGTGTTGATGACCATGGTGGACCGGCGCAACAGCCTGTCGGGCCAGGTCGAGGCGGACGTGCGCGCGGCGTTGGGGAGCCAGGTGTTGCGCACGGTGATCCCGCGCAATGTGCGCCTGTCGGAGGCGCCGAGCCACGGGCTGCCGGCGTTGCTCTATGACCTGCGCTGTCCGGGGTCGGAGGCCTATCTGGCCCTGGCGCGTGAAATCATCGGTGCGCCGGCGGCGCGGGCGGCATGAAAGGGTGACGATGACGGAAGCTGCGGCGAAACGGGGTCTGGGGCGCGGGCTTTCGGCCCTGCTGGACGAGATGGGCGCGCCGGCGAAGCCGAAGAGCGGCGATACGTTGATGCTGCCGATCGCGATGATCGCGCCCAATCCGGACCAGCCGAGGCGGCATTTCGATCCCGCGGCGCTGGAAGAGCTGGCGAGTTCGATCCGCAACATGGGGTTGTTGCAGCCGATCGTGGTGACGGCGGAGCGCGAGGGGCGCCATATCATCGTCGCCGGGGAGCGGCGCTGGCGCGCGGCCCGGATGGCGGGACGGCATGACATTCCGGTCATCATCCACGATGTGGACGGGGAATCGATCCTGGAAGCGGCGCTGGTGGAGAATATCCAGCGCGCCGAGTTGAACCCGATGGAGGAAGCGCAGGCCTATCGCCAGCTGATGTACCGGCACCAGGTGGACCATGAGCTGATGGCGAAGCGGGTCGGCAAATCCCGCAGTCATATCAGCAACATGGTTCGGCTGGTCTATCTGCCGGAGGAGGTGCAGGCGATGGTGGCCGACGGCCGGCTGAGCCTGGGCCATGCCAAGGTGCTCGCCGGGGTGGAAGAGCCGCTGGCGCTGGCGCGGCGGGTGGTGGAACAGGCGCTGACGGTACGCCAGCTGGAGGCGCTGGTGCGGGCGAAGGGCATGGCGAAGCCCCGCAAGGCGAAGCCGGCGCGCGACGCGGATATCGAGGCGCTGGAGCGGAACATCGCCGATTCGACCGGCCTGAAGACGCGGATCGAGGCGAAGGATGGCGCCGGGCAGGTGACGCTGAGTTTCAGCAGTCTCGACCAGCTCGACCTGATCGTCGCGCGGCTGGGGTCGGGCAGTTTTTGATGGTCAGGGTCGCCAGCCGCCGGGGCGTTTGCCCGGCGTCAGGCGGCGCTGTGCGAGCGTGGCGAAACGGCAGAGTTCGGCGCGGGTGTCACGCGGGTCGATGATGCTTTCGACGCCGAAATGCTCGGCGGTGCGGAACGGCGAGCGCACGGCGTCGAGCTGCGCCTTGATGGCGGCGAGGGTGGCGGCGGGATCTTCGGCGGCCTCCAGCTCGGCGCGATAGGCGGCTTCCAGTCCGCCGGCGATGGGCAGGCTGCCCCAGTCGCCGCTGGGCCAGGCCATGCGCCAGCGGAAGCGGTCGGCCGGGCCATGGCCGCTGCCGGCCATGCCATAGGCCTTGCGCAGGATGACGCTGCACCAGGGGGTGGTGGCCTGATAGATCGCCATCAGCGCGCGGCTGCCCCAGCGGATGGTCGCCTCCTCCTCCGCCTTTCGCCCGATCATGAAGCCGGGATTGTCGACCAGGTGCACCACCGGCAGGTGGAAGGTGTCGGCGAGGTCGACGAAGCGTTCCACTTTGCGCGCGGTCGCCGCCGTCCAGAGCCCGCCGAGCGCCATCGGATCGGAGGCGAGGATGGCGACCGGCCAGCCGTCCAGCCGGGCGAAGGCCGTGACGATGGCGGTGCCCCATTCGCGGCCGATCTCGAACAGGCTGCCGTGATCGACGATGGCGTCCAGGATGGGGCGGATGGCGTAGAGCTTGCGGCCATCGCGGGGGATGGCGGACAGCAGGGATTCGGCGCGGCGACGCGGATCGTCGGCGGGATTGCTGCGCGCAGCAATTTCGTAAACGCTTGAGGGCAAATAGGAAAGAAAACGGCGCAGCGCGGCGAAGGCGTCCCCTTCGGTGGCCACCCGCAGGTCGATGGCGCCATTTGCTGCATGGATTGCTGCACCCCCCAGCTCCTCCTTGCTGCGCTTTTCGCCCGCAGCAAGAACCACCGGTGGGCCGGCGACGAACATCTGTGACAGGCCATCGACCAGCACGCTGAAATGCGCCATCACCTGCCGGCCGGCGCCCAGCCCGGCGACCGGGCCGAGGCCCAGCGCGACGACGGGCACGGTCGCCAGATTGTCGATCATCACCTCCCAGCCCGGCAGTTCGGGAATGTAGGTGTAACCGGAGGAGGCCAGCGTCTTGACCGAACCGCCGCCGCCGGTGCCCTCGATCATGCGGATCAGCGGCAGGCGATATTCGTTCGCCAGCCGTTCGGCCTCGGTCAGCTTGCGGTGGAGCGCGGCGTCGGCGGCGGCGCCGCGGACGGTGAAATCGTCGGCGGTCAGCACGACCGGGCGCTGGTCCAGCGTGGCGCGGCCATAGAGGAAGTTGGCCGGCTGGAAGGCGGTCAGGCTGCCGTCCGGGGCATAGCTGCCGAAGCCGGCGAGTTCGCCCAGTTCATGGAAGCTGCCGGGATCGGCGAGCGCGGCGATGCGGGCGCGGGCATCCAGGCGGCCGGCGTCGGCCTGCCGTTTCAGCTTGTCGGGCCCGCCCATGGCATGGGCGAGTTGGCGGCGGCGGTTGAGTTCGTCGATTTCGGGTTGCCAGCTCATGGCATGAGGTTAGCGCGATTGCGGCGATGTGCTAGAGGCGGAGCGCATGAGCAGAACCGCGTGACACGCCCCTTGTGGATTGCCTTTGGTCTGACCGCGCTGTCGTTGGGGGCGATCGGCGTGGTGCTGCCCTTGCTGCCGACCACGCCTTTCCTGCTGCTGGCTGCGTTCGCCTTCGCGCGTTCATCTCCGCGCTTGCATAGCTGGCTGCTGGGGCACCGGCTGTTCGGGCCGTTCATCGAGAATTGGCACCGGCATGGGGCGATCTCTCGGCGGGTGAAGATCGTGTCGGCGCTGTCGATGGCAGCGGTGTTCGGCGTGTCGCTGGCGCTGGGGGTGTCGGGCTGGGTGCTGGCGGTGCAGGCGCTGGCGCTGGGGGCGAGCGCGCTGTTCGTACTGACGCGGCCGGAGGGGCCGGCGGTGTCGGATCGGGATGCGGGATAGGGAGGTGAAGATGCGGCGATGGGCGTGTGCGATGGCGATGCTGCTGACCGGCGCGGCGATGCCGGTGCCGAATTTCATCGATGCCTCGGCGGGGTTGCCGGTGAAACCGGGGCAGGGCCATTCGATGAACGTGGTGGTGGCCGATGTCGATGGCGACCGCATCGACGATCTGGTGATCGCGATGGAGCGCGACCCGAACCGGCTGTTGCTGGGCGATGGCAAGGGCGGGTTTCGCGATGCCAGCGACCGGCTGCCCCGGGCGGCGCGCGACAGCGAGGAGAGCGCGGTTGCCGACCTGGATGGCGACGGCGACCTGGATATCGCGGTGGCGAACGAGGATGACCTGCTGCCGGAGCTGTATCTGAACGATGGCAGGGGCCGTTTCACCGACGCCAGCGAGCGCATCCGGCACCGGGTGAAGGCGAATGCGGTGACGGCGTTCGATGCCGATGGCGACAAGCGGCCCGACCTGTTCTTTGGCGGTGACAAGGTGTCCAGCCTGTGGATGGGGATGGGCAAGGGACGCTTCCGGGATGAAAGCGTGGCGCGGCTGCCGGCGACCTATGGCGGCACGCAGGATGTGAGCGCGGGCGATCTGGATGGCGATGGCGACCCGGACCTGGTGCTGGGGAATGAGGACCGGAACCAGATCTATCTGAACGACGGCAGGGGCCTGTTCGCGTTGGCGCCGGCGGAGGTGCTGCCGCGGCCGGCGGCGGGGCCGGAGGAGACGCGCGATGCGCTGCTGTTCGATGCCGACGGCGATGGCGACGCGGACCTGTTTTTCGCCAATACGAAGCTGTGGAACCCGAATGCGGTGGCGCAGAACCGGCTGCTGCTGAACGATGGCAAGGGCCGGTTCGTGGATGCGACCGACCGGCTGCCGCAGCGGCGGGAGAACAGCATCGCCGCGCTGGCGATCGATCTGGACGGTGATGGGCGGCTCGACCTGGTGACGGTGGGGGTGGCGGCCGACCTGCGCGGCGCGGACCCGACCGGGCCGGTGCGCATCCTGCTGAACCGGGGCGCGCGGTTCGAGGATGTGAGCGAGGTTTGGCTGCCGCCGACGGCGGTGGCGCGCGGGTTCGATGTGGCGGCGGTGGATGCCAATCGTGATGGGAAGATGGACCTGTTCGTGGCAGGGCGGGGCGGGCGTGACCTGCTGCTGATCCGCCGCTAGGCAAGGCGTATTGTAATTTGCGATACGGCGGTGTATTTCAGCGCGATGGCACAGGTTGACACCCATCGAGATCATCCGCTTTCGTTGCGGCTGCCGCAGCGGGATATTGCGATCATCGACCGGGCGGCGCGGCTGCGCGGCAGCAGCCGGACGGATTTCATGCGCGAGGCTGCGGTCCGCAGTGCGGAGGCGTTGATCATGGAATCGACCTTGCTTCGCATGAGTTCTGAAGCTTTTGCCGATTTTGTTGCCAAGCTGGAGAGCGAGGCGGTTGTGGTTCCCGAACTGGTATCCCGTTTGGCGCGGAAGGCACCTTGGGAGGATGAATGACCATTTCGTAAGTTACTTGTCGTTCCGGTTAGCTGCGGTGCAGTGATCTTGCGCTGTCAATGAAAATAGGGGTGAGCATGTGCGCGGTTCCTTTAAAGTTGGAGCCCTGAGCATGATCGTTTCTTTACCCGAACCCATCCGGCCCGACCATGACGTATCCGCTTTTTCCTGCGGCAAGCCGGCGCTGAACCGTTGGCTGCGGGAACGGGCCGTATCCAACCAACAGAAGGGCTTCACGGCGGTCATGGTTGTACAAGCGCAGGAGCGCGTGGTCGGCTTTTATGGCTTGGCGCCGACCGCGGTTGTGCCCGGCTTCTTCCCGCGCGCCATCAGGACGGGACAACCGCCGGATCCTGTGCCTTGCATTTTGCTCGGGCAGCTGGCGGTCGATCAAACCTATGCCGGCTGCGGTGTCGGCAATGGTTTGTTGAAGCATGCCCTGCAGCGCAGCATCATGGCCGCAGGATTGATCGGTGGCCGCGCCTTGATGGTGAATGCCATTGACGAAGAGGCACAGGCGTTCTGGGCATCGCGCGGATTCACGCCGACACGAGACGATCCGATGCTGCTCTATCGGTCGATTGCCGATATTGCCAAATCGCTGGCGGTGGCGGGGTTGTCCGTCCGATAGGGAACAATTAAAGAACGTTTATGCTGACTCATATTTCGGTTCGCGGTGCGCGCGAGCATAATCTGAAGGATGTGAACATCGACCTGCCGCGCGATCAGCTGATCGTGATCACGGGGCTTTCGGGCAGCGGCAAGTCCAGCCTGGCGTTCGATACCATCTATGCCGAGGGGCAGCGGCGTTATGTGGAATCACTGAGCGCCTATGCGCGGCAGTTCCTGGAGCTGATGCAGAAGCCTGATGTCGATCATATCGAGGGGCTCTCTCCGGCGATCAGCATCGAGCAGAAGACCACCAGCCGCAACCCGCGCTCCACCGTGGGGACGGTGACCGAGATCTATGATTACATGCGGCTGCTGTGGGCGCGGGTGGGGGTGCCCTATTCGCCGGCGACCGGCCTGCCGATCACGGCGCAGACGGTCAGCCAGATGGTGGACCGGGTGATGGCGTTGGCCGAGGGCACGCGCTTCATGCTGCTGGCGCCGGTGGTGCGCGGGCGGAAGGGGGAATATCGCAAGGAGCTGGCGGAGTGGAAGCGCGGCGGCTTCCAGCGGGTGCGGATCGGCGGCACGCTGTATGAGATCGAGGAGGCGCCGGCGCTCGACAAGAAATACAAGCATGACATCGATGTGGTGGTGGACCGGCTGGTGGTGCGGCCGGGGCTGGAACAGCGGCTGGCGGAGAGTTTCGAGACGGCGCTGAAGCTGGCGGACGGGCTGGCGGTGGTGGAGATGGTGGATGCGCCGGCGACGGACGGCCCCACCCCCGGCCCCTCCCCTCAGCCGCAGGCGACCGAAGGTCAACGGGAGGGGAGAATTCTGACCTTCTCCGAAAAATTCGCCTGCCCCGTCAGCGGCTTCACCCTGCCGGAGGTGGAGCCGCGGCTGTTCAGTTTCAACGCGCCGCAGGGGGCCTGCCCCAGCTGCAACGGGCTGGGGGAGAAGCTGTTTTTCGACCCCGGGCTGGTGGTGCCGAACGAGGGGTTGAGCCTGGCGGAGGGGGCGGTGGTGCCGTGGGCGAAATCGTCGCCGCCGTCGCCCTATTACATGCAGGTGCTCTCAAGCGTGGTGCGGGCGCTGGGGGGCAGCGTGGACATGCCGTTCGTGAAACTGCCGGAGGCGACGCGGACGGCGATCCTGTACGGGACGAAGGGCAAGGCGATCCCGTTGCGGTTCGAGGACGGGCGCAAGAATTATGAGGTGAACAAGGCGTTCGATGGCGTGATCGCCAATCTGGACAAGCGCTTCAAGGATACCGAGAGCGCCTGGATGCGCGAGGAGCTGGCGAAATACCAGTCGAGCGCGCCGTGCGAGACCTGCCATGGCGCGCGGCTGAAGCCCGAGGCGCTGTGCGTGAAGATCGCCGGCGAGAGCATCGCGCAGGGGGTGGACCGCAGCGTGACCGATGCCTTTGGCTGGTTCAGCGGGCTGTCCGAAAAACTGACGGCCAAGCAGAACGAGATCGCCGTTCGCATCCTGAAGGAGATCAACGAGCGGCTGGGGTTTCTGGTGAATGTCGGGCTGGGCTATCTCAGCCTGAACCGCAATTCAGGGACGCTCTCTGGTGGGGAATCGCAGCGCATCCGGCTGGCGAGCCAGATCGGGTCGGGGCTGTCGGGCGTGCTCTACGTGCTGGATGAGCCGAGCATCGGGCTGCACCAGCGCGACAATGACCGGCTGCTGCTGACGCTGCGGCGGTTGCGCGACCTGGGCAACACCGTGCTGGTGGTGGAGCATGACGAGGATGCCATCCGCACCGCCGACCATGTGGTGGACATGGGGCCGGGCGCCGGCGAGCATGGCGGCCGGGTGATCGCGCAGGGGACGCTGGCGGACATCCTGAATGCGCCGGAGAGTTTGACCGGCGATTATCTGGCGGGCCGGCGCAGCGTGCCCGTGCCGGCGGTGCGGCGGAAGGGCAATGGCCGGCGGCTGACGGTGCGGGGCGCGCGGGCGAACAACCTGCAGGGGGTGACGGCGGGCATCCCGCTGGGCACCTTCACCTGCGTGACCGGGGTGTCGGGCAGCGGCAAGAGCAGCTTCACCATCGACACGCTCTATGCCGCCGCGGCGAAGGCGCTGAACGGGGCGCGCATCGTCTCGGGCGCGCATGACGGCATCGAGGGGCTGGAGCATCTGGACAAGGTGATCGACATCGACCAATCGCCGATCGGCCGCACGCCGCGGTCGAACCCGGCGACGTATACGGGCGCGTTCACGCACATCCGCGACTGGTTCGCCGGGCTGCCGGAGAGCCTGGCGCGCGGCTACAAGCCGGGGCGGTTCAGCTTCAACGTGAAGGGCGGGCGGTGCGAGGCGTGCCAGGGCGACGGCGTGCTGAAGATCGAGATGCACTTCCTGCCCGACGTCTATGTCACCTGCGATGTCTGCCATGGGAAGCGCTACAATCGCGAGACGCTGGAGGTGAAGCACCGGGGCCACAGCATCGCCGATGTGCTGGACATGACGGTGGAGGATGCGGTCAGCCTCTTTCAGGCTGTGCCGCCGATCCGCGACCGGCTGGCGATGCTGGCGGAGGTGGGGCTGGGATACATCCGCGTGGGGCAGCAGGCGACGACGCTGAGCGGTGGCGAGGCGCAGCGGGTGAAGCTGGCGAAGGAGCTGAGCCGGCGGGCGACCGGGCAGACACTCTATATCCTGGACGAGCCGACGACGGGCCTGCATTTCGAGGATGTGCGCAAGCTGCTGGAGGTGCTGCACGCGCTGGTGGAGCAGGGCAATACGGTGGTGGTGATCGAGCATAATCTGGAGGTGATCAAGACCGCCGACTGGGTGCTGGACATGGGGCCGGAGGGCGGCAGCGGCGGCGGCATGCTGGTGGCGGAGGGCACGCCGGAGATGGTGGCGGGAGCGAGCAGGAGTTATACGGGGGGGTATCTGGCGGGGTTGCTCTGTCGCTAAGTCTATTCGGAGCCAGCCTTCTGCTTGCCCCTGTGGCGCGCTCGTCTTATGACCGCGCCTTGCCTTTTATCGATGTAAGGACCTCCGATGACCGCGCTTGGCCACGACATGCTGAACACCCGTCGGACGCTGGAGGTGGAGGGGCGGCGTTATGATTATTTCAGCCTGCAGGCGGCGCAGGGGGCGATCGGGGATGTGTCGCGCCTGCCGTTCAGCATGAAGGTGCTGCTGGAGAATCTGTTGCGGTTCGAGGATGGGGTGACGGTCAGCGTTGACGATGTGAAGGCCATTTCCAGCTGGCAGGCGACGCGGACGAGCGACCAGGAGATCCAGTACCGGCCGGCGCGGGTGCTGATGCAGGATTTCACCGGGGTGCCGGCGGTCGTCGATCTGGCGGCGATGCGCGACGCCATGGCGAAGCTGGGCGGGGACGCGCAGAAGATCAACCCGCTGGTGCCCGTCGACCTGGTGATCGACCATAGCGTGATGGTGGACGAGTTCGGCACGCCGCAGGCGTTCGGCAACAATGTGGAGTTGGAATATGCCCGCAACATCGAACGCTATGAGTTCCTGCGCTGGGGTTCGCAATCGCTGCGCAATTTCCGCGTGGTGCCGCCGGGGACGGGCATCTGCCACCAGGTGAACCTGGAATATCTGGCGCAGACGGTGTGGGTGAGCGAGGCGGCCGACGGCGCGCATATTGCCTACCCGGACACGCTGGTCGGCACCGACAGCCATACGACGATGGTGAACGGCCTGGGCGTGCTCGGCTGGGGCGTCGGCGGGATCGAGGCGGAGGCGGCGATGCTGGGCCAGCCGGTGTCCATGCTGATTCCCGAGGTGGTCGGCTTCCGCCTGCACGGTACGCTGGCCGAGGGGGTGACGGCGACCGACCTGGTGCTGACCGTGACGCAGATGCTGCGCAAGAAGGGGGTCGTGGGGCGCTTTGTGGAGTTTTTCGGGCCGGGGCTGGACGCGCTGACGCTCGCCGACCGGGCGACCATCGCCAACATGGCACCGGAATATGGCGCGACCTGCGGCTTCTTCCCGGTGGACGCCAAGACGCTCGACTATCTGCGGCTGACCGGGCGCGATGCGCACCGGATCGCGCTGGTGGAGGCCTATGCGCGGGCACAAGGCATGTGGCGCGATGCGCAGACGCCGGACCCGGTGTTCACCGACACGCTGGAGCTGGACCTGGGAAGCGTGATGCCGAGCCTGGCGGGCCCGCGCCGGCCGCAGGACCGGGTGCTGCTGGGGGATGCGGACGAGGCGTTCGAGTTGGAACTGGCGGGCGGTTACAAAAAGGCCGACGACAGCGAGCGGCGCGTGGCGGTCAGCGGCGGCGCGCATGACCTGGGGCATGGCGATGTGGTGATCGCGGCGATCACCAGCTGCACCAACACCTCCAACCCCAATGTGCTGGTGGCGGCCGGGCTGGTCGCGCGCAAGGCAAATGCGCTGGGGTTGCGGCCGAAGCCCTGGGTGAAGACCAGCTTCGCGCCGGGCAGCCAGGTGGTGACGGATTATTTCAACAAAAGTGGCCTGACGGCCGACATGGATGCGCTGGGGTTCAACCTGGTCGGCTATGGCTGCACCACCTGCATCGGCAATTCGGGGCCGCTGCCCGAACCGATCAGCGAGGCGATCAACGGCAATGACCTGGTGGCGGTGAGCGTGCTCTCCGGCAACCGCAATTTCGAAGGCCGCGTGTCGCCGGATGTGAAGGCGAACTATCTCGCCAGTCCGCCGCTGGTGGTGGCGTATGCGCTGTCCGGCACGATGCGCAGCGACATCACGCAGGCGCCGCTGGGCACGGGCAGCGATGGCCAGCCCGTTTATCTGCGCGATGTCTGGCCGACCAATGCCGAGGTGGGCGCGATGGTGGCGAGCGCGGTGACGCCGGAGATGTTCCGCGCGCGCTATGCCAATGTGTTCGACGGCGACGCGCACTGGCAGGGCATAAGGGTGACCGGCGGCGATACCTATAAATGGAACCCGTCCAGCACCTATGTGGCGAACCCGCCCTATTTCGAGGGGATGACGATGACGCCGGCGCCGGTGGTGGATGTGGTGGAGGCCGCCGCGCTGGCGGTGCTGGGGGACAGCATCACCACCGATCACATCAGCCCGGCGGGCAGCATCAAGGGCGATTCGCCGGCGGGGCGTTACCTGAGCGAGCGGCAGGTGCCGAAGAGCGAATATAACAGCTATGGCGCGCGGCGCGGCAACCATGAGGTGATGATGCGCGGCACCTTCGCCAACATCCGCATCAGGAACCAGCTGGCGCCGGGGACGGAGGGCGGCGTGACCACCTATCTGCCGACCGGCGAGGTGATGGCGATCTATGACGCGGCCATGAAGTACAAGGAATCCGGCACGCCGCTGGTGATCCTGGCGGGCAAGGAATATGGCACCGGCAGCAGCCGGGATTGGGCGGCGAAGGGCACCACCCTGCTGGGCGTGCGCGCGGTGATCGCCGAGAGTTTCGAGCGCATCCACCGGTCGAACCTGATCGGCATGGGCGTGCTGGCGTTGCAGCATCTGGAGGGCAACAGCGCCGCGAGCCTGGGGCTGACGGGCAGGGAACGCTTCACCATCCGCGGCATGGCCGAGCTGAAGCCGCGGCAGACGCTGGTGGTGGATTATGTGCGGGAGGATGGCAGCGCGGGCTCGTTCGAGACGCTGTGCCGGATCGATACCGCGAACGAGGTGGAGTATTTTTACGCCGGCGGCATCCTGCCCTATGTGCTGCGGAAGCTTGCCGCATAGGCCCTGCGACGCGGGCGCCCTTCCCCGCCTTCGTGGCCTCGGCTAAGGCAAGGAGATGAGCACGCCCGAAACCGTGAGCTTCGGCTATGCCGATGTGACCCCCGCCGAGAAGACCGCGAAGGTGGGGGCGGTGTTCTCGTCGGTGGCGCGGCGCTATGACATCATGAACGACCTGATGAGCGCGGGGGCGCACCGGTTGTGGAAGGATGATTTCGTGGGCCGGGTGCGGCCGCGCGCCGGGGAGGCGATCCTGGACCTGGCGGGCGGCACGGGGGACATCGCCTTCCGGCTGGCGACATCCGGCGCTTCGGTGACGGTGGCGGACATCAATGCCGACATGCTGGCGGTGGGGGAGGAACGGGCGGCCAAGCGCGGCATCGCGGGCCTGACCTGGCGCGCCGCCAATGCCGAGGCGATGCCGTTCGACGATGCCTTCTTCGATGCGGCGGCGATCGCGTTCGGCATCCGCAACGTCACCGACATCCCGGCGGCGCTACGCGACATCCACCGCGTGCTGAAATATGGCGGCCGCTTCTTCTGCCTGGAATTCTCGACCTGCGAATGGCCGGGGTTCGCGAAGCTGTACGATGCCTATTCGCACCATGTCGTGCCGCGCATCGGGCAGGCGGTGGCGGGCGATGCGGAAAGTTACCGTTACCTGATCGAGTCCATCCGGCGTTTTCCCGACATGCAGGCGTTTGCCGGCATGATCCGCGCCGCGGGCTTCTCTCGCGTCGCGGTGACGCCGATCCTGGGCGGCGCGGTGGCGATCCACTCGGGGTGGAAGCTGTAGTTGCTGGCTGACCTGCGTCATGGGCTGCGCCTGCTGGGCGACCTGCGGCGGCTGGCGGCGCGCGGGGCCCTGCGCCCGTTCGAGGGGCATGCTGATGTACCGCTGGCCGGCCGGGTGGCGGCGCGGTTGCTGCGGTTCGGCGCCGGTGCGCCGGCGAAACCCGATTTCGCCGGTGGATTGCAGGCGTGCGGGCCGGCGGCGATCAAGCTGGGGCAGGCGCTGGCGACACGGCCCGACCTGATCGGCGCGGATGTGGCGCGCGATCTGCTGCGGTTGCAGGATTCGCTGCCGCCGGCGCCGTGGGACGAGGTGTCGGCGGCGTTCGACCGGGCGCTGGGGGGTGATTGGCGGGTGCATTTCGCCTCCATCGATGAAACGCCGGTCGGCGCCGCCTCCATCGCGCAGGTGCATCGGGCGGTGGCCCATGATGGCAGCGTGGTGGCGCTGAAGCTGCTGCGGCCCGGCGTGGAGGCGCAGTTCGAGGCGGCGCTGGCGGACTATGCTTGGGCGGCGACCCAGCTGGAGCGGCTGGGCGGCGAGTTCGCGCGGCTGAAGCCGCGGCTGGTGATCGCGACCTTCCGGCAATGGACGCTGGCGGAGCTGGATTTGCGGCGCGAGGCGGGGAACGCCAGCGAACTGGCGGATGCGGTGCGCGGCGAACCCGGGGTGATGGTGCCGGCGGTGCGTTGGGAATGGACGACACGCCGGACGCTGGCGCTGGAATGGGTGGAGGGCATCAAGCTGACGGATGTTGCCGCCATCGAGGCGGCGGGGATCGACCGCAAGGCGCTGGCGACGAGCCTGGTGCGCGGGTTCCTGCGGCAGGCGATCGGCAGCGGTTTTTTCCATGCCGACCTGCACCAGGGCAATCTGTTCGTCCGCCCCGATGGCATTTTGGTGCTCATTGATTTCGGCATCATGGGGCGGCTGGATCGGCGGGCGCGGGTTTATCTGGCGGAGATCCTCTACGGGCTTCTTGTTGGCAATTACGCGCGGGTGGCGGAGATTCATTTCGAGGCGGGCTATGTGCCGCCGCATCATGATGTGGGGGAGTTCGCGACGGCGCTGCGGGCGGTGGGGGAACCCATTCGCGGCAAGAATGCCAAGGATATCAGCATCGCCAACCTGCTGGACGGGCTGTTCGCGATCACGCGCAGTTTCGACATGGGGGTGCAGCCGCACCTGCTGCTGTTGCAGAAGACGATGGTGATGGTGGAGGGCGTGGCGCTGGCGCTGGACCGCGAGGTGAACATGTGGGCGGCGGCCGAACCCTATATCCGCGACTGGATCCGCGCCGAGCTGGGGCCGGAGGCGGCGCTGGCGGACGGGCTGCTGAAACGGCTGGGCACGCTCAGGCGGCTGCCGACGCTGCTGCGGCGGGCGGAGCGGCTGCTGCCGCCCGATGGCGCGGCGCCGCCGACGATCCCGCTGCCGCCGCTGCCGGTGCGGCGGCCGTTCGCCTGGGGGGCGACCATGATGGGCGTCGCGCTGGGGGTGTTGCTGGGGCTGCTTGGCGCGGCGGCGTTCGGCGCGTAAGGCGTGGGCCATGCAGGGCAGGCGCATTCTTCTGATCGTGGGCGGCGGGATCGCCGCCTACAAGGCACTGGAGCTGATCCGGCTGGTGCGGACGCGGGGGGGCCATGTGACGCCGGTGGTAACGGCGGCGGCGAAGCAGTTCGTGACGCCGATGAGCCTGGCGGCGCTCAGCGAATCGCCGGTGTATGAGGATTTGTTCAGCCTGAAGGACGAGGCGGAGATGGGGCATATCCAGCTCAGCCGGCAGGCCGATCTGGTGGTGGTGTGCCCGGCGACGGCGAACCTGCTGGCGCGGATGGCGGCGGGCATCGCCGATGACCTGGCGACCACGCTGCTGCTGGCGACCGACAAGCCGGTGTTCGCGGTGCCGGCGATGAATGTGCGCATGTGGCAGCATGCGGCGACGGTGGCGAATGTGGCGACGCTGCGGGCGCGGGGCGTGACGGTGATGGAGCCGGATGTCGGCGCGATGGCGTGCGGCGAGTTCGGGCCGGGGCGGTTGCCGGAGGTGGGGGTGATTGCGGAGGCGATCGAGGCGGCCCTTGCTGCGCTCGTCCCCACCCCCGGCCCCACCCCCGGCCCCTCCCCTGAAGGGGAGGGGAGAGAAGCGCTCAACGCGCCTGCGCTGGCGGGGCGGCATGTGGTGGTGACGGCGGGGCCGACGCATGAGGCGATCGATCCGGTGCGCTATCTGGCCAATCGTTCCTCCGGGCGGCAGGGGTTTGCGATCGCGGCGGCGTGCGCGGCGCTGGGGGCGCGGGTGACGCTGGTGGCGGGGCCGGTGGCGCTGCCGACGCCGGCGGGCGTGACGCGGGTGGATGTGGAGAGCGCGCGGGAGATGCTGGCGGCGACGATGGGAGCGCTGCCCGCCGATGTGGCGGTGATGGTGGCGGCGGTGGCGGACTGGCATGTGGAGGCGGCCGCCGGCAAGCTGAAGAAGGGGAGGGATGGCCCGCCGCAGCTGCGGCTGGTGGAGAATCCCGATATCCTGGCGAGCGTTGCGGCGGCGGGGCCGGCGCGACCCCGCCTGGTGGTGGGGTTCGCGGCGGAGACCGACGATGTCATCGCGCATGCCCGGGCGAAGCTCGAGCGGAAGGGCGCGGACTGGATCGTTGCCAATGACGTGTCGGGCGACGTGATGGGCGGGGCGAACAACCGGGTGCATGTAGTGCGCGCCGGCGGCGTGGAGAGCTGGGACGAGATGCCGAAGGCCGATGTGGCGGCGCGGCTGGCGGCGGGGATCGCTGATGAGCTCGGTTGAGATCGCGGTGGAGGTGCTGCCGCATGGGCTGGGCCTGCCGCTGCCGGCCTATGCCACCGAAGGGGCCGCGGGAATGGATGCGGTGGCGGCGGTGGAGGGGGATTTCGTGCTGATGCCCGGCGCGCGGGCGGCGGTGCCGACCGGCCTGCGGATGGCGGTGCCGGCGGGCTATGAAGTGCAGGTGCGGGCGCGCTCGGGCCTGGCGCTGAATGCCGGGCTGATCGTGCCGAACGGGCCGGGGACGATCGACAGCGACTATCGCGGCGAGGTGAAGGTGATCCTGGCCAATATTTCCGACACGCCCTTCACCATCACGCGCGGCATGCGGATCGCGCAGCTGCTGCTGGCGCCGGTGACGCGTGCAGCGTGGCGGGTGGCGCCTCTGGATGACACGGCGCGCGGCGCGGGCGGGTTCGGCTCGACCGGACGGACATGAACGACGCGCAGCTCGACCGCTATGCCCGGCATATCGTGCTGCGGGAGGTGGGCGGCGAGGGGCAACGCAGGCTGCTGTCGGCGAAGGTGGCGGTGGTGGGCGCGGGCGGGCTGGGCTCGCCGATGCTGACCTATCTGGCGGCGGCGGGGGTGGGCAACATCAGCATCATCGACGATGATGCCGTCAGCCTGAGCAATTTGCAGCGGCAGACGCTGTTCGGGACGGCGGACGTGGGGCGGCACAAGGTGGATGTGGCGCGGGAACGGCTGGCGGCGCTGAACCCCGATGTGCGGATCGCGACCCGGGCGACGCGGCTGGGGCAGGCGAACGCGCGGGCGATGCTGGCGGGGCATGATGTGATCGCCGATGGCTGCGACAATTTTGCGACGCGGCGCGCGGTGAGCGATGCCGCGGTGGCGCTGGGCATCCCGCTGGTGGCGGCGGCCATCGGCCCGTTCGAGGGGCAGCTGGGGGTGTTCGCCGGGCATCTGGGCGATGCTGCCTGCTGGCGCTGTTTTGCCGGTGATGCCGCCGAGCGCGAGGGCGGCACCTGCGCCGACGAGGGCGTGCTGGGGGCGCTGGCGGGGGTGGTCGGCGCGATGGCGGCGCTGGAGGTGATGCGGCTGATCCTGGGGTTCGGCGAGCCGCAGCTTGGGAAGCTTCTGCTCTACGATGCGCTGGGGCAGCGGCAGCGGACGCTGCGGGTGCCGCGCGATCCCGCCTGCCCGGCGCATGGGGGGGTGGCATGAGCGGGGCGGCATGAGCGGGGTGGCGATGATCGTGACCGAGGCACCGGGGCCGCGCTTTGCCGCCGCGGTCGAGCTGGCGGCGACGCTGAACGCGATGGATCGCGGCGTGGCGATGCTGTTGAAGGAGGGCGCGGCGGGGGCGCTGGGCAATGCGAAGGTGGCGACGGCGCTGGACATGCTGTGGCGCGACGGGGTGTGGATCGGGCTGTGCCAGAGCGCGATGGACGCGCACGGCCTGCGCGCCGCCGACCTGCCGCCGGGGGTGGAGGCGCTGGGGCTGGTGGCGTTCCTGGCGGAGCGGCCGGGGTGGCAGATCCTGCTGGCATGACGAGGGACGGAAGCCTGGATGCGTTTCGCGGGCTGACCGTGGTGCTGATGGTGCTGGTGAATGTGCAGGGCTCCCCCGCGCATGTGCTGCCCTGGCTGGCGCATGCCGAATGGGACGGGCTGACGCTGGCGGACCTGGTGTTTCCCTGGTTCCTGCTGATCGTGGGGCTGTCGGTGCCGCTGGCGCTGGACGGACAAACGTCGCCGCGATGGCCGGCCATCCTGCGGCGCGTGCTGGTGCTGTTCGCGCTGGGGGTGTTGCTGTCGTGGCTGATCCGGCCGCGGTTCGAGTTTCACGACATCCGGACGTCGGGCGTGTTGCAGCGGATCGCGCTGGTTTACCTGGGCTGCGCGCTGCTGATGCGGGCGGCGCCGGGATGGCGGCCGGCGGCGGGGGTGGCGGCGCTGATCCTGCTGGCGCACAGCCTGCTGCTGCTGTTCGTGCCGGCGCCGGGGGAAGTCCTGCCGAGCCTGGCACCGGGCATGGGGTGGAGCGGCTGGTTCGACCGGCACTTCCTGCCCGGCCGGGTGTTCCGCGGGACCTGGGATCCGGAAGGGGTGCTGTCCACGCTGCCGGCGCTGGCGTCGGGCTTGCTGGGCGTGGCGGTGATGCGGGCGCTGCGCGGCGGGATGGGCGATGGCGGGTTGCTGGCGGCGGGTGCGGCGTTGCTGCTGGCGGGGCTGGCGCTGGCGCTGGTGCTGCCGGTGAACAAGGCGCTGTGGACGGGAAGTTTCGTGCTGGTGACGGCGGGGCTGGGGCTTTTGTTCTGGTGGGGGTTGCGACGGGTTTGGGGCCGGGTTGGCGGGATGGCGGTGGCGCGCTGGCTGCTGTTGCTGGGGCAGACGGCGCTGACGCTCTATGTGCTGCACATGCTGCTGCTGGCCGTGTTGGTGCGCAAGCCGGACGGGGTGGTGAAACTTTGGGAGCTGGCGTTCGCGCCGTTTGCGGCGACGGGGCTGCCGCTGCCCTGGGCGTCTTTGCTGTTCGCGGTGGTGGCGACGGCGCTGTGCACGGTGCCGTTGCGGACGATGCAGCGAAAGGGCTGGCTGATCAGGGCTTGATCGGTTCCATGTTCGACGTGGAACATGCCATCATGGTTGTTCGACGTCGGCCAAGGGTTCGCGGTGGGCGGCGCTGGCGCGCAGGACGGGGTTGCGCCAGGCGTAGATCAGCAGCGCCGCGAGGCCGGCGGCGCCGAGCTCGTAGGGCAGGGTGGGGATGAGTTCGTAGAGTCCGATGCCGACGAAGGGCGCGGCGATGAAGCAGGCGCCGTTGACCGCAGTGACGGCGCCGGCGACGCCGCCCTGCTCCTCCGGTCCGACGGCGAGCGAGGAGCCGGCGGTGAAGCCGGGCCGGGCGAAGCCATAGCCGAGCGAAGCGAGCGCATAGGCGATGACGAGGGCGTGGAAATCGGCGGCGAAGGCGATCCAGAGCGTGCCGAGCGCCGCGAGCAGCGTGCCGTAGCGCATCAGTTGCGAGGGGTTGAGGCGCAGCATGCGGATCAGGCCCCATTGCGCCAGCAGCGTGGCGCCGGCGCCGGCCATGAAGATGATGGCGAGGAATTGCGGTGCCTGCGCGGGCGGCACCTGGATGCGGTCGATCACCAGGAAGCCCAGCGTCTGGCCGGCGACGGCCTGCAGCGATCCACTGGTGAAACCGAAAATCATGAAGGGTTTGACGCGCGGGTCGCGGACGCTGAGGCGCTCACGCTTGCCGCGGCGGGTGGCCTCTCCGGCGGCGGTGATGCTGGCGCCGGGGGCCGCGCCGCCGACCGACGGCATGGCGACGGACGCGCCGCTGGCATAGCCGCGCGTCAGGTGGATGGCATGGGTGGGGTCGTCATCGGGCAGGCCGAGTTGCAGCGCGACGAGGACGGCGAACGCGATGAGGGCGAAGCCGAACATCGGACCGGAGAGGCCGAGCGGCGCGATGATGAACAGCGGCGCGATCGCCGGGCCGAGGATGGTGCCGAGGCCGAAGGCGCTGGAGAGGGTGGCGAGCGCGGTGGTGCGCTCACCTTCCGAAGTGCGGCTGGCGACATAGGCCTGGCTGGCGGGCGACGCCGCCGAGCCGAAGATGCCGAAGATGGCGCGGGCGAGCGTGAACAGGATCATGGTGGTGACGGCGGCGAAGATGCCGTTGAGGCCGGCGACGATGATGCTGGCGCAGAGCAGCATCGAGACGCCGAAGCCGGCGACGCCGACCTGCATCAGGCGGCGGCGGCCGCGCTTGTCCGACGCCTCTGCCCAGAAGGGGGCGCTGAAAGTCCAGAGCAGGGCCGACAGGCTGAAGACGAGGGCGACGAGGAGATCGGGGATGCCGATCTGGCGGCCGATGGCCGGCAGCACGGTTTGCAGCGCGGTGTTGCCCGCCGCGGTGACCAGCAGCGCGACGAAGAGCAGCGCGAAATGCTGGCGGGGCAGGCGGTCGGTCATCGCCGCCTTCATGCGAGCCGGCGCCGGTCTTGCCAACCCCCGGCGCGCGCCGCATCCTGTGGGGAAGGGAGAAAGCGATGAGATTCTATGACAGCGTGGGGCCGAACCCGCATGTGGTGCGGATGGTGATGGCGGAAAAAGGCCTGGCCATCGAGACGGTGACGCTGGACATCCTGAAGGGCGAGAACCGGCAGGCGGCGCATGTGGCGCGCAACCCGGCGGGCGGGACGCCGGCGCTGGAGACCGACGATGGCGCGGTGATCTGCGAAATCACGGCGATTGCCGAATATCTGGAGGAGCTGCACCCCGAGCCGCCGCTGATCGGGCGGACGGCGGCGGAACGGGCGGAGGCGCGGATGTGGATGCGGCGCATCGACCTCTACATATTGGAGCCGATGGCGAACGGCTTTCGCGCGACCGAGGGCCGGCCGCTGTTCGCGCCGCGCATGACGCTGGTGACGCCGGAGGCCGGCGCGGAGCTGAAGGCCATCGCGGCGGAGAAGCTGCTGTGGCTGGACGGGCTGATGGCGGGGCGGACCTGGGTGTGTGGCGAGCGCTTCACGCTGGCGGATATCCTGTTGTTCGCGTTCGTGCAGTTCGGGGCGACCGTGCGGCAGCCGATCCCGACGGGCGCCAGCTGGCTGCCGGGGTGGCGGGAGCGGGTGGCGGCGCGGCCGTCGGCAGGAGCATGAGCATGAAGAAGGCCGAGGCGCTTTCGTCCGCCAGTTTCCTGAAGCCGCTCGCTGAGCGGGCGGCGATGGGGCGGGCGCTGCGGGCCCGGGCGCCGCGCAAGGGGCTGGGCGATTATCGGGTGCGGGCCGACCGCGCCGATCCCATCGACCTGTTGCAGGCGAACAGCGCCGGGCGGGTGGAGGCGCTGCTGCCGATCCGCTATGGCCGGATGGTGGCCAGCCCGTTCGCCTTTTACCGGGGCGCGGCGGCGATCATGGCGCATGACCTGCACGGCAGCGCCGATGCCGGCATCAAGCCGGTGATCTGTGGGGACGCGCATCTGATGAACTTTGGCGGGTTTGCCACGCCGGAGCGCAACCTGGTGTTCGACATCAACGACTTCGACGAGGCGAGCATCGGCCCGTTCGAGTGGGACGTGAAGCGGCTGTGCGCCAGCCTGGCGATCGCGGCGGCCGACCGGGGCTTCGATGCGGTGGCGCAGGCGGCGGCGGCGTGGAGCGCGGCGGACAGTTACCGCGACCATATGGGGCGGTATGGCGCGATGCCGATCCTGAAGGCTTTCTATGAGTGGATCGACCTGGAGGAGCTGATCGCCGACACCAGCGATGATGACCTTCGGCGGCTGCACCAGGCGCGGTTGCGGAAAGAGGCGGGGCGCGACCCGAACCTGCACCAGTTCAGCAAGCTGACCGAGGTGAAGGACGGTGCGCTGCGCATCAAGGAGGCGCCGCCGCTGATCTTCCACGATGCCGATTTCGAGCGGGACGCGGATTTCCGGGCGAAGGCGGAGGTGATGCTGACGCGGTATCGTGACAATCTGGCGCCGGAGCGGCGGTTGCTGTTCGACCGGTTCCGGGTGGTGGATGTGGCGATGAAGGTGGTGGGGGTGGGCAGCGTGGGGACGCGCTGCGGCATCGTGCTGCTGACGTCCGGCAATGGCGATCCGCTGTTCCTTCAGTTCAAGGAAGCGCGGGCCTCGGTGCTGGAGGCCTATCAGGGGCGGGGGCATTTCAGGCATCATGGCGAGCGGGTGGTGTTCGGCCAGCGGCTGATGCAGGCGGCGAGCGACGTGTTCCTGGGCATCACGAAAAGCGAGGATTTTCATTATTATGTGCGGCAGCTGCGGGATTCGAAGGTGTCCGCGGACGTGAATGTGATGAAGCCGGCGAACCTGGCGCGCTATGGCCGGGCGTGCGGCTGGGCGCTGGCGCGGGCGCACAAGCGGAGCGCGGACGCGGCGGTGATCAGCGGATACCTGGGGAAGGGGGACGGGTTCGCCGATGCGATGGCGCGGTTCGCAATGGGGTATGCCGAGCAGAATGCGCGGGATCATGAGGCGCTGGTGGATGCGATCCGGGAAGGGCGGGTGGAGGCGGAGACGCTGGTTTAGAGACTGTTTGATAAATCGCCCATGCCGGGCTGCAAATGGCGATTTGCTGTGCTCCGATGCTCACGACCATCAAGGTCGCTGCGCTTCGGTGCTCGCAAATCACCATTTTCGCCGACGGCCTGAACGATTTCTCAAACAGTCTCTTTGGGGCGGGGTAGGGGTTTGCCCGATTGCTGAGGGCGACGACGGTGATGATTGTCAAAACCTTATACTTAGTCATCGGTTCTCAGATGGCTTGATTGATGCGCGCGAATGTGTATTATAAGTCACATGTTTGAGGTCAGGCGGACGGGCGCATTCATCGACTGGCTGACTGGGTTGAAGGATGTGCAGGGGCGGGCGCGGATTGCAAAACGCCTTGACCGGCTGGTGGACGGCAATTTCGGGGATGCCAAGTCCGTTGGCGGCGGCGTGAGCGAACTGCGGTTTACGTTCGGCCCGGGGTATCGGGTTTATTTCACGGTGCGCGGTCAGGTTGTTGTCATCCTGCTGTGTGGTGGCGACAAGCAGAGCCAGGTGCGTGACATCGACCGGGCGATCTTGATGGCGAAGGAGGTTTGACGATGGCGATCGAAACCAAGCCGTGGGATGCCGCCGAGGTGCTGAACACGCCGGCGGACATTGCCGCCTATCTGGATGCCTATCTGGAAGATGGCACGCCCGAGGAGCTGCTGCGGGCGGTGAAGGCGATTGCCCGGTCGCGTGGCATGTCCGAGCTGGCGCGGCAGAGCGGCATCAGCCGGGAGGCGCTGTATCGCGCGTTTGGCGACAAGGGGAATCCCACGTTGGATACGCTGCTGCGGGTTATGAAGGCGCTGGGGGTTAGGCTGGCCATTGCGGCGTGAGGGGGTTTGACGAGGACGCTGTTTTTTTGAGTAGGGTCTGCGCGCCGATTCAAGCCTATCCCCAATTTGACCTCGCCTCGGCGTCGGTTTGCCGACGGATGGTTTTTTGACGTTGGTTGAAGAAGTGCGTCATTCGCTCAACCAGCGTCTGCTCCGGAAAGCTTCACATCGCTTGCGGCGACCTACGACTTCGCGTCATGCAAGGTTGCCACTCCCCGAGCACCTTGGTGTATGCGGCTGGGATGTTTAAGACCGGCCGATGGCACGCAACGACCTAGAAATTGGCCGCGAGTATTTTTGTCGCGAATTGACCAGCGGCAAAAATCTGAACGGTATTTTTCGCATCGAAAAGTCAAATATCAATGCTCGTCTGCATCAGTTGGACGATCCATTTTTCCTAAAGGAAGAAAGTATCCTTCTTCGGTTGGAGAACAACTGTTTCGTAACTATGCATGATATCTATAAGAGCATAGGCATGAATTATGATCTCACGGAGCCCAAACTTTCCTCCTACAACTGCTCGATTGGAGCGAGTATTGCGATCGTGGGTCGGGATGAGTGGAAAGAGGACGATCCGATCCGCCGTGTGAGCTTTGATATCGCCCATACGAACGATCTGCTACGCCACAGCAAGACGTTCAATGCGATGGCTGAGGCTAAAGTCGGCAAGCACCCAGACTCGACAATCTTTAAGCTCAAGGTCGGCCTGATGCAGGTCAGCGCTTGGTACGCAGCTTCGGGCAATAGTGATTTCAAGCGCGCCACCACGATCGGCGTTCGCTATTCGCTAGAGTTTGATGAACCGGTCACGATCCGCAGCTACTTGCCCTGGGTCGATTGCATCGTGCGCTTTATGTCGGCAGCGCTCGGGCATAATTTTGTACCGTCAAAAATAGAGGTGTCGCGTGTGTCCTTCGAAAACTACATGAAGGCAATTGAGGCGCAGACCTACATCGGCGATCACGTCATCAACTATATCTGGTCGGAAACGCCACCGCCGTCAGGCAGCCTATGCGTTGGGCGTGCATTCACGCATGTCCGCGATAAAAAAGAGTTAGCACACTTTATCGATTGTCTCAGGGTTTGGATTGAGCGCTACGAGGCTTGGGAAAATTCGGCCAGCCTGATGATGATGGCATTCAAAATGCGCGATGTAATCTCGTCGGAAAGACTGCTGACCTCCTGCAAATGGCTCGAGGAAATTCCCGGCGCAGACTCTGCTGTAGTCGTCAGCGCGCATGACATCGATAAGATCGCTAGTGTTGCCGCCGCTGAAGCGGACCGCCTTGGCCATGGTGAATTCAAAGATCGTGTGAAGGGAGTAATACGTGGCCAGCTGAAGACTGAAACCAACGCGCAGCGCTTCAACCGACTTGTCGCCAGTGTGCGGAAGCGCTTCGGCGAGAATGCGTTCGGGGAAACGATCATCGACGACCTGGTGCAAGCGACCAAATTTCGGTCGAAAGTGGCGCATGGGCATTTTAGCGCGGCCAACGAAAAGCAATTCAAGCACTTTGCGAAATGCACGTTTGCGATGGAAGCGCTGTGTTACCTGCTCACGATCCGTGACTTGCCGATGAAACCAGCGGGCGCGAGGCGAGCGCCCGGCACAGAAATCGTGAGCAACCACCGCCTCAACTACTAATCAGGAATGGTGCGTTGCTTCTGCAATGCTCCAGTAGCGAACATCTCCTATGTCTGCATAGCGTCACCGAAAACTGCGTATGCTGAATCCATAACAAATCAGAGGTCGGTGCTTTTGCGCCGCCGCCTATTTGCTGCAATTGAGTGGCACGCAAGGGCCGGTGACCGGGTCTTCGCCAGAAACGTCCGGAACGCCTGCGTGCCGGTATGCATGTGCGCGGGGTCGGCGCATGGTCCAAAGGTGATGTTGTCTTTGCTCAGCCCTTGAACCCCTGGGCGATGACGTAGGTTTCGCTGGATTCCTTGCGGCTGGCGGGGGGTTTGGCGTGTTTTACGGAGGCGAACTGGCGTTTGAGTTCGGCGACGAGGTGGGATTCGGCGCCGCCGGCGAGGACCTTGGCGACGAAGGCGCCGCCGGGGGCCAATATCGTGGCGGCGAAGCCGGCGGCGGCCTCCACCAGCGCCATGGTGCGCAGGTGGTCGGTGGCGTGGTGGCCGACGGTGTTGGCGGCCATGTCCGACAGGACCAGGTCGGCGGCGCCGCCCAAGGCCAGCTCGAGCTGTTCGGCGGCGTCCTCCCTGAGGAAATCCAGTTGCAGGAAGGTGAGGCCGGCGAGCGGTTCGACGGGCAGCAGGTCGATGCCGACGACGCTGCACTGGGGACGGGCGCGGAGGACCACCTGGCTCCAGCCGCCGGGGGCGGCGCCGAGATCGACGACACGGTTGACGCCGCGCAAAAGCCCGAAGCGCTGGTCGAGCTCGAGGAGCTTGTAGGCGGCGCGGGCGCGGTAGCCATCGGCCTGGGCGCGTTTGACATAGGGGTCGTTCAGCTGCCGGTCGAGCCAGCGGACCGAGGAGGCGCTGCGGCCGCGGGCGGTGCGGACGCGCTCGCGGCCGCCCTGGCTGCGGCCGCCCAAGCCACCGCCGCCACTGCCGCCGCTGCCGCCGCTTTTGCCGCCGCCTTTGCCGCCGGCGCTCATGGCCGGGCCATCATGGCGCGCAGGATGCCTTCGCGAAGGCCGCGGTCGGCGACGCGCAGGGGGGAGTGCGGGCTGCTGTCCATCACGGCCTCCAGGATGGCGGCGCCGGCGACGACGAGGTCAGCGCGGTCGGCGCCGATGCCGGGGACGGCGGCGCGTTCGGCGGGTGAGAGGGCGGCGAGGCGGGCGGCGAGCGCGCGCATGGCGGCGGGATCGGCCCAGGCGCCATCGACCTGGCGGCGATCGTAATGCGGCAGGCCCATGTTGAGGCTGGCCAGCGTGGTGACGGTGCCGGACGCGCCGAGCAGCTGCACGTCGCGGCGCATCTGGCGGGAGAGGCCGCCGAGGTGCGAGGCGACGCGGGCCTTCATGCGGGCATAGGCGGCGGTGCGGGCGGGGGCGTCTCCGGCGTCGTGCAGCTCGGTTTCGGCGAGCGAGACGACGCCCCAGGGGACGCTGACCCAGCCCTGGGTGGTGAAGCCATCGTCCCGCCGTTTCACCAGCACGACCTCGGTGGAGCCGCCGCCGATGTCGAACACCAGCGCGCGGCGGGCGGTGGGGTCGATCAGGGTCTGGCAGCCGAGGACGGCGAGGCGGGCTTCCTCCCGCGGGGAGATGACATCGAGCGCGAGGCCGGTTTCGGCATAGACGCGGGCGACGAAGTGGGCGGCGTTGGTGGCGCGGCGGCAGGCCTCCGTCGCGACGGAGCGGACATGGCCGACGCCGCGGCGGGCGAGTTTTTCGGCGCAGACGGCGAGCGCGGCGACGGCGCGGTCCATCGCGGCATCGGACAGGGCGCCGTTGGCCATCAGCCCCTCTCCCAGGCGGACGATGCGGCTGAAGGCGTCGATCACCTGGAAGCTTTCGTGGCCGCCACTGTCCTGCGCCGGGCGGGCGATGAGGAGGCGGCAGTTGTTGGTGCCGAGGTCGAGCGCGCCATAAAGGCCGCGAGCGGCGCGGCGGGGGGCATGGAGGCCCTGGGGGGGGCCGGGAGAGGGCGCGGGGATCGCGCTGTTGAGAATGTCCACCGTTGTTCCGTCTTGGTCTTCACGGATGGTTGCCATCCGCACTTGGGGACAAGGTAGCGCGGTTGGCGGGCGGCGCAAGAGTGGCAGACCCCATGGCATTTGACGGGGCCAAAATGGGGTCTGCCTTTTTTTGTTGGCGCGCATGCTGATCGGAAAACCGCTCACACTTTTCCGGCATGCGCGCTATATGGTAACGCATGTTACCAAACGCGCCCGTGGTGAAACCCGCGTCCGACGACTGGACGGTGCCGCAGGATTGGGAGGCCTACCGCCCGGAGGACCATGCGGTGTGGGACACGCTGTTCGCGCGGCAGTGCGCGCTGCTGCCCGGGCGGGTGGCGCCGCAGTTCCTGGCGGGGCTGGACGTGCTGCGGCTGTCCAGGCCCGGGATCCCGGATTTCGCCGAGCTTTCCGAGCGGCTGATGGCGCGGACGGGGTGGCAGGTGGTGGCGGTGCCGGGGCTGGTGCCGGAGGATGTGTTTTTCGAGCATCTGGCGAACCGGCGGTTCGTGGCGGGGCGGTTCATCCGGCGGCGGGACCAGCTAGATTACCTGCAGGAACCGGATGTGTTCCATGACGTGTTCGGGCATGTGCCGCTGCTGGCGGACCCGGTGTTCGCCGATTACATGCAGGCCTATGGCGAGGGCGGGTTGCGATCGATCAAGTTCGGGATGCTGGACCGGCTGGCGCGGCTGTATTGGTACACGGTGGAGTTCGGGCTGATCGCGACGGAAGAGGGCTTGCGGATCTATGGCGCGGGGATCGTGAGCAGTTTTGGGGAGACAAGGTATGCGCTGGAAAGTGACGTGCCGGAGCGGCTGCCGTTCGAGCTGATGCGGGTGATGCGGACGCCGTACCGGATCGATGATTTTCAGGAACGCTATTTCGTGATTCCGGATTTCGGGACGCTGTTGCGGGCGACAAGGGATACGGATTTCGCGCCGGTCTATGGGGCGCTGCGGGGGTTGGGGGATTATTGAGGGGGTGGGTGGGTCTTAACTGCCTGAGCTTTGATAGGCGGCGCCATCGACGAGGCGGCGGGGCAGGTCGCGCCACAGGTTGGGATCGAACATTCTGAGGTTGATGCCCATGCGGGGGTAGGTGGGGTCGGTTGGGGTCCAGTGGGTGGTGCAGCCGCAGGTCGGGCAGTGCCACAGGTCGAGGGCGCGGTCGCCCTGCTGGTAGGCGATGCCGTCTCCGTTGACCGAGGCCGATTCCGGCGGGCAATAGTGCCACAGTCCGGCGGTGCGGCGGCAGATCGAGCAATTGCATTCGCTGGCTTCGGTCGGATCGCTGCGCAGGGTGAGGCGGACCCGCCCGCAATGGCAACTGCCTTGGTGCTCGATCATCATGGTTTCCTTTATCTCAATTTGTGAGGCGTGTTGGCTTTCAATTTGGCCGGCTGGCGGGGCGCATTTGGTCGGGCATGTACCCTATCAACGGCCCGACGGTGCATCACAAGCCGCAGATGCCGTTCGGCGGCGTAGGGGCATGGCCGCTTTGGCGGGCGGCTGGGGATCAACGGTTTTACCGAAACGCGGTGGGTTACGATCGAGACGCAGGCGGGGCGGTTTCGGATTTGGGGGAGCGGCGGGGATTGTCCTGAGATTTCCGGGGGGAGTAGGGATCGTAGGGGAGACCGGACAGGCGGGTTTTCAACTCAGGCGCGCAAAAGCCGCCTTACCTTCTAATGTTCACTTTTTTCGACATGGGTGGCAAAGATGGAACTTCTTTCAAGTTTTTTGCATCTTGAAGCCTGAGACCTCCAACTAAGTCAAAACCTTCCGAATAAAACATCATGGGGATTGGGTCGGCCTCGAAATAGACGTTGGTAGCCTTGTCGATGTGAGCCATGAACAAATGGGATCTCGTCGGCCAGGCAGCGATGTTGACCGAAATTTCAACAATCAGCTTTGACAACTCGCGACGTTTCAATAGGAAGCGTAGATCGTTACCATGTTGGCGCACTATCGCGTCAGCATGCCGGATAATGTCGACCTGATCGGGTCTTACTGCGAGTAGCGAATCAACGATCCCGCGCGTTGCGACATCAAAGGCATCAGTGATGTTTGGGAAGTCTGTGGTCACGCCAACATGGACGTATCGTTGCCACCAGTCACCGCCTTCATCAGTCACGCGGATTACACCGGGTTGGAGCGACTGTGTGAATAACACGTATAAGGCTGGGTAAGCTCCAAGACTAAATTCCTCACCATTCAGAAGCCAAGCAATTCGACGAGCGTAAGCAACCGCCTCTTCCTGCCCTTTGAGGTAAGACGATGAGACAGAGCGGTCTCCAATAAAAAGCCTGATGTCATTTATCCGGGAAGGGCGGCCATCCTTAGTCATGTCTCAAGACTAACGTCTATTTTTTCGCAGCACCACCAACAAAACGAACGACCGAAAAAACTTAGGGAACGGCCATCAGGCTATGCTGCTTTCGCCAGGTCGGGTTCGCATTTCAGTTTCATGCCGAGGGCGGACAGGACCTTGAGGAGCGTTTCCAGCGTCGGATTGCCCTGCTCGCTGAGCGCGGTGTAGAGGGCCTGACGGTTGACGCCGGTCTTGTCGGCGATTTTCGACATGCCTTCGCTGCGCGCGACGATGCCCAGCACTTTGGCGATGTAGGGGGCATGGCCGCTGTCGAACGCGTCGTTGAGGAAGTCGACCACATCCGCGGGCTCGGTGATATATTTGGCGGCGTCGAATGGGGTGGTCGCAAGCTGGGTCATGGTCACTCCGTTGTTCCAGGTCGTTGGGGACGGGGAGATGTCATCAGAGGGATATCAAGGTCTTTGGCCATTTGCCTTGCCTGTCTGATCGCCCGATCCTGATCTCCCTTGTCGCTGCCACACAACAGGATGATGATCCGTTGATCCCGCCGGGTGAAGTAAATCCGGTATCCGGGGCCATGGTCGATTCGCAGTTCGCTGATGCCGTCTCCGAGTGTTTTCCAGTCGCCCAGAAGCCCCGATTCAATGCGCGTCAGGCGCATGGCAACCCGCTTTTGCGCCGTCCGGTCTTTCAGGCCATCGAGCCACCCATCAAAGACGACGGTGCGCTCAATGATATACATTGTCGTCTAAATACGACAGGATGACGTTGCGATCAAGCCCATTTGTTGGATGATCCGTTTATCGGCCGCAGGCCGCAAGCGCGACTGCGCGCCGGCGGGAGCCCGCCGCCTGCTCCGGCGTCAGCCGGCAAAGAAGCTGGTGGAGACGAGGGGGATCGAACCCCTGACCTCAGCAGTGCGATTGCTGCGCTCTCCCATCTGAGCTACGTCCCCGTGACCGGCCTGATGCCACTCTCGGCATGGGAAGCGGCGCTATAGCCAGCGCGGGCGGCGGGTGCAAGGGCGGGTTTAGATGTCGGCTGTAATCGAGAACTGCACGGTGCGGGGCGTGTTCACGTCGTAGAGGCCGTCGTCGATCACCTCCCAGGCGAAGCGGTTGGTGAGGTTGAGGGCCTGGACGCGGAGCGTGACGGGGCGGGTGCCCAGTTTCGCGCGGTAGCGGACGCCGGCGTCCAGCGTGGTGACGGCGGGGACGGAGACGCGGTTGTTGAGCGTCGCCATGGTGGAGGAGTTGTGGAACAGGCCGGCGTCGAACGACCAGGGGTGGTCGGGCGCGGGGCGCCAATCGAGGTTGAGCTGGCCCTGGAAGCGGGCGCGGCCCACCGGGCGCCGGCCGATGGCGCCGCCGGCAACCGCCGGGCCGCTGACGCTGGAGTCCAGGAAGAGCGCGCCGGTGACGAGGGTGAGGCCGGGGGCAAGGCTGCCGGAGAGCGAGAGTTCGGCGCCGCGGTGGCGGACGTCCCCCTGGCGGGTGAAGAGGTTGGCGGGGTCGCGGGCGAAATAGGGTTTGGTGATGCTGAACAGGCCGGCAAGCAGGGTGAGGTCCTTGGTGAGGGCGAGGCGGAGGCCGGCATCGACCTGGCGGGTTTCGAGCGCCGGGAGCGCCGCGTTGCGGTTGGCGGCGTCGGCAGGCGCGATGCCGTTCTCCTCCAGACCGCGGGTGGCGCCGGCGTAGAGGGTGAGGCGCGGCGTGGGGGTGAGGGCGAGGCTGGCGTTCCAGAGCCAGGGGGAGGCGCGGGTGATGACGGGCGCTGTGCCGGGCAGGCGCACGGTCTTGCGATAGTCGCTGCGTTGCAGGCCGAGGGCGAGCTGGCCGACGCCGGCCCAGCGCGCTTCCCATGCGAGGCCCACCGTGCCCTGGCGGACGCGGTCCTGTGTGGGGGTGCCGAAGCGGAAGCCGGCGGGAGCGGGGGCGCCGGAGGGCGTGTTGATGGTGACGGGGCCGAGGTCGAGCGTGTCGTTGCCGCCGAAGCTCTGTTCGACGCCGCGACCGCGCAGCGACAGGTGCAGGCGGTGGGCGATGGCACCGGTCAGGAAGGATTTCGACAGGCGGGCCTCTCCACTGAGGCTGGCGTTGCGGGTGGGGGGGTCGGCGAAGATGAGCTGGCGGCCGCGACCGTCGGGCGTGATGCCGGTGATGAGGTCGCCGAAGGTGCGGCGGTTGCTAACGATGGAGCGGAACAGGCCGGATTCGAGGCGGAAATCATTGCCGAGATCGGCCTTGGCGAGGAGGCCGTAATTGCTGTTGAGGAAGCTGGCGACGGCCCAGCGCGGGCCGAAATAGCGCGCGCGGTCGACGGGTTGCGGCAGGAAATCGCCGGCGGGGGCATAAAGCGGGCCGAAGGTCTGGCTGCTGGCGTCGGACTGGCTCCAGAAGGGGGTGATCTCGACGCCGGGGGCGGGGTTCCAGCGCAGCGTGACGGCGTTGGAGAAGAAGAGGCCGCGGCCGCCGTTGGGGTAATGGTCGTGATACAGGCCGGTGCCGATCGTGGCGCCCAGCGTGTCGGCGAGCGGCAGTTGCAGCTCGGCCTCGGCGTAGGGCGCATAGACGGGTTCGACGCCGGTGGTGAGGGTGAGGAGCGGTTTCGCGCCGGCGCGATACAGGCTGACATCGGCGATGCCGGTGGGGGCGGGGAAGAGGAAATCGAGCGCGGTGAGGCCGACGTGGATGGTGCTGCCCTGGCGCACGCGGCCGGTCATGAAGGCGCGGCGGTCGAAATACAGGCCCTCGATGCGGATGTTGCCGGCGGTTTCGGGGGAGAAGCCGCGGACATTGCCCTCGTCGTAAAGCCCGATCGATTCGCGGCCGATGGAGGCGCCGAAGGCGTCGGTGGCAGCGGTGACGATATTGTCCTCCGCGCGCTGGGCGGTGGCGGGCGCGGCGAGCAGCAGGGCAAGGATGACGGCGGCGCGCATGGGCGCGGCCTATGGCGTGGCGATGTGACGCTGTCGAGCGCCGGATGGCGATGCCGCGAGGGAACCGCGCGGGTGCTGCGCCGTAGGGGTGGGTGGAAGGATATGGGCGATGGCCGGGTTGTTCGCGGAAAGCATGTTGCTGGCGCTGGTGGGCCTGGTGCTGTTGCCGTTCGCGCTGGCGCAGGCGTTCGGGGTGCTGCTGCGCACGATGGTGGGGGCGGCCTGGCGGGCGCGGCGCAAGCCGGAGTGATCAGCCGAAGCTGCTGAGGACAGTGATCAGCAGCGCGCCGGCGGCGAGGCCGGTGAGGAAGGCGAGGAGGCAGCCGGCGAGACCCTTCATGCCTGCCCTTATGGCACGAAGGTCAGGAACAGGAACAGGGCGAACAGCACCAGGTGCGCGGCGCCCTGCATCACGGTGGTGCGGCCGGTGGCGAGCGAGATCGCCGAGACGAGCAGGGTGAGGGCGAGCAGCACCATCTCCTTGGGATCGAGACCGAGGGTGAGGGTCCAGCCGAACCAGAGCGACAGGGCGGCGATGACGGGGATGGTGAGGCCGATGGTGGCGAGCGCGCTGCCCAGCGCCAGGTTGAGGCTGGTTTGCAGGCGGTTGGCGCGCGCCGCGCTCCAGGCGGCGACACTTTCGGGCAGCAGGACGAGGGCGGCGATGACGACGCCGAGCGCGGCCTTGGGGGCGCCGGCGGCGTCGATGTTGGCCTCGATCGCGGGGGACAGCGCCTTGGCCAGCAGGACGACGGCGACCAGCGCGACGACGAGCAGCAGGCCGGCGAGCGCGGTATCCCGGTTGGAGGGGATGAGGCTGTGGACGTCATCCTCGGCGGTGTCGGACAGGAAATAATCGCGGTGGCGGACCGTCTGCACCAGGACGAAGGTGCCGTAGAGCAGCAGCGACACCAGGCCGATGAGGGCGAGCTGGCTGGGGGCGTAGGTGCTGCCGGGCGTGGTGACGGTGAAGTTGGGGAGCACCAGCACGCTGACGGCGAGCACGGCGAGCGTGGTGAGCGCGGCGTTGACGCCGTGCACGGTGAAGCGCTGGACATGGTGGCGGGCGGCGCCGGCCATCAGGCAGAGGCCGACGACGCCGGTCAAGATGATCATCACCGCGGCGAACACGGTGTCGCGGGCGAGCGCGGTGGTGTCTTCGGGATCGGCGAGCATCAGCGTGACGATCAGTCCGGCCTCGATCACGGTGACGGCGAGGGCGAGCAGCAGCGTGCCGAAGGGTTCGCCGAGTTTCAGCGCGAGGATTTCGGCGTGGTGGACGGCGGCGAGCACGGCGCCGAGGAGGCCGAGGCCAGCGACGAGCGCCAGCGGACCGGTGAAGCCGGCGCCGGCGAACCAGGCGGCGAGCAGCGCCCAGGCGGCGGCGGGCGCGGCGAGGCTCCAGAGCGGCAGGGCCTTGGCGGACATCAGGCGGCGCGCGCGAGGGGGCGGGCGAGCGGCGCGGTGGCGGCGCGCAGCCACTGGGCGGCGTCGGGATCAAGGTGTGGCAGGTGGGTGTCGGCGACGCGGGCGTGGTAGGCGTTGAGCCAGGCGAGTTCGGCGTCGGTCATCAACGACAGGTCGATGAGGCGGGTGTCGATGGGGGCGAGGGTGAGGGTTTCGAAACCCAGCGTGCCGTCGCCATGATCGGTGACAAGGACGAGATTCTCGATGCGGATGCCGTAGTCGCCGTCCTGGTAGAAACCGGGTTCGTTGGAGAGGATCATGCCCGGCGCGAGCGGTTCGTCGATGCCGTTGGCGCCGGGGGCGCTGGCGATGCGGGCGGGGCCTTCGTGGACGGCGAGGAAGCTGCCGACGCCGTGGCCGGTGCCATGGGCATAGTCGAGGCCGGCGGCCCAGAGGAACTGGCGGGCGAAAGTATCGAGCTGGATGCCGCGGGTGCCGCGCGGAAACCGTGCCGTGGCGAGCGCGATGTGGCCCTTGAGCACGCGGGTGAAGCGGTCGCGCATCTCGGCGCTGGGGGAGCCGACGGCCAGCGTGCGGGTGACGTCGGTGGTGCCGTCCGGATACTGGCCGCCGCTGTCGATCAGGTAGAGGCTGTCGCCCGCGATGCGCCGGTTGCTGGCGGGGCTGGATTTGTAATGCGGGCCGGCGCCGTTGGGGCCGAAGGCGGAGATGCTGTCGAAGCTGAGGTCCTTCAGCAGGTTGGATTCGCGGCGGACGGATTCGAGTTTGTCCTGCGCGATCAGTTCGTCGAGCTGGCCGTTCGGCGCCTCGCGGTCGAACCAGTGCAGGAAGCGGGTGAGGGCGAGGCCGTCGCGGACGTGCGCGGCGCGGGTGCCCTCGATCTCGGTGGGGTTTTTCCGCGCCTTGGGCAGCGCGCACAGGTCGCGGGTTTCGAGGATGGTTGCGCCCTCGAGCGCCCCGAAGATGGCGGCGACGCAGGTGGCGGGGTCGGCGGCGACGGTCTGGCCGGCGAGGCTGCGCAGCGCGTCGGCCAGCGCGGTGTAGGGGGCGGTGGCGACCTCGGGGCCGAGGTGGGCAAGGACCTCCGGCGTGAGTTTGGCGGGGTCGGTGAAGAGGGTGGCGGTGGCATCGGCGCGCAGCAGGGCGAAGGCGCGCGGGACGGGGGTGCGCGCGACGTCGGAGCCGCGGATGTTGAACAACCAGGCGACCGAGTCCAGCGGCGCGATCACGGTGGCGTCGGCGCCGAGGCTGCGCAGGGTTTGCGCGAGCGCGGCGCGCTTGGCGGCGCTGGTTTCGCCGGCGAACAGCGTGTCGTGGACGAGGATGGGGGCGGTGGAGGGGGCGGGCTGGTCCGGCCAGATGGCGTCGATGGGGTTGCTCTCCACCGCGACCAGTGTGGCGCCGACGGCGGCAAGGGCCGCGCGGGCTTCGCTGGCCCAGGGGCGGGTGTGCAGCCAGGGGTCGAAGCCGATGCGGTCGCCGGGATGGGCGTGGGCGGCGAGCCAGGGGATGAGCGGTTCGGCGGGGACAGAGCGATATTCGTAGAGGCCGCCGTCGACCTGGGTGCGGACCTGGAGCGTGTAGCGGCCGTCGACGAACATGGCGGCGTCGCGCTGCGTGACGGCGGCGCTGCCGGCGCTGCCCAGGAAGCCGGTGAGGAAGGCGAGGCGCTGCGCATAGGCGCCGACATATTCGCTCATATGCTCGTCCGAGATCGGGATGACGAAGCCGGCGAGGTGGCGGCGGGCGAGTTCGGCGCGGAGGCGGGCGAGCGGGGTCATGCGGTGCGGTTAGCATGATTGCCCGGCGGGTTCCAATGGCGCTATCGGCAAGCGGATGACGCCTGAACAGACTTATGCCGTGCGACGGTTGCAGGGTGCGGACAGCGATCCCGCCACGCTGGAGGCGGGAGCCGCGCTGGCGGAGGGGCGGCTGGACGTGGCGCAGAAGCTGCTGCGGGCGCTGTTGAAGGCCGATCCGCTGCATGTGGCGGCGATGCGGATGCTCGCCGAGCTGGCGATCCGTCTGGGGCGGCTGAAGGATGCGCAGCATCTGCTGGAGCGGGCGGTGGACCTGGTGCCGGGGTTTCATGCGGCGCGGCACAATCTGGCGCTGGTGCATTATCGCGCGTCCCGCCCCGAACTGGCGATCGCGGAGTGCGAGCGGATTTTGCGCGCCGATCCGCAGGAGCCGAACGCGCGCAACCTGAAGGCGGCGGCGCTGGGGCAGGTGGGGGATTATGAGGGCGCGGTGGCGCTGTACGAGCCGCTGCTGGCAAAGCATCCCGACATGCCGAAGGGCTGGCTGAGCTATGGCCATGCGCTGAAGACGATGGGGCGGCGGGCGGACTGCGAGGCGGCCTATGAGCGGGCGATCGCGCTGGCGCCGACGCTGGGGGAGGCGTGGTGGAGCCTGGCCAACCTGAAGACCCATGCCTTTGACGAGGCGGCGCTGGCGGCGATGCGGGGGGCGCTGGCGACCCCGGGGCTGGAGGTGGAGGACCGGCTGCATTTCGAGTTCGCGCTGGGCAAGGCGCTGGAGGACCGGGGCGAGGTGGACGCGAGCTTCGCCCATTATGCGCGGGGCAATGCGCTGCGCGCCGGGCAGATGGGCTATGATCCGGCGGAGACGACCCTGCATGTCGACCGGCAGGTGGCGCGGTTCAGCGCGGACTTCGTGGCGCGGATGGCGGGGCGGGGGTGCGCGGCGCCGGACCCGATCTTCATCGTGGGGCTGCCGCGGGCGGGGTCGACGCTGATCGAGCAGATCCTGGCCAGCCATTCGATGGTCGAGGGGACGATGGAGCTGCCCGACATCCTGGCGCTGGCGCGGCGCACGGCGGGCGAGGGGGGAGACTATGGGCCGGCGCTGGAGACGGCGGACCTGCGGGCGCTGGGCGCGGCGTTTCTGGAGCGGACGCGGGTGCATCGGCGGGCGGGGCGGCCCTTTTTCATCGACAAGATGCCGAACAATTTCCTGCACGCCGGCTTCATCCACCTGATCCTGCCGAATGCCCGGATCATCGACGCGCGGCGGCATCCGCTGGGCTGCTGCTTCTCGGCGTTCAAGCAGCATTTCGCGCGCGGGCAGGGGTTCACCTATGGGCTGGAGACGGTGGGGCGATATTATGCCGACTATGTGCGGCTGATGGCACATCTGACCGCGGTGCTGCCGGCCGACCGGCTGACGCGGGTGATCTATGAGGATGTGGTTGCCGACCTGGAGGGCGAGGTGCGGCGGCTGCTGGACTGGCTGGGGCTGCCGTTCGAGGCGCAGTGCCTGCGCTTCCACGAGAATGCGCGGGCGGTGCGGACGGCATCGAGCGAGCAGGTGCGGCGGCCGATCTTCAGCGAGGGCACCGACCAGTGGCGGCGCTATGCCGCGCATCTGGGGCCGCTGGAGGCGGCGCTGGGGGATGTGTTGCAGGATTGGCGGTGAAATCGGCTGCATACCGCAGAATCTGCGGTGAATGTGCCGACAGTCGCGCTTGACGGGTTTTGATGTTGCAGCGCACACTGGCGCCAAAGAACAACATATCAGGGAAGATCAGCGATGTTCGAGAAGCGTAAAGCGGCTTTTGCCTGGGCCATGGCGGGAACCGCGCTGGCGAGCCTGTCCTCGCCGGTGCTGGCGCAGACCGCGGCGGCGGACAGCGCCGGGCTGGATGACATCATCGTGACGGCGCAGAAGCGCAGCGAGAATTTGCAGGATGTGCCGATCAGTGTGCAGGCGTTCGGCACGAAGAAGATCGAACAGCTGGGGATCGCCAACTTCCAGGACTATGCCAAGCTGCTGCCCTCGGTGAGTTTCCAGTCGGCGGCGCCGGGTTACACCACGGTTTACATGCGTGGCATCGCCTCGGGCGGGGACGGCAACCACTCGGGGCCGCTGCCGTCGGTGGGCGTCTATCTGGACGAGCAGCCGGTGACGACGATCGGCGGCGCGCTGGACGTGCATATCTATGACATCGAGCGGATCGAGGCGCTGGCGGGGCCGCAGGGGACGCTGTACGGCGCCTCCAGCCAGGCCGGCACGCTGCGCATCATCACCAACAAGCCGCAGATCGGCGTGTTGAAGAGTGGCTGGGACATCGAGGGCAATTTCGTTGCCAAGGGCAGCGTCGGCGGCAAGGCCGAAGGCTTCGTCAACATCCCGCTGGGCAGCAATGCGGCGGCGCGGATCACCGCGTTTTACAAGCGGGACGCGGGCTTCATCGACAATGTGCCGGGGACGCTGCGCTTTCCCACGAGCGGCATCACCATCAACAACAATGCGCTGGTGAAGAAGAATGCCAACACCAACGACACCTATGGCGGGCGCGCGGCGCTGAAGATCGACCTGGACGACGAGTGGGAGATCACGCCGACGATCATGGGGCAGGAAAGCCGGCAGTCCGGCAATTTCGCCTATGACCCGACCGTGGGCGACCTTCAGGTGAAGCGTTTCTATCCGGATTACAGCAAGGACCGCTGGTATCAGGCGGCGCTGACGGTGAAGGGCAAGATCGGCAATTTCGACCTGACCTATGCCGGGGCGTACATGGAGCGGAAGCGCGACACGCTGGTGGACTACAGCGACTACAGCTTCTTCTATGACACCATCTATTTCCAGGATCCGTCGTTCAACTTCGGCGATTATTACCGCAACAATGCCGGCCAGCTGATCAATCCGAGCCAGATCACCAAGGGGCGGGACCGTTATTCGAAGATGAGCCATGAGCTGCGCATCGCCAGCCCGAGCGACCAGCGGTTGCGCGGTCAGATCGGTGCCTACATCGCGCGGCAGACGCACAATATCCGCCAGGAATATAATGTGGTCGACATCGCCGATGCGCTGAAGGTGAGCGGCACGGCGAACAGTGTGTGGCTGACGCAGCAATATCGGGTGGATCGCGACCAGGCGCTGTTCGGCGAGCTGACCTTCGACATCACCGACAATCTGACGCTGAGCGGCGGCATCCGCGGCTACAAGTTCAACAACACGCTGGTCGGCTTCTTCGGCTATGGCCCGAACAGTCCGTTCGGCAGCAGCGGGCAGGGGCAGTGCGCCGGGCGTCCGGCGGTGGTGGAGGGCTCGCCCTGCACCAACCTGTCGGCAAGCACCACCGACCTGAGCCCGAAACAGTCCAAGGACAGCGGCACGACGCAGAGGGTCAATTTGCAGTGGAAGCCGGTGGAGGATGTCATGCTCTATGGCACCTACTCGACCGGGTTCCGGCCGGGGGGTGTGAACCGGCGTGGCACGCTGCCGCCCTATGGCGCCGATACGCTGAAGAATTTCGAGTTCGGCTGGAAGACGCAGTTCGCCGACAATGCGGTGCGCTGGAACGGCGCGGTGTTCTTCCAGAAATGGAATAATTTCCAGTTCAGCTTCCTGGGGCAGAACGGCCTGACCGTGATCGCCAATGCGGCGAAGGCGCGCGTCAACGGCGTGGAGACCGACCTGAGCTGGGCGGTGGGCAATGGCTTCACGCTGTCGGGCGCGGCGGCTTATATCGATGCCAAGCTGGCGGACAATTACTGCGGCACGCTGAACGCCGATGGCTCGCCGCAGACCAACTGCGCGACGCCGCAGGCCCCCAAGGGTACGCGGCTGCCGGTGACGTCCGAATATAAGTTCAACGTGAACGGGCGCTATGAGTTCGACCTGATGGGCGGCACCGGCCATGCCATGGCGGGCGTTGCCTATCAGTCCGATGCGACCAGCGACCTCAGGGTGTTGCAGAACGGGATCATTGGCAACCGCGGTGCCTATACCACGGTGGATGTCGCGCTGGGCTGGAAGAATGAGGGCTGGAGCGCGGAGCTGTTCGCGCGCAACCTGTTCGACAGCCGGGGCGATGCGACACGCTATACCGCCTGCGCGCCGACGACGTGCAGCCGGGTCTATGTGGTGCCGATCCAGCCGTTGACGGTGGGGATTCGCGTGGGCCAGCGCTTCTAGGCGTTTGACTTCCGGCGTGGCGCTGCCAGTCTCTGCGTCAAAGCGGAGGGACGGGTGAGCGCTGAGCGGGGACGGTTGGGGTTGCTGGCGGCGACCGCGCTGGTGGTGGGCAGCCAGATCGGCTCGGGGGTGTTCCTGCTGCCCGCCAGCCTGGCGCCCTATGGCTGGGGCGCGGTGGTGGGTACGCTGCTGTCGGCGGTGGGGGCGCTGCTGCTGGCCTTCATGTTCGCGCGGCTGAGCGTGACCCTGCCGCTGCCCGGCGGCCCGCATGCCTATGTGCGGGCGGCGTTCGGGGACGCGGCGGCGTTCGTGACCGGCTGGACATACTGGCTGGTGATCTGGTTCGGCAACGCCGGGCTGGCGGTGGCGGCGACCGCCTATGCCAGCCATTTCTTTCCCGTGCTGAAGGCGGACGCGGCGCTGTCCGCGGCGGTGGGGATCGGCACCATCTGGCTGTTCACGCTGGTCAACCTGGCAGGGACGCGCACGGCGGGCGCGGTGCAGACGGCGACAACGCTGTTGAAGCTGGTGCCGCTGGCCGCGGTGATCGGGGTGGGGGCGTTCGTGCTGCTGCGCGACGGCAGCGCGGTGCTGGCGACCCCGGCGCCGGTGCCGGCCAGCCCCTTTGCCATCGGCGGTGCCGTGGTGCTGACGATGTGGGCGTTCCTGGGGATGGAGTGCGCGACGGTGCCGGCGGGGCGGATCGCCAACCCGCGGCGGACGATCCCGCTGGCGACGGTGGGGGGGACGGCGATCAGCGCGCTGGTGACGCTGGGGGTGGTGGCGGCGGTGGTGCTGACCTTGCCGGCGGTGCCGCTGGCGAGCGATCCGGCGCCGCTCGCCAGTTTCGTGGCGCATTGGGCGAGCGGCGAGTGGGGGACGGTGATCGCGCTGGCCGCGCTGGTGAGCGCGCTGGGCTGCATGAACGGCTGGATCATGTTGCAGGCCGAGGTGCCGGCGGCGCTGGCCGGGGAAGGGCTGTTCCCGCGGGCGATGGCGGCGCGGCGGGGGGATGGCACGCCGGGGATCGCGCTCGTCATCTCCGCGGTGCTGGTGAGCGGGGTGCTGCTGATGACGGCGGATTCGGGCGCCGTGGCGATCTTCAGCTTCATCGCGCAGGTGGCAGTGCTGGCGGCGCTGCTGGTCTATGCCGGTGTGGCGGTGGCGGCGCTGGTATTGGCGCGGCGGGGGCGGGTGGAGCGGAGCGCGCCGTTCGTGGCGGCCTGTGTGCTGTCGGGCCTTTTCTGTGTGGCGGCATTCGCGGTGGCGGGGGGGCGGGAGACGCTGTGGGTGCTGGTGCTGATGGCGGCCGGGCTGCCGGTATGGCTGTGGACGCGGCGGGGGGTGGTGGTGCGGCAGGGGTGAAACCCCTTCCGCTCGGCTACGCCGAGTCGCTCCCCCTTGCAGGGGGAGGAGCGTTGTCAGGCGCTGAGGAGGCGGCGGAGGTGGCCCAGCGGCTGGCGGTCGGCGAGGATTTCGTGGGCGGCGTTGTGGCCCGGGGCGCCGGTGACGCCGCCGCCGGGGTGGGTGCCGCTGCCGCACATGTAGAGGCCGGCGAGCGGCGTGCGGTAGTCGCCATAACCGAGGATCGGGCGGGCGGCCCAGAGCTGGTCGAGGCTCATGCGGCCGTGGAAGATGTCGCCGCCCACAAGGCCGAACTTGCGTTCGAGGTCGAGCGGCGAGTGGATCTGGCGGGCGATGACCGACGCCCTGAAATTGGGGGCGTGGGCGGTGACGCTGTCGATGATGTGGTCGGCGACCTTCTCCCGCACATCGTCCCAGCTTTGGCCGTTCGGCAGGTCGGGGGCGAATTGCTGGCAGAACAGGCTGGCGATGTGGGCATTGGGCGGGGCCAGGCTGGCGTCCACGGTGGAGGGGAGTTTCATCTCGATGATCGGTTTTTGGGACCAGCCGTGGATTTTGGCGTCGGTGAAGGCGCGGTCCATGTAATCGAGGCTGGGGGCGATGATGATGCCGGCGGTGTGGTGCTCGGCCTTGTCCTTGCCGGGGAGCACAGAGAAATCGGGGAGTTCGGAGAGGGCGACATTCATGCGGAAGGTGCCGCTGCCCGTGCGGTAGGTGCTCATGCGGCGGTTGAACTCGGCGGGCAGGTCGCTGCTGTCGATGAGCTGACGGTAGAGCAGGGCGGGGCCGACGTTGGCGACGATGAGGGGGGCGAACAGCTCCTGGCCGCCTTCGAGGCGGACGCCGACGGCCTTGCCGCCGTCGACGAGGAGTTTTTCGACCGGGGAATCGAGGCTGATCTCGACGCCGGCGAGCGTGCAGGCCTTCGCCATGGCGGCGGTGATGGCGCCCATGCCGCCGACGCTGTGGCCCCACATGCCCTTCTTGCCGTTCACCTCGCCGAAGACATGGTGGAGGAGCACATAGGCGGAGCCGGGCGTGTCGGGCGAGGCATAGTTGCCGACGACGGCATCAAAGCCGAAGGCGGCCTTCACGGCATCGGATTCATACCAGCCGTCGAGGAAGTCGCGCGCCGATTTGACAAACAGGTCGAGCACGTCGCGCTGGGCATCGAGCGGCAGGCCGGCGACGCGGCGGCCCTGCATGGCGGCGTTCAGCAGCGCGCGGACGCCGCCGCCGGCGTTGGGCGGGGTTTTCAGGCTGATGTCGCGCAGGACTTCGGCGACGCCTTCCAGTGCGGCCTCGTAGGCGGGGAAGGTTTCGGCGTCCTTGGTGCTGAAGCGGGCGAATTCGGCCTGGGTGCGCTGCGTTCCGCCGCCGAGTTTCAGATAGTCATTCTCGAGCGGGAAGAAGTTGGAGATGGTGCGTTCGATGATGCGGAAGCCGTGGTCGTGCAGCCGCATGTCGGCGATGACCTTGGGGCGCAGCAGGCTGACGGTGTAGCTGGCGGTCGAGTTGCGATAACCCGGGGCGAACTCCTCGGTGACGCAGGCGCCGCCGATGATGCCGCGGCGTTCGAGCACGCGCACTTTCAGCCCGGCGCGGGCGAGGTAGAAGGCACAGACGAGGCCGTTGTGGCCGCCGCCGATGATCAGAGCGTCGGTCATGCGAAGCCTTCGGGGTTCAGGAGTTCGGGGATGCGGGCACGTAGCCGCGCGTTGAAGTTGCGCAATGCAGGCTCGGTGGCGGCGAGCGGCCCGGGCGTGAAGAAGCGGCTGGCCATGCCGGCCTGGACGGACTCGATGAGCAGCTTGTCCTCCCGACCCACCAGGCGGTTGATGCGGTCGTTGAGGTAGCGCGCGGCGCGGGTTTCGCGGCGGCTGTCCGGCAGGCCGTAGGCAAGCGTGCGGATGAGCGAGGTGGTGGGGCCGGTGGGCCACCATTGCATCAGGCCGATCTGGTCGGGGTAGATTTCGATGGCGTTGTTCGGCCAGAGTTTGAGGTAGAGCCAGGCGCGCTGCCGTTCGGGGGGCAGGTGCGGCATGGCGGGCAGCAGGCGGGCGTAGGCGCGTTCGGACCAGCTGGCGCCCGCGCCGGGGCGTTCGAGGGGGCCGCCGAGGCGGTCGACGAAGGCCGCGCTGGTGAGGCTGTAATTGTGGCCGAACACGCGCTTCAGGCCGGGGTGCGCCGGGCGGATGTGGAGGGCATCGGAATAATTGTCGCCGACATTCTTCCAGTTGACGGCGACGGGGCGGAAGCTGGGCGGGCCGAGGGGCTGGAGGTCGGCGAGACGGTCGGGGGCGATTTCCGCGGCGAAGGGGGCGAGCATGGCGGTGACGGGCGGGGTGTCCGCATCCTGTTGGAGGCGGACGAACAGCAGGCCCTGCCAGTTTTCGAGCGGGAGGGGGACGAGGCCCTGGGTAGCGCGGTCGAGCGTGGGATAGTCGGCGCTGTCCGGCACGCCGGTGAGGCGGCCGTCGAGCGCATAGGCCCAGTGGTGGTAGGGGCATATGAGGCGTTTGGCGCAGCCGGCGGCGCCGGCGACGAGGCGGTGGCCGCGGTGGCGGCAGACGTTGGCGAAGGCGCGCAGCGTATCGTCCTCGCCGCGGACGACGAGGACGGATTCGCCGAGCAGCTCGACGGCGCGCCAGTCGCCGGGGTGGGGGATGTCGTTGGCGTGGCAGACAAATTGCGGCGCGGTGGCGAGGACGCGCGTGGTTTCGGCGGCGAGCAGGCGCGGGCAGGTATAGGCCCAGCCGGGGAGGCCCCAATCGGCGTTCGGATCGGCATGGGGATCGGTGGCGGGTTTGAGCTGCGTGGCCATGCGCCGTCTTTAGCCCTGAACGGAGGTGCTTGGCTATGGCGGGGGTTGCGCTTAACAGGGTGGCGATGCGGAGTTTCGAGGCCCGGCTGGCGGAATATTCGGGGTTCGGGCCGGGGTTCGATTTCGTGCGGCTGTTCCTCGCCTCGGGCGTGGTACTGTGGCACTGTTTCCCGCTGACGACGGGGACGCCGCAGCTGATCGAGGCGACGCCGCTGTGGTTCTTCCTGAGCGCGATGGTACCGCTGTTCTTTGTGGTGAGCGGTTACCTGGTGACGGCGAGTGCGAACCGGCTGGAGGTGGGGCCCTATCTGATGAACCGAGCGGCGCGGATCGTGCCGGCGTTGAGCATCGTGGTGGTGGTGAGCGCGTTGCTGCTCGGCCCGCTGGTGAGCAGTTTGCCTGTGGATCGTTATTTCACGGATGGAATGGTCGCGCGCTATCTGTTGAACATCATGGGCATTCCCGGCTTCCTGCTGCCGGGCGTGTTCGAGGCGAACCCGTTGAAGGGCGTGGTCAACGGCAGCCTGTGGACGGTGCCGCACGAGTTCCTGAGCTATGCCATGATGGCGGTGCTGATGCTGCTGGGGCTGGCAAAGCGCTGGTGGAGCGTGGGGGCGATTTTCGCCGGGCTGACGCTGCTGGCGTTTGCACGCGTGCTGCTGCCGGCGGGCACGCTGCCGGGGCCGCTGGATGCGGTGATCCAGAGCAATCATTTCGCGCAGGGGTCGAAGATCATTCCCTATTTCCTGCTCGGCGCGCTGATCTACCTGTTGCGGGATCGCATCCCCTATGATGGGCGGCTGGCGGCGCTGGCGATGATCTATCTGGTGGGAGTGGGGTTCGTGGTGCCGCCCGACGCGCGACATGAGCCGATGCTGTGGCTGCTGTCGGGGCCGCCGCTTGCCTATCTGGTGGTGTGGGCCGGGCTGACGCCGCTGCCGGCGCTCACCATCGCCGGGCGGGGCAACGACTACAGCTATGGCATCTATCTGTGGCATTTCCCGATCCTGCAGCTGCTGGTGATGGCGTTCGGGTTCACCCACTGGGGGATGCTGGCGCTGGTGGCGGTGCCGATCGTGCTCGCGGTGGCGATGCTGAGTTGGCATCTGGTGGAGAAGCCGGTGATGCGCTGGCGCAAACGCTATTCGCTGATGGGCGCGCATGTGGCGGCGGAGAGCCGATGAGCGGTCCGCTGATCCTGCCGGTGCTGGGGGATCAGCTGAGCCCGGGGCTGGCGAGCCTGCGCGGCGTGGCGAAGGATGACGTCGTGCTGCTGCTGGCGGAGGTGGCGGACGAGACGCGTTACGTGCCGCACCACAAGCAGAAGCTGGTACTGGTTTTATCGGCGATGCGGCATTTTGCCGATGAAATGCGCGGCGCGGGGTGGCGGGTGGATTATCGCGCGCTGGAGGATGCGGGCAACAGTGGCAGCCTGACCGGGGAGCTGGTGGCGGCGGTCGCGCGGCATGGCGCGCGCGGGGTGCGGGCGACCGCGGCGGGGGAGCATCGGGTGTGCGCGATGCAGGGCGAGTGGGCCGGGCGGCTGCCGGTGCCGGTGGAGATACTGCCGGATGACCGGTTCATCGTGAGCCGCGCGGCGTTCGATGGCTGGGCCAGGGGACGCAAGCTGTTCCGGATGGAGGATTTCTATCGCTGGCAGCGGCGCGAGACGGGCATCCTGATGGACGGCGATGCGCCGGTGGGCGGCAAGTGGAATTATGATGCGGAGAACCGGAAGAAGCCGCCGAAGGGAACCGACTTTCCGGTGCCGCCGCGCTTTGCGCCGGACGATGTGACGCGGGAGGTTGTTACCCTGGTGGAACGGCGTTTTGCCGATCATTTCGGCACGCTGGACGCGTTCAACTGGCCGGTGACTCGGGCGCAGGCGCTGGAGGCGCTGGATCATTTCATCGCGGCGCGACTGCCCTGGTTCGGGGATTATCAGGATGCCATGATCGGCGGCCAGCCGACGATGTTCCATGCCCTGGTGTCGACCAGCATCAACCTGGGGCTGCTCGATCCGCGGGAGGTGATCGACGTGGCGGTGGCGGCCTATGAGCGGGGGACGGCGCCGCTGAACGCGGTGGAGGGGTTCGTGCGGCAGATCCTGGGCTGGCGGGAATATGTGCGCGGCATCTATTTCCACGCCGGGCCGGACTATGTGCGGGAGAATGCGCTGGGCGCGACGCGCGACCTGCCGTGGATCTATTGGGGTGGCGACAGCGGCATGGCGTGTTTCGACGCGGCGTTCGCGCAGACGCGCGACCTGGCCTATGCGCACCATATCCAGCGGTTGATGGTGCTGGGCAATTTCGCGCTGCTGGCCGGGGTCGATCCGCACCAGCTGCATGAGTGGTTTCTGGTGGTCTATGCCGATGCCTATGAATGGGTGGAGGCGCCCAATGTGATCGGCATGAGCCAGTTCGCCGATGGCGGCCTGCTGGGGTCGAAGCCCTATGCCGCGGGCGGCGCCTACATCAACCGCATGGGCGACCATTGCCGGGGCTGCCGATATGACGTGAAGGCGAAGGCGGGGGAGACGGCGTGCCCGTTCAACTATCTCTATTGGGATTTCCTGGCGCGGCATGAGGAGCGGTTGTCGAAGAACCAGCGGCTGTGGACGGTCTATGACGGCTGGCGGCGGTTCAGCGCGGCGCGGCAGGCGGAGATACGGAGCGATGCGGCGCGGTTTCTGGCAACTCTTGGGGGTTGAGGCGGCTTTCCGGCCCGGCTAACGCAGGGGTGGGGAGAGGCGATGACGGGGTTTCTGCTGACCAATGCGGCGGTGGCCGCGATGCTGTTTGCGCTGCTGTGGCTGGTCAATCTGCGCACGCGCGATCCCAGTTTCATCGACGCCTTCTGGGCGCTGGGCATGGTGGCGATGGCGGTCAGCAGTTTCCTGCAGACCGAGGTGCTGAGCCCGCGCAACTGGCTGTTGACCTGGTTGTGCGCGCTGTGGGGGTTGCGGCTGGGGACGCATCTGCTGGCGCGGTGGCGGGTGGAGGGGATGGACCCGCGCTATAGGGCGATCGTTGGCACGACGATGGAGCGGCGCGGCTGGGGTTTCGGGCTGACGACGCTGCTGCAGCTGTTTGGATTGCAGGCCGTGCTGATGTTCCTGGTCAGCCTGCCGGTGCAGCTGGGGCAGTATCAGGCCTATGCCCCTATCGGCGTGCTGGGCTGGGCGGGGGTGGCGCTGTTCGCGCTGGGGTTCCTGTTCGAGACGGTGGGGGATGCGCAGCTGGCGCGGTTCAAGCGCGATCCGGCGAATGCGGGCAAGGTGATGGACCGGGGGCTGTGGCGGTTCACGCGGCATCCCAATTATTTCGGGGATTTCTGCGTCTGGTGGGGGCTGTGGCTGATTGCCTGCGGAGCGCCCTGGGGGTGGGTAAGCGTGGTGGGGCCGCTTTTCCTGAGTTTTACGCTGATGCGGTGGAGCGGCGTGCCGATGCTGGAGCGTAAGCTGAAGCGCTCGCGGCCCGGTTATGCCGCCTATGCGGCGCGGACCAATGCGTTTTTTCCGGGGTTGCCGAAAGGGTGATGGGATGCGGTTCAGCCTGTTGAGCGAGATGAGCGAGACCTGGGCGCGGGAGACGCCGGACAAGACCGCGATCGTCTTTGGCGAGGCGCGCTGGAGCTATGCCGAGTTGCACGCGCGGGTGCTGCGGACGGTGGCGGCGCTGCGCGCCTCGGGGATCGGGCCGGGGGACCGGGTGGGGCATCTGGGGCTGAACCATGCCGACTATGTGGTGCTGATGAATGCCTGCTTCCGGGTGGGCGCGGTGCTGGTGGCGATCAACTGGCGGCTGGTGGCGGCGGAAATCGCCTTCGTGCTGCGCGATGCCGGGGTGCGCCTGCTGGTGGCGGACAGCGAATTCGCAGGTTCGATTGCCGACGCGCGGGGAGAGGCGGCGATCGGGCGGCTGGTGCTGACCGATGCGGCGGACGAGACGCCGGCGTTCGGCGACTGGATCGCCGGGTTTGCGGCGGATGCGGAATGTCACGCCGCTTCGGTCGATGATGTGGCGTTGCAGCTTTACACCAGCGGCACGACCGGCTTTCCCAAGGGCGCGCTGCTGACGCATCGGTCGCTGGCGGGGACGGTGGCGAAAGGCGGGCTGACCGGCGAGAGCTGGAGCGAATGGAAGCCGGACGATGTCTGCCTGGTGGCGATGCCGCTCTATCATATCGGCGGCAGCGGCTGGAGCCTGCATGCGCTGGCGGCCGGCGCGACGGCGGTGATCCTGCCGCGGCCGGACATCGCGGCGATCATCGACGCGGTGGAGACGCACCGTGTGACGAAGATGTTCGCGGTGCCGGCGGTGTTGAACATGATCCTGTCGCACCCAAGGGGCGAGGGCGCGGACCTGGGGAGCGTGAAGGCGCTGCTCTATGGCGCCTCCCCCATCCCGCTGGATGTGTTGAAGCGCAGCATGGCGAAGTTTCCGAACGCCAGCTTCATCCAATGCTATGGCGCGACCGAGACCAGCGGCACGGTGGTGTATCTGCCGCCGGCCGACCATGACGTGAACGGCACGCCGCGCATGGCGGGGTGCGGCAAGCCGTTTCCGGGGAATGAGATCCGCATCGTGGACGAGGCGCTGAACCCGCTGCCGCCGCGCGCCGTGGGGGAGATCGCCATCCGCTCGGTAAGCACCATGCTGGGCTACCACAACAACCCGGCGGCGACGGCGAAGGCCATTCGTGACGGCTGGTACCTGTCCGGCGATGCCGGCTGGATGGACGAGGATGGCTATCTGTACATCCACGACCGGGTGAAGGACATGATCGTGTCGGGGGCGGAGAACATCTATCCGGCGGAGGTGGAGAATGCGCTGCACGGGCATCCGGCGGTGGCGGACTGCGCGGTCATCGGCGTGCCGGACGCGAAATGGGGGGAGGCGGTGAAGGCGATCGTGGTATTGCGGGGCGAGGCGACGGCGGAGGAGCTGATCGCGCACGCGCGGACGCGGATCGCGGCGTACAAGGTGCCGAAGAGCGTGGATTTTGTGGCCGAGCTGCCGCGCAACCCGAGCGGCAAGATTTTGAAGAAGGAGCTGCGCAAGGCCTGGTGGCCCGAGGGTGGCCGGATGGTGGGGTGAGCGGGATGCGGACGATGATGGTGCTGGCGGCGCTGGCGGCGATGCCGGTGCGGGCGGCGGAACCCATGCCACCGGCGGTGGCGGAACCGATGCCGCCGGCAGTCGCGGCGATGATCGAGGCGGCGGCGGGCGATGCGGCGGCGTTGAGGACGGTCGCCGAGGTGGCGAAGAAGGCCTATCCGGCGTCTGCCGCGGCGGTGGATGCGCGGGTGGCGGCGATCACCGAGGGCGCGAAGGCGGCGCGGCTGGCGGCGTTGCGCCAACAGGGGATGTTCGAGGGCTGGTCCGGCAGCGGCGAGCTGGGCTTTTCCACCAGCAGCGGCAACAGCAGCACGCGCAGCCTGGCCGCGGCGCTGACGCTGAACAAGGAGAGCGAGCATTGGCGCCATTCGCTGCGCGCGAGTTTCGACACGCAGCGCAACAATGGCGTGACCAGCGCGGAACGGTTCGGCGTGGGCTATGAGGGCAATTACAACATCAGCCCGCGGCTCTATGCGCTGCTGACGCTGCAGTTCGAGCGCAACCGTTTTGCCGGGTTCGACCATCGTTTCACCGAGTCGCTGGGGGTCGGCTATCGGCTGATCGATACGGCGACGCTCGACCTGGACGTGGAGGGCGGGCCGGCGCTGCGGCAGACGCGGCTGGTGACGGGGTTCAACGAGCGGCGCACGGCGGGGCGGGCGGCGGCGCGGTTGCGCTGGGCGATTGCGGACGGGCTGCTGTTCACCGAGGCGGCGACGGCGCTGTTCGAGACGACGACCAACACCTTCACCTCGGAAACGGCGCTGACGGCGAAGCTGACGGACAGCCTGTCGGCGCGGGCGAGCTTCAGCCTGATCAACGAGAGCGAACCGCTGCCGGGGCGGCGCGCAACCGACACCATTACGCGGCTGACGCTGGTTTATGGGTTTTGAGGGTCAGATGAGTCCCATGCCGCGCAGGCTGCTGTGGCCGGTGCGGGCGATGATGAGGTGGTCGTGGACGGCGATGTGGAGCGGTTTGCCGGCCTCGGCGATGGTGCGGGTCATGCTGATGTCCTCGCGGCTCGGCCCGGGGTCGCCGCTGGGGTGGTTGTGGACCAGGATGACCGCGGTGGCGCCGAGTTCGAGGGCGCGCTTGATAATCTCGCGCGGATAGACCGGCGCCTGGTTGACGGTGCCGTCGCCCATCGCCTCGTCCCGGATCAGGATGTTGCGGTTGTTGAGGAAGAGGACGCGGAACTCCTCGGTGAGGCTGTGCGCCAGCCGGGTGTGGAGATAGGCGAGCAGCGCCTCGGCATTGGCGAGGACGGGGCGGGCGAGGACGCTGCGCTGCGCGCTGCGCAGCGCGCAGGCGTGGACGAATTTCAGGGCGGCGGCGGCGCCTTCGCCCAGGCCATCGACGCGGGCGAGCTCGGCGGGGGCGGCGGCGAGAAGGGTGGGCAGATCGCCGAACTCGGCGAGCAGCTGTTTGGCGAGCGGTTTCGTGTCGCGGCGCGGGATGGCGAGGCCGAGGACATATTCGAGGAGTTCGTAATCGAGGAAGGCGTCGCCATCCGAGGAGAGCAGGCGTTGCCGCATCCGTTCGCGATGGCCGTTTTTTTGGCCGACTTCGTCGGAGTCGGTGCCGGCCCGCACCCCCACCCGGCCACCCATTCAGATCACGCCCGTTGGCTGGCCGGGTGGGGATACGGACCGGCACCGGACAGGCGCATCGCCCTCAGCCATAGGGCGGGTGGTTGAGGCCGGCCGGCGAGAGGGTGAAGATTTCGCAGCCGTCGTCGGTGATGCCGACGGAATGTTCGAACTGGGCGGACAGGCTGCGGTCGCGGGTGACGGCCGTCCAGCCGTCGTCGAGGATTTTCGATTCGGGGCGGCCGAGGTTGATCATCGGTTCGATGGTGAAGAACATGCCGGGTTCGAGGCGGACGCCCTTCCCGCGGTTGCCGGCGTGGACGACGTTGGGGGGCATGTGGAAGCGGCGGCCGAGGCCATGCCCGCAGAAGTCGCGCACCACGGAGCAGCGGTTTTTCTCCGCGAGCGACTGGATGGCGAAGCCGACGTCACCCAGGGTGGCGCCGGGTTTCGCCGCCTCGATCCCGCGCATCATGCATTCATAGGTGAGGTCGACGAGGCGCCGGGCCTTCAGCGGCACGTCGCCGACGAGATACATGCGGCTGGTGTCGCCGTGCCAGCCGTTCAGGATGACGGTGACGTCGATGTTGACGATGTCGCCGCTTTGCAGCGGTTTCGCGCCCGGGATGCCGTGGCAGACGACATGGTTGATGCTGGTGCACAGGCTGTGGCTGTAGCCGCGGTAGAAGAGGGTGGCCGGGATGCCGCCGTTCGCCAGGACATAATCATAGGCGAGACGGTCGAGCGTGGCGGTGGGCACGCCGGGGCGGACATGGGGCACGAGCATGTCGAGCACGCTGGCGGCGAGGCGGCCGGCGGCGCGCATCCCTTCGAAGCCGGCGGCGTCGTGGAGGGTGATGGCGCGGTCGTCGAGGTCGGCGTCGGACATAAGATGGTGGATTTAGGCGCTTGCGCCGACTAGGGCAAGCGGATGGCTGACCCCGAACGCGTCTGGACCGCTGCGCTGATCGTGATCGGCGACGAGATCCTGTCCGGGCGGACGCAGGACGCGAACCTGGCCTATCTGGCGAAATGGCTGAACATGCAGGGCATCCGGCTGCGCGAGGCGCGGGTGGTGGCGGACGACATGGCGGCGATCGGCGACGCGGTGACGGCGATGCTGGCGTGCCACGATTATGTGTTCACCACGGGCGGCATCGGGCCGACGCATGACGACATCACGGTGGATGCCGTGGCGGCGGCGCTGGGGGTGCCGGTGGTGCTGCACCCGGAGGCGGAGGCGATTTTGCGGGCGCATTATGGCGACCGGCTGACCGACGCGCGCCTGCGGATGGCGCGGGTGCCGCAAGGGGCGACGCTGCTGGTCAATCCGGAGACGAGCGCGCCGGGCATCCGGGTGGGCAATCTGTTCATCATGGCGGGCGTGCCGAAGATCACGCAGGGCATGCTGGCGGGGCTGGTGGGCAAGCTGGAGGGCGGGCGGCCGCTGCTGTCGCGCACGGTCGGGGCCTGGGTGCCGGAGAGCCAGGTGGCCGAGCTGCTGGCGCGGACCGAGAAGGCGCATGAGGGCGTGCAGATCGGCAGCTATCCCTTCTGGCGCGAGCGGCGCGTGGGGGCGAATTTCGTGTTGCGTGGCGTCAGCGGCGACGCGCTGGCGGCGGCGAGCGCCGACCTGCTGGCGGGGCTGCGGGCGATGGCGCTGGAACCGGTGGAGGGCGAATTATGAACCTGGTTCGGACGATCCTCATCGTGACGGTGGTGGTGCTGCTGACGCTGTTCGCGGTGGCGAACGACGTGCATGTGGCGCTGAATTTCGGCGTGGCGAGCTATGACGTGTGGCTGCCGCTGGTGATCCTGGTGAGCTTTCTGGCGGGGTTGCTGCCGGTGTGGCTGTCGGCGTCGGCGCAGCGGCTGCTGCTGAACCGCCGGGTGACGAAGTTGCAGGCGGCGCTGGACAAGAGCGAGGCGTCGCTGTCGCAGGCGAAGGTGGAGCTGCTGCGGCCGCCGGTGGCGGCGGGTGCGCCGGTGACGGCGCCGAAGGCGGAGCTGCCACAGGCGCTGCACCTGCCGACGCCACCCGCCGGCGCATGACGGGCGGCGCAGGGTGAACCCGATCCATGTGGCGCTGGACACGCCCGATGTCGATCGGGCGGAAGCGCTGGGGCGGATGGTGCGCGGCCATGTCGGCGGGCTGAAGCTGGGGCTGGAGTTTTTCATGGCGCATGGCGCCGCGGGGGTGCGGCGGATCGCGGCGCTGGGGCTGCCGATCTTTCTGGACGTGAAACTGCACGACATTCCGAACACGGTGGCGGGTGCGTTGCGGGCGCTGGCGCCGCTGGAGCTGGGACTCGTGAATGTCCATGCCGGCGGCGGCGCGGCGATGCTGGCGGCGGCGCGGGCGGCGTGCCCGGCGACCACGAAGCTGATCGCGGTGACGGTGCTGACCAGCCTGGACGATGATGATCTGGGGGCGATGGGGGTGGGCGATGGCGCCGCCGCGCAGGTGACGCGGCTGGCGGCGCTGGCGCGCGCGGAGGGGTTGGACGGGGTGGTCTGCTCGCCGCACGAGGTGGCGGGGTTGAAGGCGGGCTGGGCGGACGGCGCTTTCGTGGTGCCGGGGGTTCGCCCGGCCGGGGCCGATGTGGGGGATCAGAAGCGTGTGATGACCCCGCGCGCGGCGTTGGAGGCCGGGGCGAGCGTGCTGGTGATCGGGCGGCCGATTACGGGCGCGGTCGATCCGGCGGCGGCGGCGGCGGCGATTGCGGAATCGCTGGGGTTGGGGCTGTGAGGGTGGACGTGAAAATCTGCGGGCTGCGGGATGCGGCGATGCTGGACGTGGCGGTGGGGGCGGGGGCGAGCCATGTGGGGTTCGTCTGCTTTGCGCCCTCCCCGCGGCATCTGGGGCCCGACGCGCTGGCGGGGCTGGCGGCGACGGCGCCGCGTGCCTGCACGCGGGTGGCGGTGGTGGTGGATGCGGATGATGCGCTGCTGGCGGCGGTGGCGCCGGCGGTCGATGTGTTGCAGCTGCACGGGCGGGAGATACCGGCGCGGGTGGCGGACGTGCGGGCGCGGTTCGGCAAGCCGGTGTGGAAAGCGGCGGGGGTGCGGACGGCGGCGGATGTGCGGGCGCTGGTGCGGGACTTTGCCGGTGCCGATGCGCTGTTGTTCGATGCGAAGGCGCCGGAGGAGGCGCCGATGCCGGGCGGAAACGGGCTCAGGTTCGACTGGCGCGCATTGGCTGAAGTGGCCTTGCCGTCGCGCTGGGTGCTGTCCGGCGGGTTGGACGCGGCGACGGTGGCGGACGCGGTACGGCTGACGGGCGCGCGGGCGGTTGACGTGTCGAGCGGCGTGGAGGATGCACCGGGCGTGAAATCGGCGGCGAAAATCAGGGACTTTGTGAAGGCGGCGCATGGGTAGCGGGACGTTGGACGCGGTTGTTGGCTGGACCGGCTCGTTGCGGGCCGGGCCGGACCGCCACGGGCATTTCGGGGCGTTCGGCGGGCGCTATGTGGCGGAAACGCTGATGCCGCTGATCCTGGAGCTGGAGCGGGAATATCGGGCGGCGCAGGCCGATCCGGCGTTCCGGGCCGAGCTGGCATGGTTGAACACGCATTATATCGGCCGGCCCAGCCCGCTCTATTGGGCGGAGAAATTGTCGCGCACGCTGGGGGGCGCGCAGGTCTGGCTGAAGCGCGATGAGCTGAACCACACGGGCGCGCACAAGATCAACAATTGCATCGGGCAGATCCTGCTGGCGAAGCGGATGGGGAAGACGCGGATCATCGCCGAGACCGGCGCCGGGCAGCATGGCGTGGCGACGGCGACGGTGGCGGCACGGTTCGGCCTGCCCTGCACCATCTTCATGGGGGCGCGCGATGTCGAGCGGCAGTCCCCCAACGTGTTCCGCATGAAGCTGCTGGGGGCCGAAGTCCGCCCGGTGGTGAGTGGTTCGCAGACGCTGAAGGATGCGATGAACGAGGCGCTGCGCGACTGGGTGACGAACGTGCACGACACTTTCTACATCATCGGCACCGCGGCGGGGCCGCACCCCTATCCGGAACTGGTGCGCGATTTCCAGAGCGTGATCGGGACGGAAGCGCGGGCACAGATGCTGGAGATGACCGGCGCGCTGCCCGACATGGCGGTGGCGGCGGTGGGGGGTGGCAGCAATGCCATCGGGCTGTTCCATCCTTTCCTGGACGATCCCGTCGAGCTGGTGGGGGTGGAGGCGGCAGGCCATGGCGTGGACAGCGGCGCCCATGCGGCGAGCCTGACCGGTGGGCGGCCGGGTGTGCTGCACGGCAACAAGACCTATCTGTTGCAGGACGAGGACGGCCAGATCAGCGATGCGCATTCGATCAGCGCGGGGCTGGATTATCCGGGCATCGGCCCGGAGCACAGCTGGCTGCATTCGATCGGCCGGGTGCGGTATGAGAGCGTGACCGATGACGAGGCGCTGGCGGCGTTCAAGCTGCTGTGTCGGGAGGAAGGCATCATTCCGGCGCTGGAGCCGGCGCATGCGCTGGCCTGTGTGGCGCGGCTGGCGCCGGGGATGCGGCGCGATCAGACCATCTTGATGAACCTGTGCGGGCGGGGGGACAAGGATATCTTCACCGTGGCGGACGCGCTGGGGGTGGAACTGTGAGCGACCGGCTTTCGGCGCGGTTCGCGGCGACGCGGGCGGGCGGGCGGGCGGCGCTGGTGACGTTCGTGACGGCGGGGGATCCGACGCCGGACCTGAGCCCGCGCATCCTGCACGCGCTGGTGGCGGGCGGGGCGGATGTGATCGAGGTGGGGATGCCGTTCACCGATCCCATGGCCGATGGACCGGCGATCCAGGCGGGCAATCTGCGGGCGCTGGGGGCGGGGATGACGCTCAGGCGGCTGCTGGCGATGGTGCGGGAGTTTCGCAGCATCGACGATGCGACGCCGCTGGTGCTGATGGGTTATGCCAATCCGATCCTGGCCTATGGCGGCGCAGCCTTCGCCCGCGATGCGGCGGCGGCGGGGCTGGACGGGGTGATCGTGGTGGACCTGCCGCCGGAGGAGGATGGCGAGCTGCTGCCCGACCTTCGTGCGCACGGCCTGCACATGGTGCGGCTGGCGACGCCGACGACCGACGCCGCGCGGCTGCCGGCGGTGGTGGCGGGCGCGTCGGGCTTTCTTTATTATGTGGCGGTGGCCGGCGTGACCGGTGCGAACAGCGCGGACGTGGGCGATATCGCTGATGCGATGGCGCGCATCCGGACGGCGACCGACCTGCCGATCGCGGTGGGGTTCGGCATCCGCACGCCGGCGGACGCGGCGGCGATGGCGCGGCATGCCGATGGCGTGGTGGTGGGCTCGGCCATCGTCAACCTGATCGGTGCGGGCGCCGCGGCCCGCGCCAACGACATTCCCGAGCAGGTGACGGCGTTCGTGCGCAGCCTGGCGGACGCCGTCCACGGGGCGCGGCAGGAGGAAGCGGCATGAGCTGGTTGAACCGGGGGCGCGCGCGGATCACCGCGATGCTGGAGCGGCGGGACACGCCGGACAATCTGTGGACCAAGTGCAAGAATTGCGGGACGATGCTCTATAGCCGCGATTTCGCGGCGAACCTGTATGTCTGCACCGCCTGCAACCATCATGAGCGGGTGGGGGCGGCGATCAGGTTTGCTCTGACGTTCGATGATGGCGTGTTCGAGCGCATTACCGTTGCGGCGAGCACGGCGGACGATCCGCTGAAGTTCCGTGACCAGAAACGCTATCCGGAGCGGCTGAAGGCGGCGCGGGCGGCGACGCAGGAGGGTGACGCGCTGGCGCTGGCGACCGGCCGTGTCGGCGGCGTGAAGGCGGTGGTGGGGGTTCAGGATTTCGCCTTCATGGGCGGATCGATGGGGATCGGCGTGGGCGATGCCTTCGTGGCGGGGGCGAAGGCGGCGCTGGCGGGGAAGATGCCGTTCGTGATGTTCACCGCCGCCGGCGGCGCGCGGATGCAGGAGGGCATCCTGAGCCTGATGCAGATGCCGCGGGCGACGGTGGCGATTTCGATGCTGCGGGAAGCGAAGCTGCCCTATGTGGTGGTGCTGACCGATCCGACAACGGGGGGCGTGACGGCGAGCTATGCCATGCTGGGGGATGTGCAGATCGCGGAACCCGGCGCGCTGATCGGCTTTGCCGGGGCGCGGGTGATCGAATCGACCATTCGTGAGAAGCTGCCCGAGGGGTTCCAGCGGGCGGAATATCTGCTGGCGCATGGCATGCTGGACATGGTGGTGCCGCGCGCCGAACTGGCCGCGGTGCTGGGGCGGACGCTGGGGATGCTGATGAAACAGCCCGTGGCTGCGTGAACCAGCCGGGGGGCGTGATGGATTTTGCACGATCTGACGACCCGGTGCTGGACCGGCTGCTGCGGGCGGCGGGGTCGTTGCATGTGCAGGGGGTGGACCTGACGCTCAGCCGGATCGAGCGGTTGCTGGGGCGGATCGGCTCGCCGCAGCTGAAGATGCCGCCGGTGTTCCATGTCGCTGGCACCAACGGCAAGGGCAGCAGCTGCGCCTTCCTGCGGGCGGGGCTGGAGGCGGCGGGGCACAAGGTGCATGTCTATACCAGCCCGCACCTGTGCCGGGTGAACGAGCGGGTGCGGCTGGCGGGCGTGCTGGCGGGCGACCAGGATCTGCGCGACGCGCTGACCGATGTGCTGCGCTTCAACGCCGACCAGCCGCTGAGCTTCTTCGAGGCGTTCACGGTGGCGGCCTTCCTGTTGTTCGCGGCGACGCCGGCGGATGCGGTGGTGCTGGAGGTGGGGCTGGGGGGGCGGCTGGACGCGACCAATGTGATCCCGGCGCCGGCGGTGACGGGGATCGCGCAGCTGGCGATGGACCATGTTGCCATCCTGGGGCCGACGATCCGGCACATCGCCGCGGAGAAGGCCGGGATCGCCAAGAAGGGCGTGCCGCTGGTGACGCAGAAATATGCGGCGGCCGTGGCGGCGAAGGTGACCGAGGTGGCGATGCTGGCCGGCTCGCCCGTCATGGCGCGTGGCGTGGCGTGGGATGCCGCCGTCTATCAGGGGCAGTTTCATCTGAAGGATGGCCAGGGCACGCTGACGGCGCCGCTGCCGCGACTGGCCGGCGCGCACCAGGTGGACAATGCCGCGCTGGCGCTGGCGATGCTGCGGGCGCAGAGCGCGCTGCCGGTGCCGGAAAGCGCGCAGCGGGCGGCGCTGACCTGGGCGGAGTGGCCGGCGCGGGTGCAGCGGCTGGCCCCCGGTCCGCTGGTGCCGGCGGGCGCGGAGGTGTGGCTGGACGGCGGGCACAACCCGGCGGCGGGGAAGGCGATCGCGGCACATTTCGGCGCGGTGAAGCCGGTGCTGATCCTGGGGATGCTGGCGAACAAGGATGCCGACGGCTTCATCCGCGCCTTCGCCGGGCGGGTGGGCGAGGTGATCGCGGTGCCGATCCCGGGGCATGACAGCCATGATCCCGAGGTGCTGGCGGGCTGGGCGCGGGTGTCGATGCTGCCGGCGCGGACCGCGGCGGGGCTGGGGGAGGCGGTGGCGACGGCACTATCGGTTACGGCGGGGCCGGTGCTGATCGCCGGGTCCCTGCACCTGGCGGGGCTGGCGCTGAGCCTGAACGGGCAGCAGCCGGTGTGAAGTTGGCGTTCTGGCGAGATCATCCTTCGACAGGCTCAGGATGAGCGGGTTTCCTCGGGCGATCGGGCGATGATGGCCAGCGCGTGGACGCGCTCTTTCAGCAGCGTGGCAAGCGCCGTGTTGACGGCGCGCTGGCGGGCGAGGCGGGATTGGCCGATGAAGGCGGCGCTGGTGATGCGGACGGTGAAGTGGCTTTCGCCGCGCGGGTCGTGCCCGGCGTGGCCGGCATGGTGGGCGCTGTCGTCGATGACGTCGAGCGCCAGCGGGTCGAGCGCGGCCATGAGGCGGGCGTGGATTTCGCGGGCGACGGGGCCGGCGGGCATCTTCTGGTCTGGGGTCATGGCGGCTATATAGCGGGGATGAACGGGAACGACAGGGTGTGAGCACGCCGCGGGGACGATATCGGGGCGCGTTCGAGGGCGAGCGGCGGTGCGCGCATCCGGGGTGCGGGGAACCGGGCGAGTATCGCGCGCCGGTGCGGCGGCCGGGGAGCGCGCTGCTGCCGGCGGGGATGCCGCCGGAGTGGCAATATCTGTGCCTGGCGCATGTGCGCGAATTCAACGCGGCCTGGAATTATTTCGATGGCATGACGCCGGAGGAGATCCATGTCGCGCAGTCGCCCTATCCGCACTGGGAAGGGGCGGCGCGGGCCTTTGCCACCAACGCCACCGGGCCGGACCGGATTTCGGATGCGCTGGGCATCCTGAACTGGCGGCGGGGGGAGGGGCGGCGTGCCACGCCGGCGGGCCGGGTGCTGAGCGCGGCGGAGCGGCGGGCGCTGGGGACGCTGGGGCTGGGCGACGGCGCGACGCTGGCGGAGATCAAGGCGCGCTATCGGGAGCGGGTGCGGCGCTTCCATCCGGACAGCAATGGCGGCGACCGGGGGCAGGAGGACAAGCTGCGCGCGGCGGTGGAGGCGCATGACCTGCTGGTGGCGTCAGGCGCCTTTGCCTAATCCAGCAGGGCGGTGAGGGCATCGCTGGCGGCGTCCACCTGGTCGATGGCGTCGCGGCGCTGGTCTCGGGCATTTTCGCCGGCCAGCACGCGCCTCATGCGGCGGGTGGCTTCGACCAGTTTTTCCTCGACGGCGGCGAGGGCTTCGGGTGGCTTCGCCTCGACAATGGCGCGGGCGAGCAGGAGATGGTCGGCGGCGAGCGGGTCGGCGAGCAGTTCGTTGAGCGCGATGCGTTCCGGGAGCGCGAAGGCGGCGTTGTTGACGGCGCGGTTGACCGCCTGGAAAAGGGCGCCGCGGGCGGTGTTCAGCGTGTCGAAGTCGGCCATGGCGGGGGATTCCTTAGGGCAGCACGGGGACGAGGGTGGCGATGCGGGAGAGCAGCGTGCCGAGGCGGGAGAGGGTGGCCTCGATGATCGCCTTGCGCTGGGCGGGGGTGTAATTGTGGTTCGCGAGTTCGAGCAGCTCGTTCTGGGCCTGCTTGACGCCGAGCAGCATGGTGGCGACCTCGCCGCGGATGGCGGCCGGGCTGTCGCTGCCGGGGCAAAAGGCCGGGAGGCGGAACTGGGCGCGGTTCACCCAGCCCTGCGCTACCTCCTTGCGGGCGGCCGGGTCGAGCGAGGCGAGTTTCGGCGACCAGTTGAGGGCGTAGCTGTTGGCGTCGATCTGGCGCCGTTCGAGGGCGGCGCAGGCCCAGGCGTCGGCGCTGTCGGCCAGGGTGTCGATGGCGCCGCCGATCGGGACCTGGGCGGATTTGATGGCGCGTTCGAGGGCAGAGACGTCATTTGCCTGTTTGGCGATCAGCTCGAACTGGCCGGCGATGGAGGCGAGCGCGGTGGCGAATTTTTCGACCGGGCCGCCGTTGGCGAACTCGGCGATCGGTTCGCCCCCGAGCGCGGTTTTCAGGCTGGAGAGGCCCTGGCCCAGGCCCTTGACGGCGTTGGCGGTCGACTGGATGTCGGCGGCGGCGGTGAGGCTGGGGTCGTCGGCATGTTTGGCGAGGAAGCTGACATAGTCGACGAGGAGGCCGAGGGCGCGGAACTGGGCGGCGAAGGTTTCGCGGCTGGCGAGGGGCAGGCGTTCGGTTTTGACGGGGCCGGTGAGGGCGGCTTTCTCCGCCTCGGAGAGGCAGTAGCCGGCGCCGGCGGGGGTGGCGCCGGGCGTGTTGAGGCGGCGGGGCACGATGTCCAGCGCGAGGCCGCAATCGGGGTTGCGGGCGAGGAAGTCGGCGGTCTGCTGGTTGAGGCGGATGATGGTTTCATCATATTGCCGTTCGGCGGCGGCAACTGCGGTGCGGGCCTGGGTGTTGAAGGTGATGACGGCGGGTTTGAGGACGACATCGCGGGCGCAGCCGGCGAGCAGCAGCGGCAGGGCAAGAAGCAGGACGCGCATGGCATACCCCCGTTCGCCGGAACCTTGGCACGGTCAGGTTAACGCAATTTATCGTGGGATTCCAGTGCGTGAGGGGAATGTTTCAAGATTGAAATCTTGACTGTTTTATGCTTTTTGTTCTTTTTCGCATTCAAGCACTTAACATTTCACCAGTCGCAATCGACACTGGCGGAATAACCGATATGGTTATCACTTCGCCATTGCCCTGTCAAGGCTTTTCGCCGGACGGTCAGCTTTCCAGCTCGACATCCCAGTAGAGATAGTCACGCCAGGTCTCGTGGCAATAGTGCGGCGGGAAGGCGCGGCCATGGTCCTGGAGGGCGTGGGTGCTGGGCTGGTGCGGTTTCGAGCGGAGCTGCATGTGCGCCTCCGCCGGGGTGCGGCCGCCCTTCCTGAGGTTGCAGGGCGCGCAGGCGGTGGTGACGTTGGACCAGGTGGTGCGGCCGCCATAGGCGCGGGGGACGACATGGTCGAAGGTGAGGTCGTTGCCGGCGCCGCAATATTGGCACTGGAAACGGTCGCGCAGGAACAGGTTGAAGCGGGTGAAGGCGGGGTGGGACGCGGGCTTCACATATTGCCGCAGCGCGACGACGCTGGGCAGTTTCAGGCGCAGGCTGGGGCTGCGGATCTCGCGGTCATAGGTGGCGACGACATCGACGCGTTCGAGGAAGCTGGCCTTGATCGCGTCCTGCCAGCTCCAGAGCGAGAGCGGATAATAGCTGAGCGGGGTGAAATCGGCGTTGAGGACGAGGGCGGGGCAGGATTGCGGACTGGCCCATCGCTGTTCCAGAAGGTCGGGCTGATACATGCATCACGCTCCTGCTCGTTGCAGTCGCATGTCCGGTCGCCGCCCTATCGCACATCGGGTGACTGCGCCCGGAGACGCGGCCGCCAATTTCTCGCGCCGGATGCCCCATGGGGTGCTCGGCGCGGGGGTGTCATACCCGATATGGGATGACGCTTTGATGAAACCACTAGATATCGTTTCGGGCAAGGGGCAATTTGGCGGGCATGGCGATTGTGACGCGCTTTGCGCCCTCCCCCACCGGGCTGTTGCATCTGGGCCACGCCTGGTCGGCGCTGCTGGCCTGGCGGCGTGCGCGGGACGGGGCAGGCCGGTTCGTGCTGCGCATCGAGGATATCGACACGACGCGGTGCCGGCCGGCATTCGTGGACGGCATCCTGGAGGACCTGCGCTGGCTGGGGATGGAGTGGGATGCGCTGGTGATGCAGTCGGCGCTGGCGTCGGCGCATGCGGCGGCGCTGGCGCGGCTGGTGGCGCTGGGGGTGACCTATCGCTGTGTGTGCAGCCGCGCCGATATCGCGGCGGCGGGGGGCGCGCCGCATGCGGGCGAGGCGGGCGTCTATCCGGGGACTTGCCGGGGGAAGGGCTGGGGGGAGGGGGCGGTGCGGCTGGACGTGGCAGCCGCCCTCCGCCTGGTGGGGGCGTTGTGGTGGGAGGATATGGCGGCGGGGCGGGTGCGGGCCGTGCCGGACGCCGGCGGCGATGTGGTGCTGGCGCGCAAGGACATCGGGGTGGGCTATCTGCTGGCCTGCGTGGTCGACGATGCGGCGGCCGGGGTGAGCGAGGTGGTGCGCGGGCGCGACCTGTTCGCGGCGACGCATGCCCAGCGGCTGTTGCAGGCGCTGCTGGAATTGCCGGTGCCGCGATACCATCACCATCCGCTGCTGCTGGCGGGCGATGGCCGGCGGCTGGCGAAGCGTGATGGGGCGGCGACGCTGCGGGCGCTGCGGGAGGGCGGGGTGGACGGTGGCCGGCTGGCGGCGCGGCTGCTGGCGGAAGTGCCATTTGGCGCGGATCGTGCCTTGACCCTGTAAAAATCAGGGCCTTAAATGGCTGTAATAAACAAGTTAACAAACAAGGAGGGTTGCAGATGCGGAAGGTGATGCTGGCGGCGGTGCTGCTGACAGGGGCGGCACAGGCGGATGCCGCGGCCTGGCTGGTGACGGTGCAGGGATTCCTGAACAATGGCGCAGGCCCGGTGACGGGCGTGCCCTTTGGCGGGCAATATGCGCAGGCGGGTTTCATCATCAACGGCGCGGTGGCGCCGGTGACCCTGCCGCCGATAGGCGGGCAGGGCACGGCCACCATGTATCCGTTCGCGGTGGTGGGGTTCGGCATCAGCGTAGGCGGCTATGGCGTGACCGCGACCGGCAATGCGATGCACAGCGCCTTCGTCTATGACAATGGCGCGCCGCCGTCGCTGCCGCCGACCCTGCGCTTCGACCAGTTCAGCCTGTCCTATGGCTTCAGCTTTGGGCCGGGGTTCCTGCCGCACCTGGCGACGACGGCGCCGCTGCCGGCGGATGTTTTCCTGTCGAGCTTCAATTTCGGGCGGTCGGTGGTGGCACCAGCGCCGACGCTGATCAATGGCAGCGCCTTTCCCGACCTGGGCGCGGTGTTTGCGCCGCAGCAGGGGGTGGGCACCTTCTTCGCGTTCAATTTCCGCCGGGGCGTGCCGACCAGCGGGGCGCAGGTGACGACGCTGCCGGGGGTGACGTTCAGCATGTTGAACCCGCAGGTACAGGTGACCCCGATCTCACTGGTGCCCGAACCCGCGAGCTGGGCGATGATGATCGCCGGGTTCGGGCTGGTGGGGGCCGCCGCACGCCGAAGGGTCCGCGCGGTGCAACGATAGTCTTGCGGCGTCGCCGGCGGGCCGCCGTCGCCTGACTCATGGTCGTGCATCGCGAAAAACCGGTTCCCGCTTTTTTCGCGATGCATGCCGGTGCGACACCGCGCCGGGGTTCCGGCGCGGGCGTCCGTGCCTATTTCGGGGATGCGGCGCGCGGTTTTGGCGCGTAAGGAGCGCGCATGTCCATCAATACGGTGCTGATTGCCTTCATCATCCTGGCCGCGATCGCGACCGCGTTCGTGCTGGTGAAGGGCGTGATCAACATGGCGCAAGGCAAGGATCTGAGCGGCGAACGATCCAACAAGTTCATGACGCTGCGGGTGGTGTTCCAGCTGCTGGCCATCGTGTTCGTGATCCTGCTGCTGATCGTGGGCGGGCGCGGCGCGGGGAGCTGAGACCGGCCGGGGAATGGTTTTCGGCGGCCTGCCGGGCGGGCGCCAGGCATGCCGATCATGGGGGCATGGGCCGCTTCGCCGATCATTAAACCCAATTCATATTTCGCTTGCGCACGGCCGGCAGGCGTGAAAGCCTTCGCTGCATGAGTCGCTTGCGTGGGAGCGGCGTGTGAAGGGGGAGCGTATCATGATCGTGCGGAAACTTATTCTCGCGGGTTCGATGCTGGCGATTTCGGGCGCGGCCCAGGCCTGGGTGCCGGGGGGCAACGAGATCAAGCCGGGCTATGAGTTCAAGAAGCCGGGGCTGACGCCGATTCCGGGCGACATTTCGTTCGACAACAATGGTCGCGCCACGCCGATGGCCGGGCCGAACCCGGTGTTCCTGGGCTTCGAGGGCATCAGCCAATATGATGGCGCCGCGCTGGGGCGGAACTTCATCCCCTCGGACGGGATCGCGGCCGCCGGCCGGACGCAGATCATGCAGACGACGAACGGCGGCATCGCCGTTTATGACAAGGCGACGGGCGTTCGCACCAGCCTGGTGTCGGACAATGCCTTCTGGCAGGGGCTGGGGCAGGCCGGGTCCAGCGGCGACCAGCGGGTGATGTACAATGAGATGGCGAACCGCTGGATCGTCATCGGCTTTGGCGCCAATGCGAAGGACATCCAGATCGCGGTGTCGCAGACCAGCAACGCGCTGGGGCCGTACAAGGTGACGCAGTTCGAGGGGTTCAACGGCGGCTTCTTCGCGCCGATCGCGGATTATCCGACGCTCGCGATCGATCGCAACGCGGTGTACATCGGCACCAATGATTTCGGCGCGGCGACGCCGGGGGGCACGCGCAGTTTCCGCGGCACGACGCTGAACGTCATTCCGCTGGGCGACCTGTTCGGCGCCGCGCCGACGGCGGCGAACCGCCAGGCCTTCGTGACGCCGTTCGTGTCGGGCAGCCCGACCAATGATTTCACGCGGGGGTTCGCCATCCAGGGGGTGAACAGCCGGGAGAACAGCTCGACCGGCAACATCATGGCGGTGTCGATCAACGACTTTGCGGTCAGCCGCTATGATGTGCTGAACGCCGGCACCGGCGCGGATGTGCGCACGGCGGGCGTGGATGTCGGCTCCACCTACACCTTCAACAGCCCGGGGCGGCAACCGGCGGCGATCGCGGCGAACCAGCGGATCATCGACACGCTGGACGACCGCATCGGCAGTTCGGTGTATGAATATGACGGCAAACTCTATGGTGTGCACACCATCACGCCGGTGGGCCAGGATGAGACGCGGGTGCGTTACTATGTCATCGACCAGGCGACCAACGCGGTGCTGGACGAGGGCGAGATCGGCGAGGCGGGCTATGACTATTACCAGGGCTCGCTGGCGGTGAACAGGCTGGGGCAGGTGGTGATCGGCTACAACCGCTCTGGCCTGAACCCGACCGACGGGCGCATCACGCTGCTGGCGCGGGTGTTCCACACGCAGGCCGACGGCACGCTGGTGCAGAAGGGCAGCGAGCATGTGCTGAAGGTGAGCCTGACGGATGATTATCACAATGGCAGCATCTTCGGGCAGCCCGCGGCGGGGCGGCAGCGCTGGCAAGATTATTCGTCGGTCAGCCTTGATCCGCTGGATCCACATGGTTTCTGGGTGCAGGGCGGCTTTGCGCGGGAGTATAACCTGCCGCAGTTCGGCCATCCGAACGGCACCGGTGGCTCGCGCTGGGGCACCTATATCGCCGGGCTGAGCGTGGGCGGTGTGCCCGAGCCGCAGACCTGGGCGATGTTCATCCTGGGCTTCGGGCTGATCGGGGCGAGCGTGCGGCGGCGGCGCCCGGCGGTTGTCGTCAGCTGAGATCATCCTGGTGGCGGCGATGATGGTCGCCGCCGCGCCGCTGCCCCCCGGTGACTGGGGGGGCGACGGGGTGATGCTGCGTGTGACGGCCGATGGCGCGGTGCTGAGCGCGGATTGCGCGAGCGGTGTGATCCGTGGCGCGCTGTCCCCGGATGGCGACGGCCGGTTCAGCGCCGGCGGCCTGCATGTGCGGGATGCGCCGGGGCCCGCGCCGGGGGACCAGCAGCTGCGGGACAATGCGCGGTTCAGCGGCCGGATCGCCGATGGCTGGATGACACTGACCGTGCGGGAAGCGGGCGGCGCCGCGACCGAATACCGGATGCAGGCCGGACGGCGGGTGAAGCTGCACCGCTGCGGTTGAGCGGCACTGTTTGCGCGGGCGCATGAAAAAGCCGCCGGGGCGCGCGGGCGCCCCGGCGGCGGGTAAGGGTCAGGCGCTGACGGCGGGGCGGCGGCGGCGCATCGTGCTGCCGACCAGGCCGAAGCCGACGATCATCATCGCCCAGGTGGCCGGTTCCGGCACATAGGCGAGCGCGCTGGTGGGCAGGACATAATTGGCGTTCTGCGCCTCGTCCGTCAGGTTCCAGCCGATGGCGTCCATCACGGTCAGGTCCTTCGACGTGACGATGGCCGGCGTGCGGCTGCAGATATAGGGGTTCATGATGCCCTGAAGCCCGCTGCAGAAGGGCGACTGGGTGGGGGCGAACCAATGCGAGGCCTGGTCGCCGGCGGCGCCGTGGAAGGAGCCCTCCGCGAGGCGGCCGACGTCGGACGCGCCACCATCGATCGAGAAATAGGATTCGACGCCGGGGCGCCAGTCCAGCCGGGCCTGGCCATCAAAGCTCCTGCCGTAGCGGTAGAGGTCGAGCGTGTAGCCCCACCAGTCGTCGTTCACCGGGTAGTCCGCGAAGGCGGCGCAGCCGGGGCCGTTCGGGCAGCCGAGGAAATCATAATCGTCGGCGCCGCTGAGGAAGCCGAGGGCGTGGCCGATTTCGTGGATGGCGACGCCGATGAAATCATAGGCGCCGGTGTCGATGCCGTCCTTCGGGTTGAAATCGAAGGGGAAGGTGGAGCTGAAGGTGATGTTGGCATCCGCCTGGAGCGGATCGAAGACATAGCCGATCGCCTTGGCGTTGGCGGTGCTGAGCGCGATGACGCTGTTGTTGAAGGAGCCGTCGGTGTCGAGCACGGCGCCGGCATTGTCGATGCCGAGCTGGTCGACCGGGTCGACATAGCCGGGGGTGACGACATCCAGCGCGCCGATGCCGAGCTGGCCAGGGGTGAGCGGGGCGCGGCCGACGGCGTGGATGGTGCTGTCGACGGCCGAGCTGCTGCGCTGCGCATCGATGCGGTTCTGCACGAACTGGACGCCGCGGGTGGTGAGCGTGCTGCCGGTGGCGCCGAGCACGTTGGGGCCGAGATCCTCGAAGCCGACGTTCAGGCGCAGCGTGACATCGTTGGTGATGACGCTTTCCCAATAGCGTGCGGCGGCGCTGAAGCCGGCGCCGGCGGGCGAGCCCTTCACGCCGCCGGTATCGACGAGGACGATCTTCAAGGCGTGGGCCGGGGTGGAGGCGGCGACCAGAGCCGCCAGAGCCGCCCCATAAAGACGCATACGCATGGTTCATTCTCCCTGTTGGCAGGGGGATGCCCCCCGCGCCCCGGCAGGGAACCCAAGTTTAAGAGGGCGGGCAATACAATTCGTTTTTGATACAAGATGACGCCGGCGACAGGCGGTCATGCAGTGCAACGTGCAGGCGGAATCGGGCGGGCACGGGTCGGGGGCGGCGTTTTGTGACGCCGCTGCAATGACAATTTATTGATTCGGCGGGAGGAACCGTGCGGCGTCGAGCGCGGAGGGCTGCCGGCGGAGCGCCAGGCCGACGAGGCCGAAGCCGGCGATCATCATCGCCCAGCTGGCGGGCTCTGGGACGGCGGAGGCGGCGAGCAGGCGCATGCCGCTGTTGAGGGCGGGGTAGCGGTAATAATTGCCGGCGTAGCTGAAGCTGTAGTTGCCGAGCGGCGTGAGCGCGGTGTCGGGCATGCCGCCGGTGAAGCTGTCGCCGCCGTGGACCTCGAAGGCGAGCCAGTAGCTGCCGGCGCCGAGGGTCCAGCGGATGGACTCGGGGCCTTCCCAGTCGGCCTCATACTCGTTGGTGACGGCGAAGCGGGCGCTGTGCACGATGGCGCCGGGCAGTCCCTGGGCATCGGGCAGGCGGATGACGGCGTGCAGGGTGTCGCCGACGCTGCCATTGTTCTGGATGAGGCCCTGGACTCCGCCGACGCGCATCGGGGCGGCAAGGACGAAGCGGCCGGCGATCCACTGGTCGCCCGACAGGCTGTAGCTGAGCGCGGTGTCGCTGAGCAGGCCGGTGGTGCCGGTATCCAGCACGCTGCCCTGGAGCAAGGTGGTGGCGGTGGCCGGCGCGGTGGCGACAGCGAGAAGCAGCGCCAGCGCGGCGCGCGAAGAGATGAAGGTCCGACCCATGATGGTGACGGTATAGATTATTGCACGTCCGGGGGCGAGAGGGGGAATTGCAAAGGATGGTTACCGCCGGGCGGCCCGGATTCAGCCCTCCGCCAGGGTGGTGATCAGGCGTTCGAGGAGGGCGGCGCGTTCGGCGGCGAGGCGGTCCGCGATAGCGCCTTCGGGCTGGAAGGCGGCGATCTCTGCGGCAAGGTCGAGGCCGTGGCGCGCGAGGACCGCCTCGAGGATGATCTGCCGGTCCTTCACCACCCAGAGTTCGCGGGCGAGCAAGAGCAGCGCGCGGGCGTTTATGGTAGCCGGCTGCGCCGGAGAAGGCGGCGGACTCCCGCCGGCGCGCGGTCGCGCTTGCGGCCTTCGGCCGTTTTCTGTCTGGCCGGCTTCGCCGGAGGAAGGCGGCGCATTGGCGCCGGCGCGCGGTCGCGCTTGCGGCCTTCGGCCGGGTGGTTTCGGGTCGGTCATGCGGGTTTGGTGGCCATCGTGATCCAGGGATAAAGCGCGCCGTCGATGCCGCGCGACTGCACATCGATGAAGCCGGCGTCACGGGCCAGCGCGGCGAGGTCGGTGGTGGCCGATTCGCGCCACCAGGGTTCGCCGCCGTGGCGGGCGAGCCAGTCGGCGCGCCAGGCGGCCATGCGGTCCTGCGCGGCGTAGGGGGTGACGTCGCTCATCAGCATGTGGCCGCCGGGTTCGAGCAGGCGGAAGGCCTCCGCGAAGAGTTTCGCGATGGCCGCGCGCGGCATTTCGTGGAGGATGATGTAGCTGGTGACGAGGTCGAAGCTGGCGTCGGGGAGGCCGCTGTCCTCCGCGGCGCACTGGATCAGGCGCCAGGGCCAGCCGTGGGCGTTGGCGGTGCGCAGCGCCTGGCGAAGCATCGGCAGGCTGATGTCGCAGCCGGTGATGTGGGCGGCGGGAAAGGTTTCGGCGAGGGCCTGGGTGAAGTGGCCGGACGAGCTGCCCATTTCGAAGATGCGGGTGTAGTCGCGGCGCGGCAGTTCGGCGAGGACGCGGCGGCGCTGGGCGAAGATGTCGCCGGGGAAGTTCTTCGCCACATAATGGCGGTGGATGAGTTCGCCGTGGATCAGGCCCTGTTGCGGGTGACCGTCCCAACCGCCGGTGGTGCGGTGGAACCAGACATCGCGGTAATAATCGGGGGGCACGAAGCCTTCGCGGGTTTCGATGGCGGCGGGGCCTTTCGCCTCCAGTATGGCCAGGGTTGGTTCGAGGCCGAGGTCTTCGAAGGCGGCGGTGGCGACGCGGCCATGTTCGACGCTGGCGAAGTCCATGGCGAGGCTGGAGACGGCGAAGGCGCGGCTGTGGGCGAGTGCCTGGTGGATGCGCTCGTGCCGGGCGTCGAGATCGTCGGGCAGGGTTTGCGCGGTGACGCCGGCGGCGGCGAGCTCGGAGGCCCAGGCGGCCGCGAGGGGCCGGGCGGCGGCGGTGAGCGAGACCATGAAATCCATGGCGGCGCGGCCGGGCTGTTTCAGGTTCAGGTCCATGGACCGGCCCTATCGCAGCGGCGGGCGGACGCCAACGGGAAGGGCCAAGTTACCGGCCTGCGGTCAGGCCTTTCGGTGGGTGACCAGTTCGCGCAGCAGGACGAGGCCGATGACGGTGAGGGGCACGGCGAGGATGACGCCGAGCGGGCCGAGCAGCAGGCCGGCGGCGATCAGGGTGAAGATGGTGAGCGCCGGCGGGATGTCCACCATGCGGCTCTGCACCATCGGGCTGACGATGTTGCCCTGCACCTGCTGCACGACGAGGAGCACGACGCAGGTCCAGATGCCGGTGTCGGTGCCCTGGGCGAAGCCGAGGATAACCGCCGGGATGGTGACGACGATGACGCCGAGATAGGGGACGAACTCGCACAGGCCGCCGACGAGGCCGATGGCGACGGCGGAGGGCAGCCCGACGATGGAGAGGCCGATCGAGGTGGTGACGCCGACGAAGAGCATGCCGACGCCCTGCCCCTTCAGGAAGCTGTTCAGCGATTCGACGATCTGGCCGACGATGTGGACGACGCGGGGGCGGTGTTCGGCGGGGACGAGGATGAGGATGCCGCGGGTGTAGAGCCGGGGCTGGGCGGCGAGGTAGATGCCGCCGATGAGCACGACGGCGAGGCCGGAAAGCGCGGTGCCGGTGCTGGCGAGGATGCCGCTGACGGCGTTGACGATGCTGCTGCCGTCGGGCGCGAGGCCCTTGAGGCGGGTGATGACCTCTTGCCCGATGGGCTGTTGCAGCAGCCATTTTTCCGCGCTGGCGAAGGCGGCGGGGAGGCGGGTGAAGAGATCGCCGAACTGGTCGGCGAGCATGGCGCCGAACAGGGTGAAGACGGTGAGGAGGCTGGCGAGCGGCACCAGCACGGCGAGCGTGAGGGCGAGCGCGAAGGGCAGGCGCAGGCGCAGCTCCAGCCAGCGGGCGAACTGGTAGAACATCATGGCGACCAGCGCGCAGGCGAAGAGCAGCAGGATGAGGTCGACGAGGCGCCAGATCAGGACGGCGACCCCGGCGGCGGCGGCCGCGACCAGCGTGTTGCGGAAGACGTCGCCGCTGGAGCGGGTGGTTTCGAGCACGGGGGGGTCGGGGTTGTCGGCCATCGTGTGACCTTAACGCGCGGATGGCGTTGCAGGCAAACCCGGGCATGAAAAAAGCGGCGCGGGGGGTGCCCGCGCCGCTTTTTCCGTGACGAAAGGGGTCAGGCCGCCAGCGCGCTGCGGCGGCGCAGGGCGAAGCCGACCATGCCGAAGCCGGCGATCAGCATGGCCCAGGTGGCGGGTTCGGGCACCTGGCTGACCAGCACGTTATCGAGGATGGGGCCGATGTTGGCGTTGCCGGTCCCGGTGCCGGCGAAGCTGAGCTGGAAGCTGCCGGACTGGCTGGCGATGAACCAGGCCGAGTAGGTGACGAACGGGCGGCCACCGGCGACGCTTTCGGTGTAGGGGCCAACCTGGTTCAGGATGTTGAGCCAGGCCGGGAAATCAAAGGTGGCCGGCCCGGAGTCGACGCCCAGGCAGCAGCCCGACGTGGGCTGGTTGAAGGTGAGGTTGAAGGCGAAATCGTCGACCGAGCCGGTGCGCTGGTTGCCCGACAGCTGGAACGACACGTCCACGCGGTTGCCGGCGCTGAAGAAGATCGGCTTGGAGGTGATGGCCCCCGGCCCCGGCGTGCCGGCGAGGTCCACGCACTTGCCCGGGCAGCTGCCGATGCCATAGGGGTTGACCTGGGCGACCAGATCGACATTGCCCGTGGTCACGGTCCAGTTGGCGAAGCTGTTGTAGTTCAGGATATTGGCGCCGGGGGCGCCTTCGCCGTCGAAATTGTCGGCGAAGATCACCGTTGCCGAAACGGGCGCTGCCATGAGCAGCAGCAATGACGCACCAAGACCCAGAACCCGCATGACACACTCCTTTGTTTGCAGCTGGCTCCGACACCGCTGCTGTCATTGCACATCCATGCAAGCGCCGTGCCAAACGCGTACCCGTCTCAAGGCACTTGATTCCCTGCCATTTCTGTTTGGAGCCGATGCACGGCTGTAAATAAAGCCGACAGCTGTTGCGCATGACATGGTTAACAGCGTGTCTTCATGATTTCTTCATGATTCACGGCGCGGAAAGTATTGACAATGATATTGTTCCAATAGTTAATGATGTTCCTTGATGTCTGGGTTGCTGTGGAGGGCGTAATGGGCGGGTTGCGTGGTATCATGTTGGGCGCGCTGGCGTCGGCGGTGGCGCTGGGGGTGACGGGTGTCGCCCGGGCGGAGACGATCAACTATTCCTTTGTGCTGGATCCCGCCGACTGTTTCGACGGGCCGGGGGGTGCGACCGTGTGCGCGCCGGCGTTCACCTATGTGCCGACCTTCGCGCCGGGGCGGTGGCGGACCCGGGTGACCGGCACCGGGGCGGAGGGCTATGGTTTCGCCGCCGGCTGGATGGCGGAGTGGCGATGGTCGGCCCGCGATCCGGTGACGGGCGACATGCTGGGCAACACGACGTGGATCGACGCGGGCTCCCTTTCGGCGACCTGGGGACTGGCGCCGCCCTTCCTGACGTTCGACGGGTCGGCGGTGGGCGGTGCCGTGAGCGCCGACGCGCTGACCTTCGATACGCTGCTGTCGACGACCATCGACAAGTGCGTCCAGTTTCCCGGCTGGATCTGCTCCGAGCGTTTTCAGGGCGCGACCACGGCGATGGGGTTCAGCGAGGCCTATTTCTACAACCCCGCGGGCGGCCGCGTGACCATGACCTTCAGCTCCGCGCCGGTGCCGGAGCCGGCGACCTGGGCGATGCTGATCGCCGGTTTCGGCCTGGTGGGCGCGGCGCTCAGGCGTCGCGCTGGCCGAGCAGGCGCAGGCGGAGCGCGTTCAGGCGGATGAAGCCCTTGGCATCGCGCTGGTCATAGGCGCCGGCGTCATCCTCGAAGGTGACGATGCGGGGGCTGTAGAGGCTGTGCGGTGACTTGCGGCCGACGACCGAAGCCTGCCCCTTGTAGAGTTTCAGGCGGACGGTGCCGGTGACTTTCGCCTGGCTGTGGTCGATCGCGGCCTGGAGCATTTCCCGTTCGGGGGCGAACCAGAAGCCGTTGTAGATGAGTTCGGCGTAGCGCGGCATCAGCTCGTCCTTCAGGTGCGCCGCGCCGCGGTCGAGCGTGATCGATTCGATGCCGCGGTGGGCGATGTGGAGGATGGTGCCGCCGGGCGTTTCGTACATGCCGCGGGATTTCATGCCGACGAAGCGGTTTTCGACGAGGTCGAGCCGGCCGATGCCGTGGGCGCGGCCGAGATCGTTCAGTTTGGCGAGCAGGGTGGCGGGGGAGTGGCCCTCGCCGTTGAGGGCGACGGCGTCGCCGCGTTCGAAATCGAGGGTGATATATTCGGGCGTGTCCGGCGCATCCTCGGGGTTGACGGTGCGCGAATAGACATAGTCCGGCACCTCTTCCCACGGATCCTCGAGCACCTTGCCTTCGGACGAGGTGTGGAGGATGTTGGCGTCGGTCGAGAACGGGCTTTCGCCGCGTTTGTCCCGGGGGATCGGGATCTGGTGCGCTTCGGCGAAGGCGATGAGGGCCTCGCGGCTGGTCAGGTCCCATTCGCGCCAGGGGGCGATGATCTTGATGTCGGGGTTGAGGGCGTAATAGCCGAGTTCGAAACGCACCTGGTCATTGCCCTTGCCGGTGGCGCCATGGCTGACGGCGTCGGCGCCGACTTCGCGGGCGATTTCGATCTGGCGCTTGGCGATGAGGGGGCGGGCAATGCTGGTGCCGAGCAGGTAGAGGCCCTCGTACAGCGCGTTGGCGCGCATCATGGGGAAGACGAAATCGCGGACGAACTCCTCGCGCAGGTCGTCGATGAAAATCTGCCTGACGCCCATGAGCTGGGCCTTGGAGCGGGCGGGTTCGAGCTCCTCGCCCTGGCCGAGGTCGGCGGTGAAGGTGACGACCTCGCATTGGTAGGTGGTTTGCAGCCATTTCAGGATGACGCTGGTGTCGAGGCCGCCGGAGAAGGCGAGGACCACTTTTTTCACGTCGTTCATCCCGGACCTTTCTGTCTATGCCGCTGCGCCACGCGGATAGGGGGCGTGACGCGGCGGTGCAATGGCTGAGTCCGCGGCTTGTGGGGGTGGGGAGGGCAGGCTAAAGGAGCCGCCAGTTCATGGCCCGTTCTCCCCGCACCTCCGGACCCTCTTCCGCGCGCCGCTGGCTGGTGCGCGGGGTGCAGTTCGTGCTGATCGGCGCGGCGTTGGGGTTCATCGCGCTGGCGGTGGCGGTGGGGATCAGCGTGGCGTCGCTTCCCAGCTATGAGGAGATGATGAAGTCGCCGCAGGGGCAGTCCGTGGTGGTGCGCGCGGCGGACGGCACGGAATTGGTGACGGTGGGGCCGAGTTTCGGGCGCTGGCTGCCCTATCAGCAGATTCCGGCGACGATGGTCGATGCCATGAAGGCGGTGGAGGACCGGCGGTTCGACTGGCATCCCGGCGCCGACCCGATCGGCATCGCGCGGTCGGTGTGGGTGAACTGGCAGGCGGGCGAGAAGGTGCAGGGCGGCAGCACGATCACGCAGCAGCTGGCGCGCAACATCTTCCTGACCAGCCGCCAGACCTATGGCCGCAAGGTGCGGGAGATCATCCTGGCGCTGGCGATCGAACGCAAGTTCACCAAGCGTGCGATCATGGAGCTGTATCTGAACCGGGTGTATTTCGGGGGCGGTGCCTATGGCATCGATGCCGCATCCCGCAAATTCTTCGGCCACAGCGCGACCACGCTGAGCCTGGAGGAGAGCGCGGTGATCGCGGGGCTGGTGAAGGCGCCGAGCCGCTATGCGCCGTCGAGCGATCCGCTGCGGGCGAAGAGCCGGGCGCGGATCGTGATCGCGACGATGGCGGACAGCGGCGCGATCACGCCGGCGGCCGCCGCGGCGGCGGACCTGGACGGGTTGCGGTTCGCGGTGGAGGCGGCGCAGGGCGATGTGCGCTATTTCACGGATTGGGTGCTGACGCAGCTGGACACGCTGACCGATGAGGCGGTGGAGCCGCTGGAGGTGGTGACGACGCTGGTGACGGCGCACCAGGCGGCGGCGGAGCTGGCGGTGAAGACGCAGGCCCTGCCGGGCACGCAGGCGGCGATCGTGGCGATGCGGCGCGACGGCGCGGTGACGGCGATGGTGGGCGGGCGCGATTATGTCAGCAGCATCTACAACCGGGCGGTGGTGGCGCGGCGGCAGCCGGGATCGAGCTGGAAGCTGTTCGATTATCTGGCGGCGCTGGAGAATGGCGTGACGCCGGACGATGTCTATGTCGACGAGCCGCTGACGATGGATGGCTGGAGCCCGAAGAACAGCGACAACCGGTTCCGCGGCCAGGTGACCGTGCGGCAGGCGTTCGCGCTGTCGGTGAACACGGTGGCGGTGCAGCTGGCGGCGAAGGTGGGATTCGACACGGTGGCGGAGATGGCGCGGCGGTTCGGCATTTCGACGCCCATTGATCGCCGGCCGGCGATGGCGCTGGGGACGAGCGATGTGACCTTGCTGGAGATGACGGGCGCCTATGCCAGCGTGGCGGCGGGCGGCGTGGAGGCGCGGCCCTGGGCCATTCAGCGCGTGACGACGGCGCGGGGGACGCTGCTGTACCAGCGCGAGGCGGAGGCGCCGCGGGTGCTGGTGCCGCCGTTCGTGGCGGCGCGGATGACCGACCTGCTGCGCGCCGCGGTGGAGACGGGGACGGGGCGCGCGGCGCAGATCGGCCGGCCGCTCGCCGGAAAGACGGGGACGACGAGCAGCAACAAGGACGGCTGGTTCATCGGGTTTACGCCGGACCTGGTGGCTGGCGTGTGGATCGGGCGCGATGACGCGCGCCGCGTGCCGGGGCTGGCGGGTGGACGGGCGCCGGCGCGGGTGTTCGGGGTGTTCATGTCGAAGGCGCTGACGGGGACGGTGGCGAGCGAGCTGAACACCGAGGTGGAGGATCCGCTGGCGGGGGCGGTTGAGCCGGACAACCAGGCCTATGGCATCAGCCCCGATGGCGCGCCCCTGCCGCCGGAGCCGGTGCCGGGGGCGAGCGACCCGGCGAGCGATCCGATCGGGCAGATCATCGACCAGACCGCGCCGCCGCCGGCGAAGGCGCCGCGGGCGGCGGCACAACCCCCGCTGAACGAGAAATGGCTGGAGGGCGTGATCAAGGAATCGCCCACGAAATAGGAGGCTGCAATGCCGGAGTTCAGCTGGACGCCCGAACCCGCGAGCGGGATTTCGCAAGCGTTCGTGGCGGCGAACGGCCAGCGCTTTGAAGTGGCGGAATGTGGGGCGGGGGAGCGGCTGGCGCTGTGCCTGCACGGCTTTCCGGAGCTGAACTACAGCTGGCGGTTCCAGATGCCGATGCTGGCGGCGCGGGGGTGGCGGGTGTGGGCGCCGAACCTGCGGGGTTATGGCGCTTCATCGCGGCCCGAGGGGGTGGCGGCCTATGCGATGGACATGCTGGTGGCGGATGTGGCGGCGCTGATCGACGCGAGCGGTGCCCGCGAGGTGCTGCTGGTGGCGCATGACTGGGGGGCGCTGATCGCGTGGCAGTTCGCCATCCAGCGCGTGCGGCCGCTGGTGGGGCTGGTGATCATGAATGTGCCGCATCCGTTTGTGGCGCGGCGGGAGATCCGGCACTGGCGGCAGCTGCGGCGGAGCTGGTATGTGTTCTTTTTCCAGCTGCCGAAGCTGCCCGAGCTGATGATGACGCGCGATGGCGCGCGGGGCGTTCGCCAAGCGTTCGTGGGGATGGCGGTGGACAAGGCACGCTTTCCGGAGGAGGTGCTGAACATTTATGCAGCGGCGGCGTTGCGGCCGCGGGCGATGACAGCGATGGTGAACTACTATCGCGCGCTGTTGCGCTTTCCGCCCGATGCAGGCGACGGCCGGGTTGAGGTGCCGACGCTGATGCTGTGGGGCGAGGAGGACGCGGCGCTGAACATCCGCTGCACCGAGGGGACGGAGCAATGGGTGGCGGACTTTACGCTGCGGCGGCTGCCGGGGGTGTCGCACTGGGTGCAGCAGGAGGCGCCGGAAGCGGTCAATGCGCATCTGGCGGAATGGCTGGACGGGTTGGCGGTGGCTCGCTAGCGTTCGGGGAAGACCGCTGGGAGAGGCGGCGCGGGAGAATGACATGGGAGAGTGGCCGGCGATGAGCATCGCGGCGGCGCGGGAGATGCTGACCGCGCCGGGGATGCCGTTCGAGATGGAGACGGTGGTGATCCGGGGCCGGCCGACGCGCACCTGGAAGAATGCGCCGGCCAGCCTTCAGCATTGTTTCGCGGCGGGGCGCGCGCATGGCGAGCGGACCTTCCTGGTGCTGGACGACGAGCGGGTGAGTTTCGAGGCGTTCGCGCGCGCGACGATTGCGCTGGCGGAGGCGCTGCGCGGCATGGGGGTGGTGCCGGGCGACCGGGTGGCGGTGGTGATGCGCAACCTGCCGGAATGGCCGGTGGCCTTTTATGCCGGCGTGCTGTGCGGCGCGATCCTGACGCCGCTGAACGCCTGGTGGACGGGGCCGGAACTGGAATATGGGCTGGCCGACAGTGGCGCGGGCGTGCTGCTGGTGGATGGCGAGCGTTGGGGGCGCATTGCGCCCTGTGTGGCGCGGCTGCCGGACTTGCGGCAGGTGATCGTAACGCGCGGTGAGGGCGACGTGACGCTGGAGGGGCTGATCGGGCGGCCGGGGGAGTGGGCGGGCTTGCCGGAGGTGGCGACGCCGGTGCCGTTCCTGGGCCCGGAGGATGATGCGACGATTTTCTACACCAGCGGCACCACCGGGCGGCCGAAGGGCGCGCTGGGGACGCAGCGGAACATCGTGTCGAACATCTTGTCGAGTGCCTACAGTCAGGCGCGGAGTGCGTTGCGGCGGGGGGAGATGCCGGCGGTTCCCAGTGCTGATTCACCGCAGAAGGCGACGTTGCTGAGCGTGCCGTTTTTTCATGCGACGGGGTGTCATGCCATTTTAAACCCCAGTCTGGTGGCGGGGTACAAGCTGGTGATGCAGCGCAGGTTCGATGCGGGCGAGGCGCTGAAGCTGATCGAGCGGGAGCGGATCACGAGTGCCGGCGGCGTGCCGACGATCGCCTGGCAGCTGCTGACGCATCCCGATGTAGGCAAGCATGACATCAGCAGCCTGGACACGATTGCCTATGGTGGCGCCCCCTCGGCGCCGGAGCTGGTGCGGCAGATCGGCAGCGGGGGCCGCGCGCCGGGCAATGGCTGGGGCATGACCGAGACGAGCGCGACCTTCAGCCACCATATGGCGGAGGATTATCTGCACCGGCCGGACAGTGCCGGGCCGCCGGTGGCGGTGTGCGACGCGGAGGTGCGCGGGCCGGACGGGGCGGTGCTGGGCGTGGACGAGGTGGGGGAGCTGTACGGGTTCGGGCCGAATATCGTGAAGGGATATTGGAACCGGCCGGAGGCGAGCGCGGAGACCTTTCCCGACGGCTGGGTGCGGACGGGCGACCTGGCGCGGATCGACGCGGAGGGGTTCATCACCATCGTCGACCGGGCGAAGGACATGCTGATCCGGGGCGGCGAGAATATCTATTGCGTGGAGGTGGAGGGGGTGTTGTGCGAGCATCCGGCGGTGATGGACGCGGCGCTGGTGGGGCGGGCGCATGATGTGCTGGGGGAGGAGCCGGTGGCGTTCGTGACGCTGAAGCCGGGGGCGAGCGCAGGGGCGGACGAGCTGCGGGCATTCGTGCGCGAGCGGCTGGCGGGGTTCAAGGTGCCGGTGGCGGTGTTCGTGGAGGCGGAGGTGCTGCCGCGCAATGCCAATGGGAAGGTGTTGAAGAGCGAGCTGAAGGCGCGGTTGTGAGGCCCCCCCCTCCGCCGGCTTCGCCGGCACCTCCCCCACACGAGGTGGGGGAGGATCGGTGGGGGTCTATCTGAGCAACGGGTCGATGTCGGCGACGCGCATGTCGGTTTGTGTGGCGAGGTAGCGTTCGTAGGGCAGCTTGTGGCTGCTGCCGACGATGGCGAGGATGCGGGCGCCGGGCCTGGCACCGGCGGCCTCGCGGATGTTGGCGACCATGCGCAGGTTACGGGTTTCCCACCAGGCGAGATAGTGGCGGCCGAGATGGGGCGGTTTGGCGTCCAGCGCGGCTGCGCCCTGGTCGACACGGTTGGCGGCCTGCTGGGCGGCAGGCGTGTTGATCCAGCGGTAGAAGGCGATCAGGCTGGGGCCATCGGTGACACGATTTTGCCGCGCGTTATAAACCTTCCCGAAGGCGGCGGCGGCCGGCGATTTCCAGAGCGCGGTGAGCCAGGGGTCGAGCGCCGGGCCGCTTTCTGCCTGGATGCTGTCTGCCGTGTGATCGTCCACCATGAAGACGCGCTCGTGGCGCAAGCGGACGGCCAGCGGCACGCCGATCTGGGTATTTTCGTTCATGACGAGTTCGCGCTTGTTCAGCAGGTCTTTGAGCGCGGTGTCGATGCCATCGCCTTCGGTGCGTTCGGCGGGGGGCAGGCGCAGCCACTGGACGAGGGCGGACTCGAGCTCGCCCCCGGCGGCGAACTGGCTGGCCAGCGTGCGACGCTGCGCGGGCGTGGGGGCGGCGGGCCAGTTTTTCAGCGTGGCCGCCCACGCCGCGGTGGCGGCGGGGACGTCCAGCCCGGTGGATTTCGCCGCGATGTCCGGCGCGCGGCAATAATCCCGATACATGCCGGGGTAGCGGGGTTCGAAGCGGCGGAGCGTGTCGCACTGGATGCCCGAGAGGCCTTCAAGGACGATGATGTCGGCGCGGGTGCCGGCGAGACGGTCGAGGAGCGGCGGGAGATACTCGCGCTTGATGCCGGGGGTTTGCGAGAGGTGGGTGCTGCCGAGCACGAAGATGGTCGTTGGTGGCCCGCCGAAGGCCGGGGGCGTGGCGAGGGTGGGGGTGGCGAGGAGCAGGGCGGCGAGGAGGAAGGGGGTTTTCATGGGGGAAGGGTGGCGGGGGCGGCGGGATGTGGCAAGGCTGTGGGTTCGGGGAGGGGGATGCCGAGGCGTTTCAACGGATTGCCGATAAGGCCGCTGACCATGGCGGCGTTTACGATGCTGGCGCCCGTGGAATCCGACGTCGTCGTCGAGTGCCAATAAGCCCTATTTCTTCTATCCAGACGAGCGACTCATATTGTCTAATCTATTGATAAATGGCGGATAGTGCTAAGACTATCCGCCATTCTCACTATTCGTAGACCGGGGCGCTATACGATGCCTTCATAATGGCAATGCCATTGAGTGCGTCGGATTTGTTGCTGTAGCCCTCAGCAGAGTCTGCGATGGTGCGGCCATTCGCTGAGACAAACCGCCACCTCCAATAGTTGGAGGCGTCACGATAGAGTTTATAATGGTTCATGGGAGATTCCTTAATGGAAAGAAAATTTGATCGCTATCTCATCACCTATCGACACAATGCGGCTGAGTGGTCGTTTGAATTGCCAGCATCAAGCTGGGACGACGCACGGAGCCGGTTGGGCCAGCTTGCTTTCGCGCGCATAGATGGCGTGATAGATGCACGTATTCCCGCAGGCTTGGGCTTTTGGGCTCGTGCAATCACAACGGTTCGCAACCTAATCGGGAGCGGCGCCGGAAAGAAGTTACCTTAAGGACTCATTTGCTCTGCCCTCTCACAATGAGGGCCCTGAACACTCTTGACGCGAACGCTGCCACCGGCCATGCCTTAGCAGTGATCACAACCATCGGCGTTCAGAGCCGGTGGAAATACCCGAGCCGAGGCACTGGCAGGTGCCTCGGCTCATTTTGTTTCGGTTAGGCTCAGCAGCATGTCAAGATATGGTAGGTGTGGATACCGAGGATAACATCATGCAGGCCTTGGATGTCGTTTTCACTTAACCAGTGCGTTATATTCTAAAATGGTATATTGCGTTGTTTTTGAATAATAAATTCTACCCAATCAATCTCGTTGCCGGATTCTATGGCATGCTGAGCAACAAACCCTAAGAAAAATTCTTTTATATGCACCATCTTGGATTGCACTGTTCGTCATTGCGGCTCGGTCGTCATGACACCCGAATCGAGGGTATCGTAGTTCTCGGTGCTAGCTGGTGCGGAAGGCGTTGGTGATGGGGTAGCGGCGGTCTCGGCCGAAGGTTCGGGGTCCGATTTTGACGCCGGGGGGGGATTGGCGGCGTTTATACTCGGCGATGTAGAGCAGGCGTTCGACGCGGGCGACCGTTGCCGCGTCGTGGCCGGCGGCGACGAGGTCGGCGACGCTGCGCTCTTCCTCGATCAGGCCGTGGAGGATCGCGTCCAGCACCTCATAAGGCGGCAGGCTGTCGTCATCGCGCTGGTTGTCGCGGAGCTCGGCAGACGGTGGCTTGGTGATGACGCGGGCGGGCATCACGGGGCCGTCGGGGCCGAGGCCCAAGCGCGGGCGGTGGGTGTTGCGCCATTCGCAGAGGCGGAAGACGGTGGTCTTGTACACGTCCTTCAGCACCGAATAGCCGCCAGCCATGTCGCCGTAGATGGTGGCGTAGCCGGTGGACATCTCGCTCTTGTTGCCGGTGGTGAGCAGCATGGGGCCGAACTTGTTGCTGAGCGCCATGAGGGTGAGGCCGCGGATGCGGGACTGGATGTTTTCCTCCGTTGTGTTCGCCGGCAGGCCGGCGAACAGGGGGGCGAGCATGGTGTTGAACGCGTCCATGGCGGGGGCGATGGGGATGGTGTCCAGCCTTGTGCCCATCAGCTTTGCGCATTCGGCGGCGTCATCCAGCGACTCCTGGCTGGTGAAGCGGCTGGGGAGCATGACGCAGTGGACGCGGTCGGCGCCCAGCGCATCGACGGCGACGGCGGCGGAGAGCGCGCTGTCGATGCCGCCAGAGAGGCCAAGGACGACGCCGGGGAAGCGGTTGCGGTTCACATAGTCGCGCAGGCTGAGCAGCATGGCGTGGTAGATTTCTTCCATGTCGCTGTCCGGCGCGTGGGTCTCGCCGGGGTCGGCGCGCCAGCCGTTGGCGGTGCGGGCGAAGTGCGCGGTGGCGGTGGTGGCGTCCCAATCCTGCAGGCGGGCCATGGTCTGCCCGTCCGGGTTGAGGACGAAGCTGCCGCCGTCGAACACCAGCTCGTCCTGCCCGCCGGTGCGGTTGACGTAGAGCAGGGGGAGGCCGGTTTCGGCGACGCGGGCCCGGGCGAGCGCCAGGCGGCGGGCTTCCTTGCCGATCTCGTACGGGCTGCCGTTGGGGACGAGGAGGAGTTCGGCGCCGTGTGCAGAGAGGTGGGCGGTGACGGTGGGGGTCCACATGTCCTCGCAGATGGGGATGCCGAGCTGGATGCCGCGGAACAGCAGGGGGAAGGGCAGCGGGCCGGGGGCGAAGACGCGCTTTTCATCGAACACGCCATAGTTGGGGAGGTCATGTTTGAGCGTGACGCCGGCGATGCGGCCGGCATCGAGCAGGGCCATGGCGTTGTGCAGGCCGGTGTCCGCTTGGTGGGCGGTGCCGACGAGCAGCGCGGGGCCGGGGGGGGCGGTGGCGGCGGCGAGGCGGGCGAGCTGGGCGGCGGCGGCCTGGACCAGGGCGGGTTTCAGCACCAGGTCTTCGGGCGGGTAGCCGATGAGGGAGAGTTCGGGGGTGAGGATCAGGTCGGCATCCGGGTGTGCGGCGCGCAGGGCGAGGATGGTGTCCGCGTTGGCGGTGAGGTCGCCCATCGCGGGGTTCATCTGGGCGAGGACGATAGTCAGACGGTCGGTCATGGGATCGCCTTAGGCGCTTGGGCTGTTGGGGGACAGGGGGACGGTGACGTGGAAGACGCCTTCGCCGGCGGCGGTGAGGTGCCAGCCGCGCTCCGCACAAAGCGCGGGGATGTCGAGGGTGGCGGCGGGGTCGTCGGCGGCGAGGCTGTAGGTGCCGGGGCCGTTTTCGCGGACGGCGCGGGCGAGGCGCAGCGCGGGGAGCGGGCAGCGCAGGCCTCTCGCGTCGATATTGATAGCTTGGCAGGGCATGGCGGGGCAGGCTTAGGCGCGTTCATCGATTTTTGGGAGAGAGACGATGTTCAAGCCCGACCTGCTGAGCGGCCACAAGATCCTGGTGACGGGGGGCGGCACCGGGTTGGGCAAGTCCATGTCCGAAGCCTATGCCGCACATGGCGCGGAGGTGGTGATCTGGGGTCGCCGGGGTGCGGTGCTGGAGGAGACGGCGGCGGAAATCCGCGAGAAGACCGGTGGCACGGTGTCCGACATGGCGGTGGATATCCGCAACGCCGGCGCCATCGACGAGGCGATGCAGGCGATCTTCGATGCCGGGCCATTGACGGGCCTGGTGAACAATGCGGCGGGGAACTTCATCAGCCGGACGGAGGACCTGTCCGCCAACGCCTTCAACGCGATCGCCAGCATCGTGGCGCACGGCACGTTCAACACGACGGTGGCGGCGGGGAAGCGCTGGATCGCCGGCGGGCACAAGGGCAATATCATCAGCATCGTGACCACCTGGGTTTGGACCGGCGGGCCGTTTACGGTGCCGAGCGCGATGAGCAAGGCGGGGATCAACGCGATGACGCAATCGCTGGCCGTGGAGTGGGGGCCGAAGGGCATCCGCGCCAATGCGATTGCGCCGGGGCCGTTCCCCACCAAGGGCGCGTGGGAGCGACTGATGCCGGCGCCGCTGGCGGCCAAGACCGGGGCGGGGACGGGTGCGGGGAGCATCCCGCTGCGGCGGATGGGGGAGCATCAGGAGCTGGCGAACCTGGCGCTGTTCCTGATGAGCGACCAGTGCGAATATCTGACCGGTGCGTGCATCCCGATCGACGGCGGGCAGTGGCTGGCGAGCGGCGGCAATTTCCATGCGCTGACCAATTTGGATGGCGGCGATTGGGACATGATCAACGCGGCGATCCGGAGCACGAACGCGGCGGATCGGGCGCAGCGGACGGCGTGAGGGCGTTTAGCGTCTCTCGGTAAAAAAGGTCCGCAGCAACTGCGCAGCTTCGGCTTCGGCGACGCCGGTGATGATTTCCGGCCTGTGGTGCACGGTGGGTTGGGTGAAGATGCGGGGGCCGTGTTCGATGGCGCCGCCTTTGGGGTCGGGAGCGGCATAGGTGAGGCGGGTGAGGCGGGCGTGGGCGATGGCGCCGGCGCACATGGCGCAGGGTTCCAGGGTGACGGTGAGGGTGCAGCCGGTCAGGCGGTCGGTGCCGAGGGCTTTGGCGGCGGCGCGGATGGCGAGGATTTCGGCGTGGGCGGTGGGGTCATGATCAACGCGGGTGCGGTTGTGGGCGGTGGCGATGATGGTGCCGGCGCTGTCCGTGATGACGGCGCCGACGGGGACCTCGCCCATCGCGGCGGCGGCGCGGGCGGCGGCGAGCGCGGCGGCCATGGCGGGGTTGGGGGGGAAGGCCATAGCGGCAGCATAGCGTTTGGCGGGCGGGTTTCACAGGCCGCTCGGAAGCTGCTAAGCCGCATGACATGACGGTGGCAGGATGACGGTGACGGGGCGCCCGCAGGGGTTTTTCACGGACAAGAACCGCGCCTTCTGGGTGCTGCAATCGGGCGGCTGGATCGCTTATTTCATGCTGCGGGCGCTCGGCGGCCTGGCCAACCGCATGGGGGTGGGGTTCATCCTGCCCACCATCCTGGTGACGGTGACGGGCTTTTCGCTGACGCTGCTGATGGCCTGGGCCTATCGGCTGATCATCCGGCTGAAACCGGTGTGGGTGTGGACGCTGACGGTCGCCATCCTGATCGTGGCGGCAGTGCTGTTTTCGGTGCTGGAGGTGTGGGCGCACGCGACATTCTACGAAGCCGGCTGGCGGCCGCAGGGGGTGGAGTTTTTCGGTGCCATCCTGCTGACGCTCGCGGTGCTGGGGGCGTGGACGGGGCTGTATTACGGCATCAACTATTACCTGCTGCTGGACGAACAGTCCGACCGGCTGGAGCGGATGGCGAGCCAGGCCAATGCCGCGCAGCTGGAAATGCTGCGATACCAGATCAACCCGCATTTCCTGTTCAACACGCTGAACAGCATCTCCACGCTGGTGCTGTTGCAGCAGACCGAGCGGGCGAACACCATGCTCTCTCGGCTGTCGAGCTTCCTGCGCTATAGCCTGGTGGGGGAGCAGGCGGGGATGGCGACGCTGGAGCAGGAGGTGGCGGCGCTGAAGCTCTACCTGGAGATCGAGCGGACGCGGTTCGAGGACCGGCTTCGTGCGACCTTCGACATCGAACCGCGGGCGCTGGAGGGGCGGCTGCCGAGCCTGCTGTTGCAGCCGCTGGTGGAGAATGCGGTGAAATATGCGGTGACGCCGCAGGAGGAGGGCGCGGATATCGACGTGTCGGCGCGGATTGTCGGTGAACGGTTGCAAATCTCGGTCGCGGACACCGGGCCGGGGTTGATCGAGGGAAAAGTCGGCCCGACATCGGAAGGGACGGGGGTTGGCCTGGGCAACATCCGGGAGCGGTTGTTGCAGGCCTTTGGCCCGGACCACCGGTTCGAGCTGGTGCCCAATCAGCCGCAAGGGTTGCGCGTGATTATCGATATTGCATTTCAGACGGAGGCGGCATGAGCATCCGGACGTTGTTGGTGGATGATGAATCGCTGGCGATTCAGGGCCTGGAGCTGCGGTTGCAGCCGTTCGACGATGTGGAGATCGTGGGCCGGGCGACCAATGGCCGGGAGGCGATCCGCGCCATCCGCACCGAGAAGCCCGACCTGGTGTTCCTGGACGTGCAGATGCCGGGGTTTGACGGCTTCAGCGTGGTGGGCGCGCTCGCTGATGTGGAGCCGCCGCTGTTCGTCTTCGTGACCGCCTTCAGCGACCATGCCATCCGCGCGTTCGAGGCGCAGGCAGTGGATTATCTGATGAAGCCGGTGGAGCCGGAGCGGCTGGCGCAGACGATGGAGCGGGTGCGCAAGGTGCTGAACGAGAAGCGGGGCGCGATGGAGGCCGAGCGGCTGGCGGCACGGCTGGCGGAGGTGGACCCGGACGCGGTGGTGGAGCTGGCCCCGGCGCTGGAGACCGGTGCCGACCGGTTCGAGCGCGTGATCAACGTGAAGGACCAGGGGCAGATTTTCCGCGTGGAGGTGGACCGCATCGAGAAGATCGACGCCGCCGGGGATTACATGTGCCTGACGACCGCCGACCAGACGCTGATCCTGCGCGAGACGATGAAGGATCTGGAGCGGCGGCTGGACCCGCGCAAGTTCCAGCGGGTGCACCGCAGCACAATCGTCAATCTGGACAATGTGAAGCAGGTGAAGCCGCACACCAACGGCGAATGTTTCCTGACCCTGGCGAGCGGCGCGACGGTGAAGGTGAGCCGCAGCTATCGTGAGGTGGTGGCGCGGTTTCTGTGACCGCCCATGAACTCTGTTAATGTTTCTTGAAATCTGTTAATGTTCCGTCCGGGAGGATGGGACCATGAACAATACTCTGCTTTGCGGTGGTGTGGCGCTATGCGCGGTGGCGGCGACGGCGCAGACGATCCCGGTGTCGACCGGACTGTATCGCATTCCCTATGCCGACGGCACCGAGATGAAGGTGAACCGGGACGAGAAGACGCACACGCCGATCGGCCGCTATGACCTGGTGGGCAAGGGTGGCAGCGAGCCCTATCGCATCGTCGCGGCGGCGCCGGGGACGATCCGCTTCATCGAGGACAGTTTCAGCGCCCAGATCGACAGCGACAGCGGCAAGCCCTGCACCAACAATTATGTGTGGATCGAGCATGCCAATGGCGAGTGGAGCAAATATTCGCACATGCGAAAGGACAGCACCAAGGTGAAGGCCGGGCGCAAGGTGGGCGACGTGGTGAAGGCCGGGGATTATCTGGGGGACGAGGGCAAGGTCGGCTGCGCCGGTGGCGACCATCTGCATTTCGAGGTCGGCGTGCCGCGGGCGACCGATCCGATCACCACGGTGGGTGGCTTCCTGCAGGACAATGGCGACAGCAAGCGCAACCGACGCGCGCGGATCTGTTCGATTCCGGACCAGCGCTTCGTGGCGGGCAACAGCCATACCGCCCGCAAGGTTCCGGGTCCGATGAGCGCCGGCAGCGTGGAGGTGGCGCGGCACGGGCTGCCGATCGTCGATTACCAGTGCCTGTTCGACCAGGCGGCGATCGCCGGATACCAGCCGGTGTGGCTGGACATGACCAACAAGGGCGGCGATGCGTTCGTCAATGCGGTTTTCCGGCCGGCGACGGCGGGGACTCTGCGCGCTTATCATGGGCTGGACGCCGATGGTTATCAGGCGAAGTTCGACGCGGCGAAGAAGGACGGCTTCCGGCCGGTGCTGCTGGAGAGCTATCGCGACGATGGCGTGCGCTATGCCGCGCTGTTCCGGAAAGTCGCCGGGCCGGGCTATCGCGTCTATCATGGCAAGGAGGCGGCCTTTCACCAGAATGCCATGGACAATTGGAAGAAGGAGGGGTTCGTGCCGGTCTCCGTCTCGGTGGTGGACAGCGGCGGGCGGCGGTACAGCGCGATCTGGGAGAAGCGCGATGTTGGGGCCTGGACGGCGCGGTCGCAGCTGACGCCGGCGGAATATCAGGCCTTTTATGACGAGAACAGCAAGGCGGGGAAGAATATCGCCTATGTCAACGGCTATCGGCTGGGGGGCGCGCCGTTCATCGTGGCGATCGCCAACGCGGCGACGCCGGCGGGCGGGATGCAGCGCCATGGGCTGACCAACGCCGCCTATCAGGATGCCTGGGAGGCGGCGCGCAAGGCCGGGCTGCTGACGCGCGGGGTCGCGGGGTATGAGACGGACGATGGCGTGCGGTATGTGGCGACCTGGCGAAAGTAAGCGCGGAGTCAGGGGGATGGGGCCGCCACCCACCCCTGCTCGCTGCGCGAGTCGCCCCTCCCTTCGCCGCTTCGCGGGAGGGAGGGGAAATCAAGCCGCTGGGGTTTGGGGTTGGCTGAGGTCGGGGGTTTGGCGGCGGCTTTGCCAGAGGCAGGCGGCGATGATGATGGCGGCGCCGAGCCAGGTTCGCAGCGCCACGGGTTCGGCGAAGAAGGCGTAGCCGAACAGCGCCGCCCAGGGCAGCGCGGTATATTCGAAGGGGGCGAGCACCTGCGCCTCGACCTTGGCATAGGCGACCGCGATGAGCTGGAGCGCGACGGCGCCGGTGAGGCCGACGCCGGCGATGGCGAGCCAGTCCAGCGGGGTGGGTGGCAGCCAGGCGGACGGCGGCTGGGTGGCGACGACGAAGCCGCCGATCAGGATGGCGGCGAAGGCGGCGTTCAGGAGGGTGAGGACGGAGGGGCCGTCCTTGGCGGCGCGCAGGCGGGTGATGATGATGACGAGGGCGTAGAAGAGGGCGGCGAGCAGCAGCGCGCCGATGCCTTTCAGCCGCTCGGGCGCGAGCATGGCGGGGTCGATGCCGGCGGCGACGAGGACGCCGGCGAAGCCGAACGCGCCGGCGGCGAGGTTGGAGGCCTGGAGCTTTTCACGCAGCAGCACGGCGGCGAGCAACGGGATCATCAGCGGCGCGACGAAGGCGATGGTCACCGCCTCGGCCAGCGGCAGGACGGTGAGGGACCAGAAGAAGAGCACGGCGGAGATGGAGCCGAAGACGGCGCGCAGGATGTTGATCGGCAGCATCTCCCGCGTGATGGCGGGGCGGCCGGCATGCAGCCAGAAGGGGATGACGAAGACGAAGGCGGCGGCATAGCGCCAGAAGGTGGCGGCGCTGGCGGGCATGACGCCGACCAGATGTTTCATGAAGGCGTCCATGGCGCAGAAGAAGGCCATGCCGATGACGTAGGTGAGGATGGGGCCGAGGCGCATTCTTGTTTACCTGACTTCGTCAGAGTCGGCACCGGCCCGCTCCCCCACCCGACCGCCCATAGGATACTGGCGCAGGGCGGTCGGGTGGGGGAGCGGGCCGGTGCCGCCCCATTTCAGTGCAACTGGAAAGGACGCTAGTCAGCCGTGATGGCGATTGCAACGGCGCGGGCGATGGCGCTATTGCAGGGACAATGGTTTAACGGACAGGGACGCGGAACATGAGCAAGATTTTGGGCAATCTGAACACGGCGATCCTGATCGGCGTGCTGCTGCTGGTGTCGGCGATGGTGGTGTTCCATGGCGACCAGTTCGGCGGCGCCTATCTGGCGCCCTGGTTCGTGTTCTTTCACGTGATTTCGGGCGTGCTGTGGATCGGCCTCCTCTATTACTTCAACCTGGTGCAGATCCCGACGATGCCGAAGGTGCCGGCCGAGCTGAAGCCGGGGGTGAGCAAATATATCGCGCCCGAGGCGCTGTTCTGGTTCCGCTGGGCGGCGATCGCGACGCTGCTGACCGGGCTGATCGTGGCGCATCTGAAGGGCTATCTGATCGAGGCGCTGACGTTCCAGGACGGCTTCAAGGTGATCGGCTTCGGCATGTATGTGGGCATGGTGATGGCGTTCAACGTCTGGGTGTTCATCTGGCCGAACCAGAAGAAGGCGCTGGGGATCGTGGACGCGACGCCGGAGGCGAAGGCCGCGGCGGCGACGACGGCAATGATGTTCAGCCGGACGAACTTCATCCTCTCGATGCCGATGCTGTATGCGATGGTGACGCAGATGTATCTGGCGGTGTGAAATCGCTCGATAAATCGTCCATGCCGGGGCTGCAAATGGCGATTTGCTGCGCTCCGATGCTCACGACCATCAAGGTCGCTGCGCTTCGGTGCTCGCAAATCACCATTTTCGCCGACGGCCTGAACAATTTCTCGAACGATTTCCGGAATCTTCAGACTGTGCAAGTAGGCCAAGCAGCCAAGTGTGAAGCCGCCGGCCGGCTTATCCCAGACGGAAACTGCCGCTTCGCTCGATGGTCAGCCCGAGCGTTCGGATGACATCCATGCCAAGGATCATGTCGAACGACCCATGGTTCTGGATTGCGGCGACGGTCACATCGTCTGGCAGGATGTAGAAGCCGTTGACGTCGTTGATGGCCTCGGCCTGTTTGACGAGGGCAAGACGGACCAGCGACGCCGGACAATTCTGCTCCCCTCCGATACCGATGGCAGGGATGTCCCGGATCGTTCGCAAGCCCATTGAGCGATAGAGCGAGAAATAGACGCCGGAAATGCTGGCGCCGGTATCGACCAGCGCCGTCAGCGGCGCGTCGTGAAGCGGGCGCAGTTCCATCGGGTTGCAGAAGGCATCGAACAACCTGATTTCGACCATTGGCAGGCCGTTGCGGAGAAGCCGCCCCTCAATGGGAAGCACTGATCAGCGTTCCGATGTCGAGACGCTGATCGGTAATCTCCTGAACGGAAAAGGGCGCCTCGCCAAACCGCCGGACGCCTTCACGGACGGCATCGGACATCGTCGCGCAGAATTGGAGGATCTGGCGGTTCTGCATCAAGGCGTACTGCCCCGCGTGATGCGGCAGCAGGTTGCCAAGTTCGCGCTGCAAGGCGTCGAAATTTGATTTCACTTCGCGATCGTAATTTGAAAGCGCCACAGCCCGGTCTCCGCCGAAACCAATAACATATTGGAATCACAGTCGCAAACAGCGAATTCGGACTCGATATCAACAGCTTACGATGACTGGAGGCTCGGCACCCGGCGTGCCGCTTCCTCCACCGTGGTTTCCGGTCCCGGCACCACGCTGATGGCTTCGCCGGCTTTCATGGCGGCGGCGGCGCGGAGGATGGCTTTTTCGATGCGGGGATAGGTGCCGCAGCGGCAGAGGTTGGTGATCTGCTCGCGGATCTGCTCCCGCGTGGGTTCCGGGGTGGTTTTCAGGAGGGCGACGGTCGCCATGATCATCCCGGACTGGCAATAGCCGCATTGCGGGACTTGCTCCGCAAGCCAGGCCTGCTGCACGACATGGCTGCGGTCTTCGGACAGCCCCTCGATCGTGGTGACGAGCGTGCCTTCGATGTCGCCGATGGTCACCTGGCAGCTGCGGGTGGGGACGCCATCGACATGCACGGTGCAGGCGCCGCACAGGCCGGCGCCGCAACCGAACTTGGTGCCGGTCAGGTTGCTGGCATCGCGCAGCGCCCAGAGCAGCGGCGTGTCGGCCGGAAGCTGATATTTGACGGGGTTGCCGTTGACGGTGAAGCTTGTCATGCGCGCCTTCATACACCGGAGGCGGCAGCAGAGGAACTGGCAATCATGGGATACAGCACGTTCGACCTGAGTGTGGCGGATCATGTGGCGCACCTGCGGCTGAACCGGCCGCAGGAGCTGAACACGATGAACGGCGCCTTCTGGACCGAGCTGATCGACGGATTCGCCGAGATCGATGCGGACGCCAGCGTGCGGGCGGTGGTGATCAGCTCCACGGGCAGGCACTTCACGGCGGGGCTGGACCTGAAATGGGCGGGCACCAGCCTGGGCAACCAGAGCGCCGACGCGGGGCGGGCGCGGGAAAAGTTCCGCCGGCATGTGAAGCATATGCAGGACACGTTCACGGTGGTGGACCAGTGCCGGGTGCCGGTGATCGCGGCGATCCAGGGCGGCTGCATCGGCGGCGGGGTGGATTTCGTGACGGCCTGCGACATCCGGCTGGGCAGTGCGGACGCCTTCTTCACCATCCAGGAGGTGAACATTGCCATCGTCGCCGATGTCGGCACCTTGCAGCGGATTCCGCATCTGCTGCCGCAGGGGCTGATCCGCGAGCTGGCCTACACCGGCCGGCGCTGGACGGCGGACGAGGCGGGCCGCCAGGGGTTCCTGAACAGGGTTCTGCCGGACCATGCGGCAACGGTGGACGCGGCGCTGGTGATGGCGGCGGAGATTGCGAAGAAGAGCCCGCTCGCCATCACCGGCATCAAGCAGGTGCTGAACCATGGCCGGGGGCGGACGATCGAGGACGGGCTGGAATATGTCGCGGTCTGGAATGCGGCGATGTTGCAGGGCGAGGACATGGCGAAGGCGGTGACGGCGCAGATGACCAAGGGCCAGGCGACCTTTGCCGACCTGGCGGCGTAGCGCTCGCCCGAGCTTCACCCGGCATCAAAAGTCGCACCGGGCAGTCGGCGCTTGAGGCGAGGGGGTGGGCGGTATATGGCGGCAGAGACTCAAGTGGTGGGCGCCGCGCGTGGCGCCCGTGCCGGTAAAGGGGCTGGAATGATTGGACGGACGGTACGGATCGGTCTGGCGGCGCTCATCCTGAGCGGTGCGACCGTTGCGTGGGCACAGGATGCGGCGCCGGCCGCGGGTGCGGCCCCGGTGGCGGCTGCGGCGACCGCGCCGGATGCGGCACCGCTGTATCAGCGGATGGCGCCGACGCCGGGGATCGGCCAGCCCGATGGCGGCTGGGACCTGCAGACCCCTGTGACGCCGATCGGCAAGGAGGCGGCGAGCCTGGCGCAGCATGTGCTCGATCCGCTGATGGTGGCGATTTCGCTGTTCGTGCTGGGGCTGCTGGCCTGGGTGGTGATCCGCTATCGCGCCGCGGCGAACCCCACGCCCTCCACCACGACGCACAATTTTACCATCGAGGTGATCTGGACGCTGCTGCCGGCGCTGATCCTGGTGTTCATCGCGGTGCCCAGCTTCCGGCTGCTGGCGAACCAATATGATCCGCCCAAGGCGGACGTGACGATCAAGGCGACCGGGCACCAATGGTATTGGTCCTACGAATATCCCGATTATGGCGACATCAGCTTCGACGCGCTGCCGAAGGAAGCGAAGGAGCTGGGTCCGAACGACGGCCCGCTGCACCTGGAGGTGGACAACCGCGTGGTGGTGCCGGCGGGTGCCACGGTGAAGATGCTGATCACGGCGGCGGACGTGCTGCACAGCTGGGCGATGCCGGCCTTCTGGGTGAAGATGGATGCCATTCCGGGCCGCATTACCGAGACCTGGTTCAAGGTGGACCGGCCGGGCGTCTATTATGGCCAGTGCAGCGAGCTGTGCGGCACCAAGCATGGCTTCATGCCGATCGCGGTCGAGGTGCTGCCGCGCGAGAAGTTCCTGGACTGGGTGCGGATGAAGCAGAAGGAGGGCGGCATCACGCCGGTGGGGCCGGGGATCGCCGCCCCGGTGTCGGCTGCCGCAGCGCCGGCGGCTGCTGCGCCTGCTGCCCCTGCCGCTGAAACCCCCGCGGCTGCCGCCGAACCGGCTCCGGCCGCCTGATTTTTCGAGGACGATAGACCATGGCCCATACCGCCGACGCGCTTGTTGCCCACCATGACGATCATGCGCATGACGATCACAAGCTGTCGTTCGCGCAGCGCTGGCTGTTCAGCACCAACCACAAGGACATCGGCACGCTGTACCTGATCTTCGCGATTTTCGCCGGGATCGTCGGCGGCGCGATTTCGGGCTTCATGCGCTGGGAGCTGGCGCATCCGGGGATGCAGGTGCTGCCCGACATCGCGCGGGCGATGTATGGCGCGGACGCGGGGACGCTGGACGGCGCCTATCACCTGTGGAACGTGTTCATCACGGCGCACGGCCTGATCATGGTGTTCTTCATGGTGATGCCGGCGCTGATCGGCGGGTTCGCCAACTGGTTCGTGCCGATCATGATCGGCGCGCCGGACATGGCCTTTCCGCGGATGAACAACATCAGCTTCTGGCTGATCGTGCCGGCGTTCCTGCTGTTGTGCATCTCGATGTTCCTGCCGGGGCCGGCGGGGTTCAACGGGGCGGGCACGGGCTGGACGGTCTATCCGCCGCTCAGCACCTCGGGGCATCCGGGGGCGTCGGTCGATCTCGCCATCTTCTCGCTGCACCTCGCCGGCGCGAGTTCGATCCTGGGGGCGATCAATTTCATCACGACGATCTTCAACATGCGCGCGCCGGGCATGACGCTGCACAAGATGCCGCTGTTCGTGTGGAGCGTGCTGGTGACGGCGTTCCTGCTGCTGCTCAGCCTGCCGGTGCTGGCCGGTGCGATCACCATGCTGCTGACCGACCGCAATTTCGGCACGACCTTCTTCGATCCGGCGGGCGGCGGTGATCCGGTGCTGTACCAGCACCTGTTCTGGTTCTTCGGCCACCCCGAAGTCTATATCATGATCCTGCCGGCGTTCGGCATCGTCAGCCAGATCATCAGCACCTTCAGCAAGAAGCCGACCTTCGGCTATCTGGGGATGGCCTATGCCATGGTGGCGATCGGCTTCATCGGCTTTATCGTGTGGGCGCACCACATGTTCACTGCCGGTCTGAGCGTGAACACCAAGATGTATTTCACCGCCGCGACGATGATCATCGCGGTGCCGACCGGCATCAAGATCTTCAGCTGGATCGCGACGATGTGGGGCGGCAGCGTGACCTTCCCCACGCCGATGCTGTGGGCGATCGGCTTCATCTTCATGTTCACGGTGGGCGGCGTGACCGGCATCCTGCTGTCGAATGCGGGCCTCGATACCTACATGCACGACACCTATTATGTGGTGGCGCATTTCCATTATGTGCTGTCGCTGGGGGCCGTGTTCGGGCTGTTCGCCGGATTCTATTACTGGTTCGGCAAGATGACGGGCCGTGAGTATAATGAGTTCCTGGGCAAGCTGCACTTCTGGGTGTTTTTCATCGGCGTGAACGTGCTGTTCTTCCCGATGCACTTCCTGGGGCAGGACGGCATGCCGCGGCGGATCCCGGATTATCCGGCGGCGTTCGCGCATTACAACCTGATCGCCAGCTATGGCTATGCGATCATGCTGGCGGGGATGGCGATCTTCTTCGTGAACATCGGCTGGGCGCTGTTCGGCGGTCGCAAGGCGGCGGACAACCCCTGGGGCGAGGGCGCGACGACGCTGGAATGGACGCTGTCCAGCCCGCCGCCGTTCCATCAGTTCGAAACGCTGCCGGTCATCAAGTAAGGCGAGACGGTGAACCAGTCCGAGGTCATCAGCGGCAACCCGGCCGGGGCGCACTGGCGCGACTATGTCGCGCTGCTGAAGCCGGGTGTCGTCAGCCTGGTGGTGTTCACCGGGCTGTGCGGGATGGCGGTGGCGCCGGGGCATTTGCATCCGGTGCTGGCGTTCACCGCGATCCTGTGCATCGCCATCGGCGCCGGCGCGGCGGCGGCATTCAACATGGTGTTCGAGGCGGAGCTGGATGCGCGGATGAAGCGCACCGCGAAGCGGCCGATCCCGGCGGGGCGGATGAGCCGCGACGAGGCGATGGCGTTCGCGGTGATCCTGTCAGTGGGATCGGTGGCCATCATGGCGCTGGGCGTCAACCTGGTGGCCGGTGCGGTACTGGCCTTTTCCATCTTCTATTATGCCGTCGTTTACACGCTGTGGCTGAAACCGCGGACGCCGCAGAATATCGTGATCGGCGGCGGGGCGGGCGCCTTTCCGCCGCTCATCGGCTGGGCCGCGGTGACGGGCGATGTCACGCTGATGCCGGTGATCCTGTTCGGCCTCATCTTCCTGTGGACGCCGCCGCATTTCTGGGCGCTGGCGCTGTTCGTGAAGGGTGACTATGCCAACGCCGGCATCCCCATGCTGCCGGTGACGCATGGCGTGGCGGCAACCCGCCGGCAGGTGCTGGCCTATACGCCGCCGCTGGTGCTGGTCAGCTTGCTGCCGTGGCTGCTGGGGTATAGCGGCGCGCTCTATGGCGTGACGGCGGCGGTGCTGGGTGCCGTCTTCCTGCTGCTGGCGGTGCGGGTGGCACGCAACGGCGCGACCGAGGCGGTGGCGATGGCGCCGGAGAAGGCGCTGTTCAAATTCTCGATCCTGTATCTGTTCCTGATCTTCGCCGCGCTGGTGCTGGACGGGTGGCTGCGATGACGCCGGCGGAGCGCGCGTTGTTCGAGAAGCGGCGGCGGCAGCGGAACATCCTGTTCGCGCTGGTGCTGGGCGCGCTGGTCATCCTGTTCTATGGCATCACCGTGGCGCGGGTGGGGGGCTGAGATGGCGACATCGACGACGGCCAACCGGCGCACCGGGCTGATCGCGGCGCTGATCGCGCTGGGGATGGTGGGCTTGGCCTATGCCAGCGTGCCGCTCTATCGCATCTTCTGCCAGGTGACGGGTTTTGGCGGCACGACGCAGAAGGCGGATGCCAGCGCGCTGCCTGATGCCGCGACGCTGAAAAGCGTGGCCGGGAAAACCATCCGCGTGCGCTTCGACGGCAACAGCGCGCCGGGGATGCCCTGGGCCTTTCACCCGGTTGAGAACAGCGTGACGGTGAAGATCGGCGAGCGGAAGATGGCCTTCTATCGCGCCACCAACCAGAGCGCGGCGACGGTGACCGGCACCGCGACCTTCAATGTCTCGCCGGAAAGCGCCGGGCGCTTCTTCAACAAGATCCAGTGTTTCTGCTTCAACGAGCAGACGCTGAAACCCGGCCAGACGGTGGACATGCCGGTGGTGTATTTCATCGACCCGGCCATCCTGGACGATCCGGATGCCAAGCGGATCGACGAGATCACGCTGTCCTACACCTTCTTCCCGGTGGACAAACCCACCCAACCCGCGCAAATCACCACCACATCCGCCAGCGACATCGCGGCACGACGTTAACGGGGACGACCATGGCTTCGACCAAGACGCACGACTTCCACATCCTGCCGCCCAGCGCCTGGCCGATCATGGGCGCCTTCACGGCGATGGCGCTGACCGGCGGTGGGGCGCTGTGGATGCATGGTTCGGTGGCGGGCAAATGGATTTCGATCCTGGGCCTGATCGGCGTGCTGGCGACCATGATCTTCTGGTGGAGCGATGTGCGCCGCGAGGCCAATGCCGGCGACCATACGCCGGTGGTGCAGCTGCACCACCGTTACGGCATGATCCTGTTCATCGCGTCCGAGGTGATGTTCTTCGTTGCCTGGTTCTGGGCCTTTTTCTCGGCGGCGCTCTATCCGCACGCCGGCGATGCCGTGGGCGGGGTGTGGCCGCCCAAGGGGATCGAGGCGCTGGATCCGTTCGTCTATCCGCTGCTGAACACGCTGATCCTGCTGCTGTCCGGCACGACCATCACTTGGGCGCACCATGCGCTGATCCATGGCGACCGCGATGGGCTGAAGCAGGGGCTGTGGCTGACCATCATCCTGGGCGTGCTGTTCAGCTGTTTGCAGGCCTATGAATACAGCCATGCCGAGTTCGGTTTCAGCGGCAACATCTATGGCGCGACCTTCTTCATGGCGACCGGCTTCCATGGTTTCCATGTCATCGTTGGCACCATCTTCCTGGCCGTGTGCCTGATGCGCGCCTATGCCGGGGATTTCAGCCCGAAGCGGCATTTCGGGTTCGAGGCGGCCGCCTGGTACTGGCATTTCGTCGATGTCGTGTGGCTGTTCCTGTTCCTGTCGATCTATATCTGGGGCAGCAACTTCGGCGCGGCGGCGGCGCCCTATTTCGGCTGACCCGCCGGCGCGTCGGCGGCTGCCGCTTGCCGCCACCGTCATGACGCTGATTGCGGTTCCCACCATGCTGGGCCTGGGGGCTTGGCAGGTGCAGCGCAAGGGCTGGAAGGAAGCCCAACTTGCCGGCTATGCGGCGGCGATGCAGGCGCCGGTGCTGCGGCTGCGTGGCGCGCCGGGGCCGGGGCTGGGGTTTCGCCGGGTGATGGCGACGGTCGACTGCCCGGCGCAGACGCCGACCGTGCGGGCCGGGCGCAGCGCGCGGGGGCAGAGCGGCTATGCCGTGCTGCTGCAATGCCGGGTGGTTGGTGCACCGGTGGAATTGGTGGCGGGGTTCAGCGTGCCCGAGCAATGGCAGCGTTTCGCCGGTCAGGCGGTGCCGGCGATGCGGATGACGTTGCTGGGCCGGTTGATCGAGACTGGCACCAATCCCGCCTATCGGCTTTATGCCGCGCGGCCGACGGGGCCGGGGCTGGCGGCCGCGGTGCCGCCCGCGCTGGACGAGATTCCCAACAACCATCTGTCCTATGCGATCCAGTGGTTCAGCTTTGCCACCATCTGGAGCGTGATCTATGCGCTGTTCATGATGCGGCGACGGCGCGCCGCTTAGCTGGCGCGCGCGGAACAAGCGTGGCATGATGGACTTATGCCCCGCGGAAGGATCCGCCCGATGACAGACCCGAAGCGCGATGACAATCTGGCGCCCGAAACCTTCAACCGCGAGCAGGCGGATGAGGGGCAGGCCCAGGATGTGGCCGACGATGCGATGCACGGCGATCATGGCCACGACCCGCTGGAAAGCCACAAGCCGCGGGCGGACCGGACGGCGGCGGTGCCCGACGACACGCCGGACCTGGTCGACCGGATGAAGGAGATGCTGCGGTCCGGCCATATCGACAACGACGCCTATGCCGGCGAGCCGATGCATGACGATGAGGAAGACGAGCTGGGCGATACCGAGGGTGACGAGGATGAGGCCGCGCTGATGGAGGGCGTGGCGGACGACGGCGACGATCCACTGGGCGACGTGGCGAGCGAGCACGGATTGGAAGACGAGGATCTGGGCGACGACGCCGACGACGACGAGGTCGATGTCGGGCGATAGCCTGGTTGGTTCGGTTGCGTCGCTGCGTTGCAGCGTATAACGCCGCGCGATGCATTACCAGTCCACGCGCGGTGCCGCGCCGGTTCTCGATTTTCGTGGCGTGACGCTGACCGGCCTTGCCAGTGACGGCGGGCTGTATCTGCCGCGCAAATGGCCGCGGCTGTCGGCCGGCAACATCGCGGACATGCGCGGCCTGTCCTATGTCGAGACGGCGGAGCGGGTGATCGCGCCGTTCGTGGGGGACTGCCTGAGCGCGGATGAGCTGCGCGGGCTGCTGCGGGTGGCCTATGGCGGGTTCGGGCATGCGGCGGTGACGCCGCTGGTGCAGCTGGATCACCGGCAGTGGCTGCTGGAGCTGTTCCATGGCCCGACGCTGGCGTTCAAGGATGTGGCGCTGCAACTGCTGGGCGGGCTGTTCGAGCGGTTTCTGGCCGGTACGACGCAGCATCTGACCATCGTGGGCGCGACCAGCGGGGATACCGGCAGCGCGGCGATCCAGGCGGTCGCCGGCCGGGCGGGGATGGACATCTTCATGCTGCATCCGAAGGGCCGGGTGAGCGAGGTGCAGCGGCGCCAGATGACGACGATCCAGGCGGCGAATGTGCACAATATCGCCGTGGAGGGCGATTTCGACGACTGCCAGCGGCATGTGAAGGCGATGTTCAACGATGCGGCGTTCAACGGCCGCTTCACGCTGTCGGCGGTGAACAGCATCAACTGGGCGCGGCTGCTGGCGCAGATCGTTTACTATTTCCATGCGGCCGTGCGGCTGGGCGCGCCGGACGTTCGGGTGAATTTCGCGGTGCCGACGGGCAATTTCGGCGATGTGTTTGCCGGCTATGCGGCGGCGAAAATGGGGTTGCCGCTGGGGCGGCTGGTGGTGGCGACCAATGTGAACGACATCTTGGCGCGGGCGCTGGCGAGCGGCGATTACAGCAGCGGCCGGCTGGTGCCGACGGCGACGCCGAGCATGGACATTCAGGTGAGCAGCAATTTCGAACGGCTGCTGTTCGATCTCCATGGCCAAGACGGCGCGGCGCTGGCGGCGGCGATGGCGGGGTTCGAGGCGACGCGGCGGCTGACGCTGAGCGCGGAGCAGCAGGCGGTGGCGGCGGTGCATTTCACGCCGTTCCGCGCCGATGCCGATGCCATGACGGCAGCGATGCAATGGGCGGCGCAGGAGGTCGGCCAGGTGATCGATCCGCATACCGCGGTGGGGCTGGCGGCGGCGCGGACGTTGCCGCTGGACGGCCCGGTGGTGACGCTGGCGACGGCGCATCCGGCGAAGTTTCCCGATGCGGTGGAGCGGGCCACCGGGCACCGGCCGGGGTTGCCGGCACGGTGCGCGGGGCTGTTCGACCGGGTCGAGCGGTATGAGACGGTGGCGAATGACCAGGCGGCGTTGCAGGCCTTCATCGCGGCGCGGGCGGTGGCGGCATGACGCCCGCGGTCAGCACGCTGGGCAATGGCTTTACCGTGGCGACGCTGACGGTGCCCGGCGTCAGCACGGCGGCGGTGGGGCTGTATGTGGATGTCGGCGCGCGGCACGAGGCGGCGGCGGACAATGGCCTGGCGCATTTCCTGGAGCATATGGTGTTCAAGGGCACCAGGACACGTTCTGCCCGGGCGATTGCCGAGGCGATCGAGGATGCCGGCGGCAGCCTGAACGCCTGGACGGCGCGCGATGTGACGGCGTTTCACGCCCGGACGCTGGCCAGCGACGTGGAACTGGGGGTGGAGCTGATCGCCGACCTGGTGCGCAACCCGCGCTTCGATGCGGACGACATCGAGCGCGAGCGGGAGGTGGTGCTGTCCGAGCTGGGGGAGGCGCGGGACACGCCCGATGACCTGGTGTGGGATGTGGCGCAGGCGCTGGCCTTTCCCGACCAGCCGCTGGGGCGGGCGATCCTGGGGGATGAGGGGACGCTGGCGGCGATGGATGCCGCGGGGCTGAACCGCTGGCTGGCGACGCATTATCGGGGGGCAGGCTCGGTACTGGCGGCGGCCGGCGCGGTGGATCATGCGGCGCTGGTGCGGCAGGCGGAGGGGCTGTTCGGCGACCTGGCGGCGGAGGCGGGGCCGGTGGCGGAGGCCGGGGTGTGGCGCGGGGGTTCGGAGCATGTGAAGAAGCGCAGCGAGCAGGCGCATATCGTGCTGGGATTTGCCGGGCCGGGGATTCATGATCCGGGCTATTTCGCGACGCAGTTGTTCGCGACGGCCGCGGGGGGTGGCATGTCCAGCCGGCTGTTCCAGGAGCTGCGGGAGGAGCGGGGGCTGGCCTATTCGATTGGCGCGTCGCATTCGCCCTATGCCGAGACGGGCCTGTTCAGCGTGAGCATGGCGACGCAGCCGCGGGATGCGGCGCAGGCGCTGGACCTGAGCCGGGCGACGCTGGCGGCGACGGCAGCGACGCTGAGCCCGGCGGAGCTGGCGCGGGCGAAGGCGCAGCTGAAGGCGAGCCTGTTGTTTGCGATGGAGGACATGGGGGGCTTGTCGAGCTGGCTGGGGCAGCGCTGGTTGAGCCACCGGGCGTTCATCGATGTGCCGGCGTTGACGGCGACGATCGATGCCGTGCCGCTGGAGGCGGTGCGGGCGGCGGGGGCGGCGTTGCTGGCGGGCGCCCAGGTGGAGGCGCGGGTGGGGCCGAAGCGGGGATGAGCCAGCTCAAGACCTGGGTGACGGAGCCGGGCGGGGACTTTGCGCTGCTCGATTCGGGCCATGGGCGGAAGCTGGAGCGCTATGGCCGCTATCGCTTCATCCGGCCGGAGCCGCAGGCGATGTGGGCGCCGGCGGGGGCGGACTGGCGCGCCGATGGCGAGTTCATCGGCGGCAGTGACGAGGAGGGCGGCGGGCGCTGGCACATCCCGGGCGAGGTGCCGGCTAGCTGGGTGGTGGAGGCGTTTCCGGGAGTGGACATCCATGCGGCGTGTACGCCGTTCCGGCATTTGGCATACTTCCCCGACATGATGCCGCACTGGCGGATGATCGCCGACACGCTGCGGCCCGGGGACGAGTTTCTGAACCTGTTCGGCTATACCGGGGTGGCGAGCCTGGTGGCGGCGAAGGCGGGGGCGCGGGTGACGCATGTGGACGCCAGCAAGAAGGCGGTGGAGGCGGCGCGGGCGAACGCAGCGCTGAACGGGGTGGAGAGCGTGCGCTGGATCGTGGAGGATGCGCGCAAGTTCGTGGCGCGGGAGGTGCGGCGGGGGCGGGTCTATGCCGGGATCCTGCTGGATCCGCCGAAGTTCGGGCGGGGGCCGGCGGGGGAGACGTGGGAGCTGACGCGCGACCTGGCGCCGTTGCTTAGCGATTGCGCGGCGCTGTTGGGGGCGGAGAGCCGGTTCATGGTGCTGACGACCTATGCGCTGCGGCTGTCCGCGCATGCGCTGGATGCGTTGATGCGGCAGGTGATGGGCGCGCGGGGTGAGGTGGAGAGCGGGGAGCTGGGGGTTCGGGAGGGCGCGCGGGGGTTGGTGTTGGGGACGGCGCTGAGCGCCGCCTGGCGGAAAATAGCGTAGCTATTTTCCGACTCAGGCAAGCTTGGCCGGCGTGCGGTTGGCCTTGGCCGACCGACACGTCCGACAGCGTGGCTTTGCCACGCCTTTTTCTTCTTACTTTTCTTCTTTTCGCTCCTTCCGCCTGCGCCACTGCTCGTTTCGCGCGGCTTGGCCGCGCAGGGGCTGTAGGATTATGGAAGGTTGATCGAAAAAAGTGACAGCCTGAATCAAGGGGTTGGCGGAAATGGTCGATTTCTGCGCCATGTGGGGTGTTGGAGGAACCATGGGTGCTGAACCAAGTTCAGCAGGACGGGGGTTTGTGAGACAGTTGGGCTGTTGGGGTGGGCTGAGTGTCGAATGGGCCCCGGGTCGAGCCCAGGGTGACGGGATGGGTGAGGCTGTTGGTTTGTTGCATCGCTGAAACTTGGAAGGTTTGTCGAAAAAAGTGACAGCCTGAATCAAGGACTTAGCGATTTCGGGGGGTTTGGGCGGGTCGCGCGGGGTGGATGGACGTTGGATGCTGACTCGATGATGCCAATATGGTTATCAGAGGTGAGTGGATTTGGCAAGCTGTTTCAAAGCTTCCCATAAGCTGGCGGCAAGGCGGCGAAGAAAGCTGGCTCATCCTTTCGCCACAGCGCCCGGGCCACGATGATGTGGCCAGCCGCATCAAGGGCGTGCACTTGGAATAGATCCTTGGCCAGATCAAGCCCGACAACGGTGACAGACGACAGATCAGAGAGTAGCGTTGGCATAGCCTGCCCCGGCGAAGGCCGGGGATGCTCCTGCAGGTGAACCTCGACGTTACACCTTGAAGGGTCGGCACAGCCGAACCAAACCCCCAATCAGAGTACCGTCCACACCATCACCGTAATTCGTAGTTCTATAACTTGCTATTGTTGCAATTTCTCCTCTTTTTCATATATTGAACAATTATTCTTGGCCTAGCGAAAAAAATATACGCAAATAAAATAAGAAGCGACACCAGCAGAAATAAATCCATCCCACCTGACTGAGAAATACTGCTAAAATCGTCCTTATTTACATAGCCATAAAATCCCACAAAAAGCACGCCAAAAAAAACTGGAGCCCAGCCCCGAAAGTAAATGCTGCTAAAAAGAGGATAATCTAGCTCAGAATTGAGTTTTTTATAGACAAAATAGTAAATCCAATTTACCAGATCAAATACGAGTATGCAGATACAAAAAAGAATAATATATAAAGAATCCATTTCAACGCTTTCCACAAATCAGACTACTAATTTGGTCTTGACCCTGATTTCCAACCTGAACAATGATGATTCCGCCCACATCTCCTGCTATACACTGACCTAGTCCGGTAGAATCAACGAGATTCACCGGATCATTGCCCACATAGGCATACATGTTCATGCCATCGTCGTAGCCGATGGGATCGGTCTGCAGGAACCGGCCCAGCGTGGGGGAGTAGGTGCGGGCCTTGTAGTGGTAGAGGCCGATATCGGACAGCCACATCTGGCCGTTATACTGGAACCGGCCGAGGTTGCTCGACGCCGGGATGCCATATTCGTCGTATCGGTTCACGGCGATCGCGGCTCCGCCGGCATCGGTGACCGCAATGACCGAGTTGCGCTCGTCTGCAACCAGCCACCGCCTGTCACCCGTCCCGGCTCCCTCATACCAGACCAAGGGCTCGTCGTCACCCTGGCCGTGAACATAGCGGCGCGTAATGGCATAGTTCGAACTCTTCTCCACCACCAGGTTCGCCCCATCGTAACCAAACACGCTATAGCCGAACGGCGGATCGCTTGTGCAGCAATCCTAATCCACCGCAATCGAGGGACGGCCCCACCCCCGGCCCCTCCCCTGAAGGGGAGGGGAGACGATTGGGTGCCGCCTGCAGGCGATGGCCCCCTCCGTCATCGCCTGCGGCGCTGACACCTCCCCCGCCAAGCGGGGGAGGGGCTGGAGGGAGGCTTCCGTTGCCTTGCCCTCAGCTGTGCAGGCGATTTTCCAGCAGAAACCACGGTGCCGACACGGCAGTGGCAACGGTGCGTGCAACGGGTGGGGGTCATGGGGGGCGAGCAATCCTGCACTCGGGAGATTTTTCATGACGTTCAAATTCCTCATCACCGCGGCGGCGGTGTCGATGCTGGCCTTGCCGGCGTCGGCGGCGACCACGCTGTTCAGCGACCGTGCCTCGTTCATCGCGGCGGTCGGCGCCAACTTTGTCGATACCTATGAGACCGCCCTGGGCTATCCGCCGTCGCCGCAGGTGCTGGGCGATGCGGCGATGTCGGCGGTGGTGGGCCAGACGCGCTATGAGACGACCGGCATCCTGGGCAACAACCTGCTGCTGGGGATTGCCGGCGGCACGGCCTATTGTTCCGGTTGCCAGGGCAGTTTCACGCTGCATTTCGACCAGACGGATTTCGGCACGGGCGGGGTGTATGGCGTGGCGCTGGACCTGGTGGCCAATGCCTTTCGGCCCTTCTCCTCCCTGATCACCTTCGGGGACGGCAGCACGCAGCTGCTGCTGCTGGGGAATGGCGGGACGCCGGGAATCACATCCGACAAGCTGATCCGATCGATTGCCTTTGGCGTCGAAGGCAAGCCGACGACGGACGGGTTTTTCGCGATCGACAATCTGACCATCGCGTCGGCGGCGGCGGTGCCGGAGCCGGCGACCTGGGCGATGATGATCATGGGATTCGGGCTGGTGGGGGTGAGCATGCGGCGGGGGCGGAGGGTGATGGGGTAGCCTTGGGTTGGGGGGGTGGTGCTGGACGGCCCCACCCCCGCTCGGCTTTGCCGAGTCGCCCCTCCCCTGAAGGGGAGGGGAATGGTGGCCCTGGCCCCGCTCGCTGGCGCGCGTCGCCCTCTCCCAAACCACCCCATGAACAAGTTCATGGGGACCCCGAGCGAGCGGGAGAGGGGTTTTAGGCGTTTCTTGCCATCAGGCCGCCGTCGACGGGGATGGTGGTGCCGGTGATGTAGCTGGCGCCGGGTTGGGCGAGGGCGAGGGTGAGGTGGGCGACTTCGTGCGGCTGGCCATAGCGGCCCAGCGCGGTGCGGCGTTTGGCGTAGAGGCTCTTGTCGGCATCGGGGATGGTGGCGGTCATGCCGGTGTCGATGGGGCCAGGGCAGAGGCAGTTGACGGTGATGCCGTCGCGGCCGAGTTCGACGGCGAGCGCGCGGGTGAGGCCGGTGACGCCCGCTTTCGCCGCGGCGTAGGCGCTGTCCTGTGAGGTCGCGCCCAGCGCTTCGGTGGAGGCGATGTTGATGATGCGCGGCGCGGGGGACCGGCGAAGGTGCGGGAGCGCGGCGCGGATCAGGCGCTGGTGGGCGGTGAGGTTGGTGGCGAGCATGCGGGCGAAGAGGGCGTCGTAATCGGGCGAGTCGACCGGCGCGAAGCCGGCGATGCCGGCGTTGTTGACGAGGATGTCGAGGCGGTTGTGCCAGGCGGCGACCTGGGCGACGGTTTCGCGGATGGCGGCGGGGTCGGACACGTCGAGCGGCCAGGCGCGGGCGGAGCCGCCCTGCGCGCGGATTTCCTGGGCGACGGATTCGGCGCCTTCATGGTCGCGGTCGGTGACGGCGACGTGGGCGGCTTCCCCGGCGAAGAGCTGCGCGGTGGCGCGGCCCATGCCGCTGGCGGCGCCGGTGATGAGGGCGGTGGCGCCGGCGATGGAGCGGGGGGTCATTTTCTCGGTCCGTGGTTCGTCAGCTCGACCTGCGGTTCACCCACCCCCGCCGCGCTGTCGCGCGAGTCGCCCCTCCCGCTCTCCGCTTCGCGGGGCAGGAGGGGTGTGGTTTGAGGCTTCATTCTTACGCCTTCAACTCGCGGGCGAGGGCTTTGCGGGTTTTGGGGCCGTAGGGGGGTTTGAAGCCGGCGAGGCCGGCGAGGTCCAGTTTCGGCTGGCGGTAGATGCTCTTGGGGTGGCTGAAGGTCTTGAAGCCGTCATGGCCGTGGTAATTGCCCATGCCCGCGGGGCCGATGCCGCCGAAGGGCAGGTCCTCGGCGCTGACGTGGAACAGCACGTCGTTCACGGTGACGCCGCCGCTGATGGTGCGGTCCATGACCTGGCGTTCCTCGCTGGCGTCGGTGCCGAACCAGTAGAGGCCCAGCGGGCGGTCTTTCGCATTGATGTAGGCGATGGCGTCGTCGACCGCCTTGTAGGTCTTGACGGGGAGGACGGGGCCGAAGATTTCCTCCTGCATGACGCTCATCTCGTCGGTGACGTTGCGCAGCACGGTCAAGGGCATCTTGTTGGTGTTCTGCTTGCTGAAATCCTCGTTGGCGGGGTTGATTTCGACCACCTCGGCGCCCTTCGCGCGGGCATCCTCGATATGGGCCTGCAGGCGGTCCCGGTGGCGGCGGCTGATGACGCTGGTGTAATCGTCGTTCGCCAGCATGGTGGGGTATAGGCGGGCGGTGGCGGCCTGGAGCTGGGCGACCATCTCATTCTCCGCCTCGGCGGGGACGAGGAGATAATCGGGGGCGAGGCAGATCTGGCCGGCGTTCATCAGCTTGCCCATGGCGACGCGCTCGGCGGCCTGGGGCAGGTTGGCGCTGCGGCCGATGATGGTGGGGGATTTGCCGCCGAGTTCGAGGGTGACGGGGACGAGGTTCTTCGCCGCGGCGGCCATGACATGGCGGCCGATGCTGGTGGCGCCGGTGAAGATCAGGTGATCGAAGGGCAGTTCGCTGAACGCCTTGCCGGCTTCGGCGCCGCCCAGGATGACGGCGATCTCGGCCTCCGAAAAATATGTCGCGAAGGCGGTCTTCATCAGCTCGCTCGTGGCGGGCGTGAATTCCGATGGCTTGATCATGGCGCGGTTGCCGGCGGCCAGGATGTTGGCGAGCGGCGCGAAGGTGAGGTTCACCGGGAAGTTCCAGGGCGCGATGATGCCGACGACGCCCTTGGGCTGCCATTCGACGCTGGCTTTGGCGCCGAGCAGGCCGAGGGGGAAATCGAGGCTGCGCTTTTCCGGGCGCATCCAGGCGTCGAGATGGCTGATCGCGTGTTTGAGCGGTTTCACCGAGGCCATGATGTCCGTGACCATGGTCTGTTCGATGCTGCGGTGGCCGAAATCGTCGGACAGCGCCTTTGCAAAGGCGTCCTTGTTGGCGAGCACGAGGTCGAGCGCGCGGCGCAGGCGGTCTTTGCGTGTCGCGGCGGAGACGGGGAGTTCGGCGGTGAAGGCGGCGCGCTGGGCCTCCAGTGTGGCGCGCATGGCGGCTGCGTCTCGCGCGTCGGCGCGGTCGATCATCGTATCGGTCATCTCTTTCCCCTTCGGCGGTGAACATAGTGGGTGGCTGTGTGGTGGCAACGGGGTGGGGGCCTGTCAGTTTCATTAAGCATGAGGGGACGCAGGCTGATGCGTTGCTGGCCGTTAAGGCGGGCATGATTGTTACACAGGCCACGCTGAAACAGATGTGCGCGCTGCTGGCCGCGGGCGGGCTGGGCGCGGGAACGACCGTGGCGGTGCAGAAGGTGGCGGCGAAGCCGAGGCCGGCGGTGGTGAAGGCGGCGAAGCCCGCGCCGACGCCGGGGGCGCAGGCGGCGCGGGCGAAGGTGAGCCTGGCGCAGCAGCAAGTGCGCTTCGAGGAGGTGGTGCCCGAGCGGGGCGAGGAGGGTTGTTCCAGCCAAGAGGCGACGGTGGCGCGGCTGTCGGCCTTGCAGCCGATGCTGGAACCGGGCGGGGCGCGCGTGGCCGGGGTGCCGCTGCCGCTGCCGGGCGTGGTGCCGGGGAGCAACGGCATGCCGGCGGCGCCGGCGTTCATCGGCGATGGCGGCGGCGTGCCGGGCAGTGCGGGCGGCGGGGAGGCGCCACCGGTGGAGGGGCCGGGCGAGAGCAAGGGGCGGCCGATCGAGCAGGCCAATGTGCCGCAGGTGGCGCCGGTGCCGGAGTCGCAGGCCTGGGCGATGATGATCGTGGGATTCGGGCTGGTGGGCTGGATGATCCGGCGGGCCCGGCGGCGGGCGTTTGCCCTCAGTAATCCCGTGAGTAGCGCAGGTTGACGCTGTTGCGGTTGAAGCTGCCGACCTGGGCGAGCAGGCTGAGCACGCGGCTCAAGGACAGCTGGACCTGGGTGGCGGCGTTGCCTTCGCTGTCGGTGGTGACCTCGACATAGACGTTGCGGCTGAGGCGCTTGCCGACGGCCAATGAGGGTCCGCGGCCGCTGGCCTTGTCTTCGCCCAGCAGTTTCAGCCGGTCGATGCCGGCGGCGCGGCGGAGCTTGCCGACGGGGTCGAGGCCGCCACCGCCCTGCAGGCTGGCGACCGCGGTCGCCAGCTGCACCGCCTCGGTCAGGCTGAGGTCGGCGACCGAGGTGCCGAACAGCAGGCGCGCGAGCACCTCATCCTGCGGCAGGGTGGGCACCGAGCTGAAGTTGACGGAGGGGGCCTTGGCGGAGCCGGCGATGGCGACGGTGGCGGTGATGGTGTCGGCGATGGTTTCGGCCTGGATGTCGAGGCTGCTGTCGAGGGGCGCGCCGTTGAAGCCGATGCGGCCGCGTTTCAGCGTGAATTCGCGGCCGGCGAATTCGAAGGTGCCGCGCACGACCTGGGCGGTGCCGAGCAGTTCGGGGGCGGCCGGCGTGCCGCGCAGCCGCATGTCGGTGCGCCATTCGCTTTCCAGGCCCATGCCCTCGACGAAGATGTTGTTGTCCGCCTTCACCGCGACATCGAGCGCGATGCGGCCGGGGCTGAGCGAGTCCGCGTCGGGCACGCGGACTTCGCCCTTGCGGCGGACGGCGATGACGGGGATGGCGGCGCTGTTGCTGCGGACGAGCTTGGTGCGCGCCTCCAGCAGGCGCAGGTCGCCGGTGAGCGCGTAGCGGCCGGCGCTGCCGCTGAGGCGCAGCGGACCGGAGAGGGTGGCGGCGATGAGTTCGCTGTTGGCGAGGCGGGCATTGTCCAGCGTGGCGCCGATGTCGACGCTGAGGCTGCCATTGTCGAGGCTGGCGCCGCCTTTGGCGCTGAGGCTGCCCTTGCCGGCGGTGCCGGTGAGCGAGAGCAGCTCGAACCGGCTGCCGGTGAAGCGGCTGTCCAGTTGCAGGTTGCTGATGACGGTGCCGGTGGCGTTGTTGCTGTAGGTCAGGTTGCGGCCGCGGGCGATGCCCGTGATCGCCGGCTGGCGGACGGGGCCGCTGACGTCGGCGCCGAGCGCGAGTGCGCCTTCCAACTCCTGCCCCTCGATGGCCGAAAGCGCCCAGAGCGCCTCGGCGGGGCCGTTGTAGCGGATGCCGCCGGCGAGCGTGCCGGACATGAGGCGGGCGACCGCGTCCTCTCCAGGGCCGGGGTCGAGCGTGACACGGGCGCGGCCGAGCGGGGTGTTGCCATTGGCGAGCGTGGCGCCGGCGACAATGCCCGAGGCGGTGGCGTCGGCGGCGAAGGCGACATCGATGGGGGCGGAGACGGTGGTGAGGCCGGCGCGGGTGAGGCGGACGACGTTGAGGCGGACGCGGCCGGTGGGCAGGTCGGCGCCGGGGGCGAGCGCCAGGTCGATGTCGCCGCTGAGCGCGCCCCCGAGCCGAAGTTCGGGATCGGCAAGGGTGGCGATCGACAGGTCGACGCCGGACAGGCGGGCGCGCAGGCTGCGGCGTGCCGCCCATTCGCCCTGCACATCGACCTGGCCCTTGGGCAGCAGCAGGCGAGCCGGGCGCAGCGCGAAGCCGCCGGGGACGCGGTCGATCTCGGCGGGCTGGGCGAGCCGCAGCGGCAGGCGCCCGATGGCGCCCGTCAGGCCGACGCGATAGCCGGTGGCGAGCGCGGTGACGCCCAGGTCGGCGCTGTAGGGCGTGCCGTCGGTGTTGGCGCCGGCGAGCGAGAGCAGCGCATTGCCGCGCTGCCCGACGAGGTTGGCGCGACCGGAGGCGCGGGTGAGCGCGATCTCGCCGATGCGGATGCCGGTGGCGTTGAAGCCGCCGATGATGTGCGGTGCGCCGGGGAACAGCAGGATGGTGGCGTTGGCCTGGCCGTTGGCGATGCTGATCGGGGTGTCGAGCGGGATGCGGGCACCGTTGGCGCGGGCATCGACGGCCACCGCCTGCACCCGGCCGCGCGCCGACAGGGTGAGGTCGGCGTCCAGCCCGCGGCCGTTGATGGCGAGCGTGCCGGCGAAGGGGCCGGCGGCGGTGGCGGCGAGGCGGCCGCTGGCGGTGAGGCCGGCGAGCGCGAACCGGTCGATGTCCAGGGTGAGCGGCGACGGCAGGATGCGCACGCGGCCATCGAGCGGGCCTTGCGGGCTCTGGCCGCGCGCGGTGATGGCGAACTGGTTGCCGACGGGTTCGATGACGGCGACGAGGTTGGTGATGCCGAAGCCGAAGCCGGGGCGGGCGAGCGTGAGGGTGGCGCGGGGTTGCGCGGGCGTGCCCTCTGCCACCAGCGTGAGCGGGCCATAGTCGGCACTGCGGCCGGCGGTGCTGATGGTGAAGCGACCGGTCGAGGGGTTGAAGCTGCCGGTGGTGTTGGCGAGGGTGAGTTTGGGTGCGGTCAGGCGGCCATCGCTGAAGCGGATGCTGCCATCGGCGGCGGGTGCGAAGGCGATGGAGAGGGTGGGCAGGCCGCCCAGGAAATCCCGCACGCCGGCGTTGGCAAGGGTGAGCGCGCGGGCGTCGAGCGCGCCGCGGATGGCGGGGGGTCCCTTGCCGGTGGAGGCCACGCTGGCGGTGAGGGTGGCGGCGATGCTGCCCAGCTGTGGCACGGCGTAGCGGTCGACCTGAGCGCGGAGGGTTCCGGCGTAGCGGCCGGTGGCGGGCGTGAAGTTGCCGCTGGCGGTGGCGCGGGCGGCAGCGGTGGTGAGGCGGATGTCCTGGCTGGACAGCGTGCCCTTGTCCCAGCGCAGGGTGGCGAGGAGGCGGGGATTGGCGGCGAGCGCGGCGACGTTCGCCGGCAGGCCGACGAGGCGGGTGACGCCGACATCGACGGGAATCGTGAGCGCGCGGGACAGGTCGGCGGTGCCGCTGGCGCTGAGGCGAAGCCCGTCGGCGCCCATGCCCTTGTATCGCAGGCTGGCGGCGGTGGCGTTGAGGGTGAATTCGGGAGCGGCGCGGGGGCCATCGAGGCGGGCGCGCAGTTGCAGCGCGCTGCCCGACAGGCCGGGATAGAGCGCCGCGGGCCTGTCGGCGCGGAGTTCGACGGCGAGCGCGCGGAAGCGGTTGGCGTCGATGTCGAAGCCGCCGCCGCCGCTGAGGCGGAGGCTGGTGGCGGTGGCGGCGAAGCGCCCCTCGATGGCGCGGTCGGCGATGGTGGCGTCGGCCTCGATCGCCAGCGTCGGCCCGAGCAGGGCAGCGGGCTGGCCGGTCAGCAGGGCCGGGGGGAAGAGGTTGCCGCGGACGCGGGTGAGGGTGCGCGCCTGGGTGATGGAAAGGTCGAGCGCGCGCGCGCCGCCCAGCGTGGCGATGGCGCGGCCGCGCCAGTCGCTCCAGCGGCCGGCGCCATCGAGGCTGAGGGCGAGCGGCTTGGCGAGGCCGGCCATGGTGGTGACAAGGCCGCCGGCGGGGGCGGTGAGGCGGGCCGCGAGGTCGAAGCGGTCGCGGTCCGGCTCGGCATCGGCGCGCAGGGTGAGGCGGTCGGCGCGGTCGCTGCTGGTGACGAGGTCGAGCAGCACGCGGCCGTCGCGGATGTCGGCCTTGCCGTTGGCCGAAAGGACGGTGCGACGGCCGGCGAGCGCCGGTTCGAGGGTGAGCGCGCCGAGCGTCAGCCGGTCGATGCGGATGTCGATGTCGGGCAGCAGCGGTTCGTCCGGATCGGACGGGTTGATGCGCCACATCCGCAGCATGCGGGCGCTGGGCACGCGCAGGTCGTCGATGGCGATGCTGTTGCCCAGCAGTTGCCGCGGCTGCCAGGCGACATCGACGAGCGGCGCGGTGAGCAGCAGGCCGTCGAGGTCATAGACCTGGACGTCGACCAGGCTGAAGCGGGTGAGGAGGTCGCCGTCGATGCGGCCGACCTTGAACTTCAGGCCGGAGGCGGGCGAGACGCCGGCCACCTGCTGGGCGACGAAGCTGCGGCCGGCGTCGGTGCGGGCAAGCCACCACAGGCCGGCGGGGATGGCGGCGGCGACCAGCGCGAGGATGGCGACGAGGATGAGGGCCGCGCGGCGCATCAGAAGCTCTGGCCGATCGAGATGTAGATGGCGAATTTCGGATCGAACGGCCGGCGGTTGATGGCGCGGGCGATGTCGAAGCGCAGCGGGCCGAAGGGGGTGTAATAGCGGCCGCCGACGCCGGCGCCATATTGGATGCCGCTGAAGGAAGGCGTGCTGCTTTCATAGGCCTGGCCGGCGTCCACGAAGGCGACGGCGCCGAAATCGCCGAAGCGGTAGCGCGCCTCGACGCTGCCCTCGACCAGGCTGAGGCCGCCCAAGGGCGTGTTGCTGGCGCTGCGCGGGCCGACGCCCTGGAAATCATAGCCGCGCACGCTGCCACCGCCGCCGGCGTAGAGCCGGCGGGTGGGGGCGACCTCGGCGCGGTCGATGCCGGTGATGCTGCCCAGCCGGATGCGCCCGGCGATGACGATGGGGCCGGCGCGCTGATAGCCGGAGACGTCGCCCTGGAGGCGGGCGTAGCTGCGGAACCTGCCGCCCTGCAGCGCGGCTTCGGGGCTGACCCGGGCGGTCAGGCGATAGCCGCTGGTGGGATCGAGGAGGTCGTCCGAGGTGTCGAAGCCGAGTTGCAGCGGCAGCGCGGCGACCAGATACTGGCGCCGGCCGAGGGCGTCGCGGCCGGCGGAGCGGTCGCGCTCGTCGGAGCCGACCAGCTCGAAACCGGCGCTCCAGGTCCAGCGCTTCTGCCAGATCGGGGTGGAATCGCGGCTGATGCGGGCGGCGACGGTGAGGGTCTTCGCCTGGAAGGCGGGGCGGGTGATGTTGGCGAATTCGGCCAGGCCGACGACGGTGCGGTCGCGCTGCCGGAAGTTGCCGAGGCGGATTTCGGCACCCAGTGCCTGCTCGATGGTGCCGGCGACGATGCGGGCGGTGGACTGGCCTTCGGGCTTCACGAGGTTGCGGTGGCGCCACTGCGCCTCCACGCGGACGCCCTCGCTGGTGGAATAGCCGGCCTGGCCGGCGAGCGCGCGCAAGGGGCCCTGGTTGCCGTTGACGACGATGTCGGTGATGGCGTCGCCTTCGGGCGTGCGTTCGCCGGTGTCCACCGGCTTGATGGTGACGCCGGCGAAGAGCTGGGTCTGCACCAGCGCGCGGCGGAAGTCCTCGGTCAGCACGGCGGAGTAACGGTCGCCGGGGCGGAAGCGGGCGATGACCTGGGCGTGATCGACGCCGAAGGGGGCATAGCCCTCCATGCGGATGCGGCCGATGCGGCCGATGGGGCCGGACGTGCCGGTGAGCAGGTAGCTGCCGGTCTGCGTCGCGTCGTCGATCTCGACATCGCGCGGGCCGAGGTCGGCGAAGGGGAAGCCGATGTTGGCGAGGCGCAGGCGGTAGTCGGCCTCGGCCTTCTCCACCTCGGCGGCGCGGATGGTCTGGCCGACCTTCAGGCCGAAGATGAGGGCGAGGTCGCCGCGGCCGGGCGGGATGGCATCGAGGGTGATGCTGCTCCAGACATAGGGCTTGCCGGGCTCGGCGCGCAGCAGCACGTCGGCGCCGCCGGCATTGTCCGGCGACGTGCCGCCCCTGGCGGCGCGGGGTGTGATGCTGCTGTCGATGACGGCGCCATAGTGCCCCTCCGATTCGAGGAGCGTGCGCATCGTGACGGTGTCGAGCTTGATGCGCGAGGCGAGCTGCCCGGCGGTGGCGGGGCGGTTGCGGCCTTTCCACAGTTCGGACACCGCCTTCAAGGTGCCGGTGAGGCGCAGCGGGTCGAGACCCTCGATGGTGACGCCGTAGCGGGCGGTGGCTTCGGCGGTTTCGCCGGTGAGCGCGCTGGTGGCGGCGGGGGTGGCATCGAAGCTGCCGAGCGGGGTGAGCGGCTGCAGCAGCGGCGGCGTGTCGGGGATGACGGGATCGAGCGGCGGCAGGGTTTCGGTGGCGGCGGGAACCTCCGGAACGGCGTCGGCCGGCAGCGGCGGCGCCGTCTGGGCGTGGAGCGGCGCGGCGACCAGCAGCATCGTGCAGGTGAGGCTGCCCAGCACCCCGCCGCGCATCCCGCCCGGCTTTTCCATTGTCGCGCGTGACTTCACCATCACCTCAACGCAGCATCGTCGCTTTGGATGCACTTGGCAGGAAAAACAGGGCCTGTCGCCTGCGGTGTTTTGCGTTATGAGGCCGCAGTTTTTCCAGCGGAGACCATGCGATGACCGACAGCGCCACCCATCTGACCATGACGCTGGACAGCGGCGAGGTGCGCATCCGCCTGCGCCCGGACCTGGCGCCGGGCCATGTGGCGCGGCTGGTCGAGCTGTCGGATGCCGGATTCTATGACGGGGTGAAATTCCATCGCGTGATTCCGGGCTTCATGGCGCAGGGCGGCTGCCCGAAGGGCACCGGCACGGGGGGCAGCGACCTGCCCGACCTGAAGGCGGAGTTCAGCGCCGAGCCGCACGGGCGTGGCACGTGCAGCATGGCGCGCACCAGCGCGCCCCACAGCGCCAACAGCCAGTTCTTCATCTGCTTTGGCGACGCGCGCTTCCTGGACAACCAATATACTGTGTGGGGCGAGGTGGAATCGGGGATGGAGCATGTCGATGCGCTGCCCAAGGGCGAGCCGCCGCGGGAGCCGGGCGTCATCCGCAGCATGCGGTCGGTCGCGGCGTGACGCGGGCGCGCTCAAGCGGCGCTTCGTCGTGACATAGCAAAGATGCGGTGAACCGGCGGCGGGCGGCGCGTTAGACCATGGGTCGTCAACAGGAGACGCCTCGATGAACCGACGCCTTTTGCTTGCCGCGGCCCTGCTGGCCCCGCTTCTGGTCGCGGCACCGGTCGCCGCGCAGACGGTCACCCTGCTGAACGTCAGCTATGACCCGACGCGGGAGCTGTACAAGGATGTGAACGACGCCTTCGCCGCGGACTGGCGGACGCGCACCGGGCAGACGGTGAACATCCGCATGAGCCATGGCGGCAGCGGCAAGCAGGCGCGCAGCGTGATCGATGGCCTGCCCGCCGATGTGGTGACGCTGGCGCTGGGCTATGACATCGACGAGATCGCGAAGAATGGCCTGATCGCGCGCGACTGGCAGAAGCGGCTGCGCTTCAACAGCACGCCCTATTTCTCGACCATCGTGTTCCTGGTGCGCAAGGGCAATCCGAAAGGCATCCGCGACTGGGGCGACCTGGTGAAGCCGGGGGTGCAGGTGATCACGCCCAATCCCAAGACCAGCGGCGGCGCGCGCTGGAACTATCTGGCGGCCTGGGGCTGGGCGCTGAACCAGCCCGGCGGATCGCCGGCGAGCGCGCGGGACTATGTGACGCGGCTGTATCGCAACGTGCCGGTGCTGGACACCGGCGCGCGGGGATCGACCACCACCTTCGTGCAGCGCGGCATCGGGGACGTGCTGCTGGCGTGGGAGAATGAGGCGTTCCTGGCGAAGAAGGAGCTGGGACCGGACAAGGTGGACATCATCGTGCCGAGCATCTCGGTGCTGGCGGAGCCGCCGGTGGCGCTGGTGGATGCCAATGTGCGGCGCAACGGCACGGCGCGGGTGGCGCAGGCCTATCTGGATTTCCTTTACACGCCGGCGGCGCAGCGGATCATCGGGCGCAATTATTACCGGCCGCAGGTGCAGAGCGTGTCGAAGGAATTCGCCGCGCAGTTTCCGAGGCTGCGGCTGTTGACCATCAATCGCGATTTCGGCGGCTGGGCGGCGGCGCAGAAGACGCATTTCGACGACGGTGGTCAGTTCGACCAGATTTTCGAGGCCGCCAAACGCTAGGGACCGTCTGACAAATTGCCCATGCCGGGCTGCGACGGGCGATTTGCTGCGCTCCGATGCTCACGACCCTGAAGGTCGCTGCGCCTCGGGGCTCCCAAATCACCCCTCTCGCCACGGCCTGCGCCATTTCTCAAACGGTCTCCGAGGAGGCCAGGCAGGCAGGTTTCATCACCAGAATCGCTGTCGGCGGTGACGCCGGGGCAGGGAGTGTCGTGTCATGTCCAGGAGGTTGTTTCTGTTGTCGCTGGCGGCGTTCGCGCCCGGCGAGGTTGGGGCGGCGCCGCAGGGGGCGGTGGTCGCAGCGGCGGCCGCGGGCGCGGCGGATGAGATCGTGGTGACGGCGCGGCGGCGGGCGGAGGATTTGCAGGATGTGCCGCTGGCGGTGTCGGCGGTGGGGGCGGCGCAGATCGAGGCGACCGGCACGTTCAACATCGCCCGGCTGACGCAGTTGCAGCCCTCGGTGCAGTTCATCTCCTCGAACCCGCGCAATTCGGCGATCAACATCCGTGGCATCGGCGCGCCGTTCGGGCTGACGAACGACGGCATCGAGCAGGGGGTGGGCCTCTATATCGACCAGGTCTATTATGCGCGCATCGCCGCCGCGACGCTGGATTTCGTCGATATCGAGCAGGTGGAGGTGCTGCGCGGGCCGCAGGGCACGCTTTATGGCAAGAACACCACGGCGGGCGCGGTCAACATCCGCACGCGCAAGCCGAGCTTCGAGACCGAGCTGCGCGCCGAGGCGAGCTATGGCAATCTCGATTATGTGCAGGCGAAGGCGTCGGTGTCCGGCCCGTTGGTCGCGGACAGGCTGGCGGCACGGCTGAGCGCCTCGTTCACGCGGCGCGACGGCACGCTGTTCAACACGGTGACGCAGCGACGGGTGAACGAGCAGGACAATATCGGCGTCCGCGGGCAATTGCTGTGGCAGGCAGGCGACAATTTTGATGTGACGCTGAGCGGGGACTATAACAAGCAGTCGCCGGAAGGCTTCACGCAACTCTATGCGAAGGTCGTGCCGACGGCGCGGGCGTCGGCGCGGCAGTTTGGCAACCTGGCGCGGCTGTCCAACTACGCGCCCGCCAGCACCAACCCGGCGGACCGGCTGGTAGACAATGATTCGCCGCTTCGGGCGGAGCAGTTGATCGCCGGGGTCTCGCTGCTGGCGAACTGGGACGTGGGAGCAGCGACGCTGACCTCGATCTCGGCCTGGCGCAAATGGGACTGGAAGCCGAGCAACGACCGCGATTTCACGGCGCTGCCGATCACCACCGTGTCCGCCAACCCTTCCCAGCAGCAGCAATGGAGCCAGGAATTGCGGCTGGCGTCCAACGGCAGCAACCGGTTCGACTATGTCGTCGGCGCCTTCTATTTCCATCAGAAGATCGACACCCAGGGGGTGCAGGTGCAGGGCTCGGCCGCGAGCCTGTGGCTGCTGGGGCCGACGAATGGCGCCAATCCGGCGCTGCTGGACGGGCTGCGGTCGGACAATGACATCCGCTATTCGAACGACAGCGCGGCGCTTTATGGCAAGCTGACCTGGAACATCGGCGAGACGCTAAGCGTCGCGCCGGGGCTGCGGCTGAACTATGACCGCAAGCGCGGCGTCTATGACGCGGTGGTGAGCGGCGGGCTGACCCCGGCGACGCCGGCGCAGCAGGCGCTGAAGAACGGCGTGCTGCAAAGCCAAAGCTATGCCTCGACCTTCAGCGACTGGAACCTGTCGGGCGACATCACGCTGTCGTGGAAGCCGCGCGACGGCCTGCTGGGCTATGTCACCTATGCCCGGTCCTTCAAGTCGGGGGGCATCAACCTGTCCGGCCTGCCGACGCGCGCCGATGGCGTGACGCCGGCGCTGGAGACGGCGAATGTGGCGCCGGAGAAGGTCGATCATTATGAGGCCGGGCTGAAGACGCGGTGGCTGGACGGCACCGCGACGCTGAACATCGCGGCGTTCCGCACCGACATCCGCGATTTCCAGGCGACGGTGGTGAACGGCAGCGTCGGGGTGATTCGCGGCTATCTCGCGAATGTGCCCAAGGTGCGCAGTCAGGGCATCGAAGCGGACCTGACGGTGCGGCCGGTCGAGGCGTTCAACGCCTATGTCAGTTTCGCGCTGACCGATGCGAAATATGTCAGCTTTCCCGGCGCGCCGGTGCCGGTGGAGCTGAGCGGCGGCGCCGTGCAGTTCGTCGATGCCTCCGGCGGGCGGATGCCGGGGGTGTCGCGCTATGCGCTGAGCTATGGCGCGGAATATCGCTGGCCCGTGGATGCCGGCGAGCTGTATCTGGGCGTGGACGGCAGCTTCCGGTCGGATTTCTCGTCCAGCCCGACGCCGTCGGCGGTGCAGAATGTCGAGGGCCATGCGCTGACCAACCTGCGCGGCGGGTGGCGTGCGAAGAGCGGCTGGGAGCTGTTCGGCTGGGTCAGAAATGCGTTTGATGTCAACTATTTCGAGTTTCTGACCGCGGCGCCCGCGAGCACCGGATTGATCGTGGGGCAGCCGGGCGATCCGCGCACCTGGGGGGCGACAGTGAAGCTGCGCTTTTAGGGGCTGTGGTTTCGCCGACATTCCCATCGCCCGCAAAGGCTGTCATCAGGCGGCGATGAGGGTGGCGCGGACGGATCGACGGAATCGCGGCGGGCGGGCAGCGCGCTGATGGCCGGCGCTGTGCCATGGGGGCGGTGGAAGGCGCCGAGCGTGCTGCCGGGGTTCGGTTTGGGGCTGGGCTATACGCTGTTCTGGCTGGGGCTGATCGTGCTGATCCCGCTGTCGGCGGTGGTGCTGAAGACCACCGAGCTGAGCTGGGCGCAGTTCGTGGAACTGGGGCTGGGGGAGCGGGCGCGGGCGGCCTATCGCCTGTCTTTCGGCGCGTCGTTCCTGGCGGCCGGCATCAACCTGGTCTTTGGGTTCGTGGTCGCCTGGGTGCTGGTGCGCTATCGCTTTCCGGGCAAGCGGCTGGTGGATGCGATGGTCGACCTGCCGTTCGCGCTGCCCACGGCCGTTGCGGGCATCGCGCTGACCGCGCTCTATGCCCCCAATGGCTGGGTGGGGCAGCTGCTGGAGCCGCTGGGGGTGAAGGTGGCGTTCACCCCACTGGGCGTGGTGGTGGCGCTGGTGTTCGTGGGGCTGCCGTTCGCGGTGCGGACGGTGCAGCCGGTGCTGGCCGACCTGGGGGCCGAGGTGGAGGAGGCGGCGGCGACGCTGGGGGCGAGCCGGGGCCAGGTGTTCAGCCGCATCATCGTGCCCGCCGTGGCGCCGGCGGCGGCGACGGGGTTCGCGCTGGCGTTCGCGCGGGCGGTGGGGGAATATGGCAGCGTGATCTTCATCGCCGGCAACATGCCCTTCAAGTCGGAGATCGCGCCGCTGCTGATCGTGGTGCAGCTGGAGCAGTTCAATTACCCCGGGGCCACGGCGATCGCGCTGGTGATGCTGGTGATTTCCTTCGCCATGCTGCTGGTGATCAACTTGTTGCAGGCCTGGAGCCGGCGGCGGTCATGACGCGCAAGCCGTTCAGGGCGCGCGCATGAAGCGCGTGACCGCCGAGCCGATGCTGGTGCGGATGGCGCTGACCCTGCTGGCGCTGGGCTTTCTGGCGCTGGTGGTGCTGCTGCCGCTGGCGGCGGTGTTCGCCGAGGCGTTCCGGCAAGGAGTCGATGCCTATCTGGCGGCGATCGTCGAGCCGGATGCCATCGCCGCCATCCGACTGACGCTGATCGTGGCGGCGATCGCGGTGCCGCTGAACCTGCTGTTCGGCGTGGTGGCGGCCTGGACCATCGCCAAGTTCGAGTTTCGCGGCAAGGCGTTCCTGACGACGCTGATCGACCTGCCGTTCAGCGTTTCACCGGTGGTTTCCGGTTTGATCTATGTCTTGCTTTATGGCGCGCATGGCTGGCTGGGGCCGTGGTTGCAGGAACGCGACGTGCAGGTCATTTTCGCGGTGCCGGGAATTGTGCTGGCGACGGTGTTCATCACCTTTCCCTTCGTGGCGCGGGAGCTGATCCCGCTGATGCAGGAGCAGGGGATCGAGGATGAGGAGGCGGCGCTGTCCATGGGGGCGAGCGGCTGGCAGATGTTCTGGCGCGTGACCTTTCCCAACATCCGCTGGAGCCTGCTTTATGGTGTTTTGCTGATGAACGCGCGTGCCATGGGTGAATTCGGCGCGGTCAGCGTGGTGAGCGGGCACATCAGGGGCGAGACCAACACCATGCCGCTGCATGTCGAGATCCTGTACAACGAGTATAATTTCGTGGCGGCGTTCGCGGTCGCCAGCCTGCTGGCGCTGCTGGCGCTGGTGACGCTGGCCGCCAAATCCTTTCTCGAATGGCGGCACGCCGATGCGCTCGCCGCCAACCACAGGGCGCACTGATGACCGTATCCGTGGAGAATCTGGTGAAACGGTTCGGGGCGTTCACCGCGCTCAACGATGTCAGCGTGGCGGCGCGGCCGGGGGAGTTTCTGGCGCTGCTGGGGCCGAGCGGCTCGGGCAAGACGACGCTGCTGCGCATCATGGCGGGGCTGGAGTTTCCCGATTCGGGCCGGGTGGCGTTCGATGGCGTCGATGTCTCGGACCGGCCGGCCGGCGCGCGGGGCGTGGGATTCGTGTTCCAGCATTATGCGCTGTTCAGGCACATGACGGTCGCGGAGAATGTGGCGTTCGGCCTGTCCGTGAAGCCGCGCGGGCAGCGGCCGGCGAAGGCGGCGATTGCGGCGCGCGTGCAGGAACTGCTGGAGCTGGTGCAGCTGGGGTCGCTCGCCGGGCGCTATCCCAGCCAGCTGTCGGGCGGGCAGCGGCAGCGGGTGGCGCTGGCGCGGGCGCTGGCGGTGGAGCCGAAGCTGCTGCTACTCGATGAGCCATTCGGTGCGCTGGATGCCAAGGTGAGGAAGGAGCTGCGGCGCTGGCTGCGCGAGCTGCACGAGGCGGTGGGGCTGACCAGCGTATTCGTGACGCACGACCAGGAGGAGGCGCTGGAGCTGGCGGACCGGGTGGTGGTGATGGACCATGGCGTGATCGAGCAGGTGGGCACGCCGTCCGAGGTCTATGACACGCCGGCGAGCGGCTTCGTCTGCCAGTTCCTGGGCGCGGCGACGAAGCTGCCCTGCGTGCTGGAGGGCGCGCGGGTGCGGGTGGCGGGCGGGGATTTCGCCAACGCGGCGCCGGCGGGCACGGGGCCGGGCATCGCCTATGTGCGGGCGCATGATTGGGCGGTTGCCGACGATGGCCTGGCGGTGACGGTCAAGCGGCTGGTGCGGGTGGGGGCGGGCACGATGGTGGATGGCGTGCTGGCGGATGGCAGCGCGGTGGAGGCGACGCTGCTGGCGCCGCCCGCCGGGCTGGCGCCGGGCGACGCGATCAGGCTGCGCCCTACCGCGGTGCGGGCGTGGCCGCGCGAGCCGTGAGGGCGCGGCCATCGGCGGTCTTCACGGTGAGGACGCCGTTGTCGATGCGCCAGCTGCTGGCATCCCCCAGGAATTTCAGGAAATCGGCTTCGAGGCGGCTGAGCGCCTCATCCATGCAGGCCATGCGGGTGCCGGCCATCATGCCGAACTTGATGCCGCTGCCGCTGCCGCTCCAGCCGCCGGTGTAGCGGTTGCAGCCGCTGCTGCCGGCGACGCGGTCGGCGGTGAAGGCCATGGTGACGCGGGCGGTGCCGACGGGGGCGCCGGCCAGGGTTTCGACCTGCCACTCGCTGCCGGCGAGGCTGGCGCTGACGGGGGCGGGTGCGGGTTTTGCCACGGGAGCCTCCATGCAGCCGGCCAGCAGGAGCGCGCCGGCGAGGATCAGGGTGCGCATGTCTTATCCTTTCGGTTGGACGGTTTTCAGCTGGGCGATCACCTCTTCAAGCGGCATCTGGCTGATGGTGATGAAACCGGTGCGTGGCCGGTCGAGATCGAGAATGAGCGTGATCGCGATGGTGAGCAGCAGGAACATGATGGCGGAGACGAACAGGTGCTTCTGCCGCGAGCGCCCGGTGCAATAGCCGAACAGCAGGGCGGTGACGAGGGCGTAAACGATGACCGCGCCGACGACGGCGACCGGCAGGCGGGCGCTGAGCGCGGTGTGGCGCATGGTGCCGAGATCGAGCATGTCGTTGTTGATCTGGATGATCGTGCCATCGACCGCGGGAGAGTCGATGTCTTCGGACGCGGCGATGACGTTGCGCCAGATCTGCCGGCCGATGGTGTCGGCGCGGGCTTCCGCGGCCTCGATCGCCGCGCTGTCCTCGCCGGCGGCGGCGATGGACAGGCGTGCCTCAGCATAGGCGAGGTGCAGGCGGATCGCGGTCTCCTGAAACTTCCTCGGCATCAGATAGGCGCGGTAGGTGGCGGTGCCGATGGCGTTGGCCTCGGCGCGCACCAGGTCGCGCCGCTCCTCGTAGCGGCTGAGCGACAGGCTGAAGGTGAAGCCGATGAGGAGCGCGAGGAGGCCGAGGGCGGCGCTGAGGATGAAGCCTTCGTCGTCGCTGTCATGGTCGGCCGTGCGGCCGACGATCAGCCGCCCGGCGCCGAAGGCCAGCATCAGGCCGACGAACAGCAGCACCGCCGTTGCCCCGAGCGGCAGGGCATCGAGCGGATAGCCGGTCACTTGCGCAGCGAATCCCGGATGTCGCGGAGCAGCAGCACCTCTTCGGACGGGCCGGCGGGCGGCGCCTCGGCGGGTTTGGGCATCATCTTGTTGGCCTGGCGGACGATCATGAAGATGGCAAAGGCGATGATCAGGAAGCTGACGATCTTGGTGATGAAGGCGCCATAGCCGAACATCACGGCGCCGGCCTTTTTCAGCGCGGCATAGTCGGTCAGCGAGCCCTGATAGCCATCGGGGATGGGGCCGAGCAGGACGAAATTGCTGCTGAAATCGGGCGAGCCGATCATGGCGGCCAAGAGCGGCATCAGCAGATCATCAGTGAGCGAGGCGACGATGGCGCCGAAAGCGGCGCCGATGATCACCGCGACGGCGAGGTCGAGCACATTGCCGCGCAGCACGAATGCCTTGAATTCCTGTAGCATTTGCAACCCCTCCTGACCCTTTGCCCGATTAAATATCAGTTTGCTTGGCGCGGCAAGGGGGGAGGGGTGCACAGCCTGTCGCGGAGCCGCTATAGCCGGGCGGCTGCCGTTCCGGCGTTTGAGGAGAGGTTTGATGGCCCGTTTTATGCGCATCCTGCTGCCGGCTCTGGCGGCGCTTTCATTGTCGGCCTGTGGCGTGAACAGCATTCCCACCAAGGAGGAAGCGGCGAAGGCGGCCTGGGGCGAGGTGCAGAACCAGTATCAGCGGCGCGCCGACCTGGTGCCGCAGATCGTGGGCGCGGTGAAGGGCGCGGCGGCGCAGGAGCGCAACGTGCTGCGCGAGGTGACCGAGGCGCGGGCGAGCGCGACACAGATCCAGCTGAGCGGGGAGCAATTGTCCGACCCGGCGGCGATGGCGCGTTTTGCCGAGGCGCAGGCGCGGCTGTCGACCAGCATCCTGGCGGTGCAGCGGTTGCAGGAGGCCTATCCGGACCTGAAGACCAATGCCAATTTCATGGCGCTGCAATCGCAGCTGGAGGGGACGGAGAACCGCATCGCCATCGCGCGGCGCGATTACAACAGCGCGGTGCAGGCGTTCAACACCGAGATCCGCACCTTTCCGTCGATCATCGGCGCGCGCATCATCTATGGCAGCAAGCCGATGACGCCCTATCAGGCGGTCAGCCCTGGCGCGGAGACGGCACCAAAGGTCGAGTTCTGAGGCGAGGCGGATGCGCCTGATCCTGGCCCTGCTGCTGCTGGCCTTTGCCGGGCTGGCGCAGGCGGCGCCAACCTTCCCGGCGCTGACGGGGCGGGTGGTGGATGCGGCGAACATCCTGCCGGCCGACGTGCGCGCCGACCTGGAGGCGAAATCGGCGGCGCTGGAGGCGGCGACGAAGGCGCAGTTCGTGGTGGTGACGCTGCCCGACCTGCAGGGCCTGGAAATCGAGGATTATGGCTATCAGCTCGGCCGGGCCTGGGGCATCGGGCGGGCGGGGACGAATGATGGCGTGCTGCTGATCGTCGCGCCCAACGAACGCCGGGTGCGGATCGAGGTGGGCTATGGCCTGGAGCCGGTGCTGACCGATGCGCTGTCGAGCGTGATCATCCAGCAGGCGATCCTGCCAAGGTTCAAGGCCGGGGACCTGGCGGGCGGGGTGCGCGATGGCGCGGATGCCATCATCCGCCAGCTGGGCCTGCCGCCGGAGCAGGCGCGGGCGAATGTGGCGGCGGCGACCGCCAGCGCGGGGGCGGAGGATGATGGCCCGGGGCTCGGCGCCTTGCTGTGGCTGGGCTTCCTGCTGCTGTGGGTGCTGTTTTCGATGCGGCGGGGCCGGCGGCGTTCGGGCGTGGTCTCGGGCGGGGGCAGCAGTTTCCTGTGGGGCGTGGCAACCGGCATGCTGAGCGGCGGCAACCGTGGCGGTGGCTGGGGGGGCGGCGGTGGCGGTTTTGGGGGCGGTGGTTTCGGTGGTGGCGGCGGCGGCTTTGGCGGCGGCGGATCGAGCGGGGGGTGGTGATGCAGCTGAGCGCCGATGACCATGCCCGGGTGCGCGCCGCCATCAAGGCGGCGGAGGCGACGACGTCGGGCGAGATTTTCGCCATTCTGACGCAGGAGCGGCATCGCTACACCGGGTTCGCGCTGTCGGTGGCGGCGTTCATCGCGTTCGTGCTGCCGTTCGCGGCGGTGGCGCTGGGGTTCGGCCCGGCGGCCTGGCTGGCGGTGGTGCGGGATGCCGGCTGGCTGGCGGGAGACGCCGACCTGGCCGACCGGCGCGCCATCGAGCTGTATGCCGCGCTGCAACTGGCGCTGTTCGTGGGGATCGCCGCGCTGCTGTGGCTGACGCCGCTGTCGCAGCGTCTCGCGCCGCGTTTCCTGCGGCATGACCGGGTGCATGAGCTGGCGCTGCGGCAGTTCCTGGCGAAGGGCATCCACCTGACCGAGGGGCGGACCGGCGTGCTGCTGTTCGTCTCGGTGGCGGACCGGATTTCCGAGGTGGTGGCGGACAAGGGCATCTATGAAAAGGTGCCGCCGGAAACCTGGGCGGAGACCAACGAGGCGCTGTTGCGGGGCCTTCGTGCCGGCGATCCGGCGCGGGCGTTCGAGGAGGCGATCGCCATCGCCGGCGCGGTGCTGGCGGCGCATTTTCCGCCCTGCCCGAAGAACCCCAATGAGCTGGACGATCGGCTGATCGAGCTTTGACCGGGCCGGTGCTGCTGTTCGATTCGGGGATCGGCGGCCTTTCGGTGCTGCGGGAGGTGACGCGAGCGCTGCCGCAGGCGCCGCTGGTCTATGCCGCCGATACCGCCGGTTTTCCCTATGGCGTGAAAAGCGAGATGGAGGTGGCGACACGGGTATCGGCCTGGCTGGGGCGGCTCGCCGAGCGGCTGCGGCCCTCGCTGGTGGTCATCGCCTGCAACACCGCGAGCGTGATCGCGCTGGCGCATGTGCGCGCCGTGCTGGATGTCGGCGTGGTGGGCACGGTGCCGGCGATCAAGCCGGCGGCGGAAGCGTCGGTGAGCCGGGTGATCGGGGTGCTGGGGACGCCGTCGACGGTGCGGCAACCCTATGTCGATGCGCTGTCGGCGCGGTTCGCCGCCGATTGCACGGTGCTGCGCCACGGCAGCAGCGCGCTGGTGGCGCTGGCGGAGGCGCACCTTCGGGGCGAGGCGACGGCGGATGCCGATTATCGCGCGGCGCTGGAGGGGCTGCTGATGCAGCCGGGGGGCGACGCGATGGACGTGGTGGTGCTGGCCTGCACGCATTTTCCGCTGGTGGCGGAGCGCCTGGCGGCGGTGGCGCCGCGGCCGTTGCGCTTCGTGGATGGGGCGGCGGGAATCGCGCGGCGGACGGCGCATCTGCTGGCCGGGCGGCACTGGCCGGCGCCGGGTGGTCACCGCGCGATTGCGACAGGGGCGGTGCCGGGGCTGGAGCGCTATGCACCGGCCCTGAAAGCTTTTGGCCTGCCCCCGTTCGAGGTGTTCTGAATGACGATGACCGATGACGAGCTGCTGCAGCGCATGTCCACCCGCGTGCCGCCGACCGCGCGCTTGCTGGGGATGGAGATGCTGTCCGTCAGCATCGCGGAAGGGCAGACGCGGATGCGCTTTCCGGTGAAGCCCGAATTCTGCAACCCGATGGGCAACATGCAGGGCGGCATCATCGCGGCCATGCTGGACGATGCGGCGGCGACCGCGGTGATCGCGCACAGCGGGGAGCGGATCGTGGTGCCCACCATCGAGTTCAAGGTGAGCTTTCTGGCGCCGGCGCGGGTGGGTGGCTGGGTGCATGTGGAGGGGCGGGTGGTGAAGCGCGGGCGCACCATCGCCTTTGCCGAGGCGGACATGATGGATGAGACGGGCAGGCTGCTGGCGCGGATGAGCACCAGCGTGATGCCGCAGCCGATGCCGGCCAATGCCATGCTCGTCGACGCCGGCTGAGCGCTGCCGCATTGCGGCAGGCGGCCATTGCCGCTAACGCCCCCTGCCATGGCAGTTGATGAGAAAATCGTGCGGCGGGTGGCCGGGCTGGCGCGCATTGCCCTGCGCGACGACGAGGTGGCGCCGCTGGTCAGCGAATTGAACAAGATCATGGGCTGGATCGACCAGCTGGCGGCGGTGGATACCGCGGGCGTGGAGCCGATGACCGCGGTGATCCCGAAGACCGCGCCGTGGCGGGAGGATGTGGTCAGCGACGGCGGGGTGCGTGACGCGGTGCTGGCGAACGCGCCGGCGGCGAGCCACGGCTATTTCGCGGTGCCGAAGGTGATCGAATAATGACCGCGCTGACCGATCTGACGCTGGCCGACATGGCGGCGGGGCTGCGGGCGCGGGAATTTTCCGCGACCGAGCTGGTGGGGGCGCATGTCGCCGCCGTGGAGGGCGCTCGGGCGCTGAACGCCTTCATCACCGAGACGCCCGAGCATGCGTTTGCCGCGGCGAAGGCGGCGGACGCGGCGCTGGCAGGCGGCAGCGCCGGGGTGCTGGCGGGGATTCCGCTGGGCATCAAGGACTTGTTCGCCACCGAGGGCGTCGAGACCACGGCGGCGTCCGACATGCTGCGCGGCTTCGTGCCGCGATATGAGAGTTTCGTCAGCGCGAAGCTGCTGGGCGCCGGCGCGGCGATGCTGGGGAAGCTGAACCTCGACCAGTTTGCCATGGGATCGTCGAACGAAACCAGTGCCTTCGGCAATGTGCTGTCGCCGTGGCGCGCCCGGAACAGCAACGCGGCGCTGACGCCGGGCGGGTCCTCGGGGGGATCGGCGGCGGCGGTGGCGGCGCGACTGGTGGCGGCGGCGACCGGCACCGACACCGGCGGCAGCATCCGGCAGCCGGCGGCGTTCGCGGGGATCGCGGGGATCAAGCCGACCTATGGGCGCTGTTCCCGCTGGGGCATCGTGGCGTTCGCCAGCAGCCTGGACCAGGCCGGGCCGATGGCGCGCACCGTCACCGATTGCGCCCTCCTGCTGGGCGTGATGGCGGGGCACGACCCGCGCGATTCGACCAGCCTGGACGTGCCCGTGCCGGATTATGCCGCGGCGCTGGATGGCGACCTGCGCGGGAAACGCATCGGCATCCCGCGCGAATATCGCATGGAGGGGATGGACGCCGGGCTGGAGGCGCTGTGGCAACAGGGCGCGGACTGGGCACGCGACGCGGGGGCGGAGATCGTGGAGGTCAGCCTGCCGCACACGGCGCAGGCGCTGCCGACCTATTATATCGTGGCGCCGGCGGAGGCGTCCTCCAACCTCGCGCGCTATGATGGCGTTCGCTATGGCCTGCGGGTGACGCCCGAGGGCGGCAACCTCAACGACATGTATGCCGCGACGCGGGCGGCGGGGTTCGGCGCGGAGGTGCGGCGGCGCATCATGATCGGCACCTATGTGCTGAGTGCCGGCTATTATGACGCATATTATCTCCAGGCGCAGAAGGTGCGGGCGCTGATCGCGCGGGATTTTCAGAACGTGTTCAAGCAATGCGACCTGCTGTTGACGCCGACCGCGCCGACCAGCGCCTTCGCGCTGGGCAGCAAGAGCGACGATCCGATCGCCATGTATCTCAATGATGTCTTCACCGTGCCGTCCTCGCTGGCGGGGTTGCCGGCGATGTCGGTGCCGGCGGGGCTGGACGACAATGGCCTGCCGCTGGGGTTGCAGGTCATCGGGCGGCCTCTGGACGAGGCGGGGGTGCTGAATGCGGGCTTTGCGCTGGAGCGGGCGGCGGGATTTGCGGCACGCCCCGACAACTGGTGGTGACATAAGCACTGCCAATCGTTCGTCGATTGACGCGGTGCAGCATTCGGCTACCTGTCGCGCATGTCGTTGACTGGTCCGTCGCACCGTTTCGAGGTGCTCGATGCGCTGCGCGGACTGTGCGCCCTGTTGGTGTGCCTGTTCCATTTCCGGGTGAACAGCCCGGTCGCCGACTGGGCCCTGGTGCGCGAAAGCTGGCTGTTCGTGGATTTCTTCTTCGTGCTGTCGGGCTTTGTCATTGCCTGCACCTATCGCCAGCGGCTGGCGGACGGGTTCGGGCTGCTGCGCTTCATGGGGCTGCGGTTCGGGCGCGTCTATCCGCTGCATTTGTTCATGCTGGGGCTTTTCGTGCTGTCGGAAGCCATCGGGTTGAGCGGCGTGGGGGCGAGCGTGATGGAGCGCGACGTGTTCACCGGCCACACCAGCCTCGAATCGCTGGGTCTCAACATCCTGCTGCTGCACAGTTTCCACACCACGGGCGGGCTGACCTGGAACGAGCCGAGCTGGAGCATCGCCACCGAGTTCTGGACCTATGGCCTGTTCGCCGTGGCGGTGGTCGCCTGCGGGCGCTGGCTGAACGCCGCGCTGCTGGCCGCGGTGGTGGCCTGTGCCCTGCTGCTGCTGACGCTGACCGACCATGGCGTCAACGTGACCTGGGATTTCGGCATGATCCGCTGCGTCTATGGCTTTTCGCTGGGGGTGTTGGCCTGGGCCCTATGGCCGCGTGTGGCGGCCTGGCGGCCGGGGGCGACCCCGGGCACGGTGGCGGAGCTGGCGATGGTGGCGCTGCTGCTGCTGCTGGTGCCGCTCTTGGGCGGCAACCCGGCGAACATCCTGCTGCCGCCGCTGTTCATGGCCGCGGTGCTGCTGTTCGCGCACGAGGCGGGGGCGGTCAGCCGGCTGCTGCGGCGGCCGCTGTTCCAGTGGCTGGGGCTGCTGTCCTTCTCCATCTACATGGTGCACGCGCTGGTGCAGGCGCGGTTCGACGACCTGCTGAAGCTGATCGAGCGGGCAACCGGCGCGACGCTGCTGACACCGATGCTCCATGCCGGAAAAATGGTGGATTATGCCGGCGCGACGCCGGTGCAGGGCACGCTGCTGCTGTTCGTGATGCTGGCGCTGGTGGTCGGAATCTCCTATCTGACCTACCGGTTTGTCGAGGTGCCGGGCCAGCTTTGGGCGCGGCGGCGGTTCGGCGCGAAGGCGAGGCAGCAGGCGTGAGCGAGGTTTACACGATCGAAGGCCGGACGGGGCCGTGGGAGCTGGTGATGGGGCTGGAAGTGCATGCCCAGGTCAGCAGCAGGTCCAAGCTGTTCAGCGGCGCCGCCACGGATTTCGGCGCGGAACCGAACACGCAGGTCAGCCTGGTGGACGCGGCGATGCCGGGGATGCTGCCGGTGCTGAACGGCGAATGTGTTCGGCAGGCGGTGCGGACGGGACTGGCTTTGGGTGCCACCATCAACCGCTGGTCGCGGTTCGACCGGAAGAATTATTTCTACGCTGACCTGCCGCAGGGATATCAGATTTCGCAGTTCCAGTATCCGGTGGTGGGCGAAGGCGTGCTGCCGATCGAGCTGGAGGACGGGACGGTCAAGGAGATCGGCATCGAGCGCATCCACCTGGAGCAGGATGCGGGGAAGTCCGTGCATGACCTGGCGCCGGGCGAAAGCTATGTCGATCTGAACCGGTCGGGCGTGGCGCTGATGGAGATCGTCTCCAAGCCCGACCTGCGATCGCCGGCGGAGGCCGCCGCCTATGTCACGAAGCTGCGGGCGATCCTGCGGGCGGTGGGAAGCTGTGACGGCAACATGCAGGAAGGATCGATGCGCGCCGACGTGAATGTGTCGGTCAGGAAGGCCGGCGCGACGTTCGGCACGCGCTGCGAGATCAAGAATGTGAACAGCATCCGTTTCATCCAGCAGGCCATCGTTTACGAGGCGCGGCGGCAGGTGGAGCTGATCGAGGAGGGCGGCACCGTCGTGCAGGAGACGCGGCTGTTCGATCCCGACCGGGGCGAGACGCGGTCGCTGCGGTCGAAAGAGGATGCGCACGACTATCGTTACTTCCCGGAACCCGACCTGCTGCCGCTGGAGCTGAGCGAGGATTTCGTGGCGGAATGCCTGGCGAGCCTGCCCGAGCTGCCCGATGCCCGCGCGGAACGGTATCGGACGGAACTGGCGCTTTCCCCCTATCTGGCCGCGGTGCTGACGGCGGACGTCGACCAGTCCGCCTGGTTCGAGACGCTGCTGGCGACCAGCGCGGCGAAGGCCGGCCGGCCGCAGGCGGAGATGGCGAAGGCGGCGGCGAACTGGATGACCGGGGAGCTGTTCGGCGCGCTGAACAAACGCGGGCTGGAGATCGCGCAGTCGCCGGTGTCGGCCGCCCAGGGCGCGGAGCTGCTGGCGCTGATGGCGGATGGCACGCTGTCCGGCCCGCTGGCGAAGCAGGTTTTCGAGATCATGCTGGAGACCGGCGAGGATCCGGGCGCGATTGCCGAGGCCCGCGGGCTGAAACAGGTGAACGACAGCGGCGCGGTGGACGCGGCGATCGCCGATGTGATGGCGGCCAATGCCGACAAGGTGGCGGACTATCGCGGCGGCAAGGACAAGCTGTTCGGCTTTTTCGTGGGCCAGGTGATGAAGGCGACCGGCGGCAAGGCGAATCCGGCGATGGTCAACGACCGGCTGAGGGCGCTGCTGGCGGCGTGAGCCAGCGTTGCAGGCGCGGGCGCACGCCCAGGAAAGCGACATAGGCGCGTTCGAGCAGGCGCAGCAACGGCGGCCATTGCGCCGCCACACCGAGCGGCCGCAGCAGTGGCAGCGCGCGCCACACGGCGGCGAAAGCGGCCGCGCCGGAGAGCAGCGGGCCCGTGTCCTCGCGGGCGTGGAAGCGGGCCAGCATGGCCGCAGGCTCGAGCGGACAGGCGGCGCTTGGGTCGGCAAGATCGATGAAATGCACCTGGCGTCGTGTGTCGAGCCGGCGCAGCAGCGCGATCTCCCGCGAGCACAGCGGGCAGGCGCCATCATACCAGAGGGTGACCGTCATCCGGCGGATATGGGGTGGCCGCCGGCCGATGGTCAGCCCTGCGACAAGTGGTGGCGGGGCGGATTCCCATGGGCGGCGCGGGTCGCTATGAAGATCGCGATGCTGTTGCGCCTGCTGTTCGTGCTGATTGTCGCGGTCGCGCCTGCGTTGGCGCAACAGTCGCGCCCGGTGGTGGCCACCGGCCTGTCGGTGGCGGGCAGTGCCCGGGAGGTGACGGTGACCGTGCCGCTGTCGCGGCCGCTCGCTGCGCCGCCAAGGGCGTTTGCCTTGCCGCAGCCGATGCGCTGGGCGGTCGATCTGTCGGGCGCGTCGGCCAGCCGGATCGAAGCCGGGGGTGCCGGCACGGTGAAGGCGGCGCGGGTGGGGCAGTTCGATGCGGACATTGTTCGCGTGGTGATCGACCTGTCCGCGCCGATGCGAATCGTGAAGGCAGAGCAGGACGCGAAAAATCGCCTGCTGCTGACGCTGGCGCCCATTGATGCGGCGGGGTTTCGCGGGCTGGTGTCGCGCGGGCGCAACCCGATTCCCGGCTTTACCGGGCCGGCGGTCGGCGCGCCGGCGGCCGGTCGGCTGGAGGAGGTGGAGGCGATCCTGACCGAACAGCTGCGGGCGCAGGAGGCCGCGGGGAAGGCGGTGGCGAAACCGGTGATCGCGCCGGCCGCGCCCCGGCCCGCCGCCGGAAAGCCGCCGGCGACCGCGGCGCCGCCACCGGCACCGCCGTCACCCGTCGTGGCGCCACCCACGGAGGCGGCGGCCGCCGCCCCCCGCCCGCGCGGGCGCGACGGGCGCAAGCCGCTGGTCGTGATCGACCCCGGTCATGGCGGCAAGGATGTCGGCGCCATCTCGGTAAACGGGGGTTATGAGAAGACCGTGACGCTGGCGATCGCGCAGGCGGCGAAGCGCGCGATCGAACGCGATGGCCGGCTGCGGGTGCGGCTGACGCGCGATGACGACCGGTTCCTGACGCTGGGGCAGCGGCAGCGGCTGGCGCGCGACTGGGGCGCCGACCTGTTCATCAGTGTGCACGCCGACAGCGCGCCCAACGCGGCGGCGCGCGGGGCGAGCGTCTATACCCTGTCCGAGGTCGCGTCCGACGCGCAGGCGGCGCGGCTGGCGGCGAAGGAGAACAACGCCGATGCCATCGCCGGCGTGACGCTGCGCGGGCAGGACCGGGAGACCACCGGGCTGCTGATCGACCTGGCACAGCGCGATTCGATGAATGCCAGCGTGGATTTCGCGCAGGGGTTGCAGGCGGCGCTGGAGCCGGAAGGCGTGCGCTTCCGCAGCCGGTTCCACCATTTCGCCGGCTTTGCGGTGCTGAAGAATGTCGGCGTGCCCGCCGTGTTGCTGGAAACCGGTTACCTGTCGAATGCGGAGGACAGCGACTATCTGTTCGACCGGGATGGCCAGCGGGCGGTGGCGGCGGGAATCGCGCGGGCGGCGGCGGAGTTCCTGACGGGCACTCAGGTCGCCAGACGCTGATAATCGTCGATCAGGGTCAAACTGTGGGGCGCCTTGCCCCAGCGCCAGAAGACGAGGTTGCGATCGCGGGGAGTTGCACCAGCGGCGTGGCTGGGCACGATGATGCCGGCCGTGCGTTGCGCCGCCAGCCGCTTCGCCAGATCATGGCTGGGGACGGGGGCGCGCCGAGACAGCAGGCCTTCCCAGGGGCAGGCGAGGGTGGCGGCATCGATGTCGAGCGCGGTGAGCGTCGCGGCGTCGGTCAGGTCCAGGACATGGGCGCAATCGACACGATAGGCGCACAGCGTCATCGGCTGCGCCTTGAAGGCAAAGCCCTGCTGCGCCTCCAGCCACGCCGTTTCGAAGCGCAGCGAGGTGTAGAGCGCCGCCATGCCGGGCGGGTTGAAGCGACCGCCCCATTGCCGCGCGCCGTCGCCGGAGAGCGGCTGATGCGCCCAGCCGGGATGGTGGGCGCGGAAGACCAGCCCGGAGAAGCGGATGAAGGGCAGCGTCACGCCGGGTTCGGGATCAGGCGTAACCGCCCACCGCGATGCGGCTGAGATAGTCGCGCACCGCCTCGCCCCGCCCGGCGCGGACCAGATCCTCGGCGGTCATGTCGCCGAAGGAGGGGAGGGGCTGGGAGCGATACCAGGCAAAGGCGGCGAGCGGCCCGCCAGTCCAGGCCGAGGCGCGGGTAAGGATATCGGCGAGCAACCGGAGGCGGGCCTGGGCAGACGGGCTGTGCAGCCGTTCCTTGCGGGCGAGCGTCTCGCGTGGGAGGCCGGCCGCACGGGCGATTTCGGCCTGTGTCAGCCGCAACGTATCGACGACGCCATCGAGCGCGTTCGACACTGGTGGGGCAAAGGCGGTTGCCATATCAATTGCCTCTCTAGGATGGCAAGATAGATGGCTGTGAGGGGCATTGCAAGGACGTCAAGTGCGCCGTCCCCATGCGGCGGATGGCGGCGATTTTCGCATTCAGGGGCGCCCAGTCGTCGACCTCGGCGATGGGGCGCCAGAGCGCTTCGACCTCCTCGATCAGCATGGTGCAGGGGGCGGGGTCGGCCCAATAGGGATGGTCAAGCGCACCGGGGACGGCGGGATGGTCGGCGACCTTTTCCGCGAACACTGCCCACGCCGCGCCGTCATAGCCTTGCCTGCGCCGCCCGCCGCGCCAGTCGAACCAGGCGCGGTCGGGCTGCACGCCGCTGGCCGCCAGCGCGCTCTCCCACGCCATCAGCAGGGCGATGTCGGCCGCCTCGTCCTGCGGCTCCAGGCCCAGTCGCCACAGCGCCTGGCGGCGGCTGTTCGCGGCAACGCGCTCGGGCCAGGTCTTCAGCGCGGGGATGAGGTCATCGACCGGCGCCACCCGTTTGAGCGCGCCGGCGAGCTGGAACAGGTTCCAGTGCAGCGCCTCCGCCTGCCGTCCGAAGGCGTAGAGGCCGAACTGGTCGAAATAGGCCGCAGTGAATCCCATGTCCCAGGCGGGCAGGAAGCGCCACGGGCCATAGTCGAAGCTTTCGCCGGTGATGTTGATGTTGTCAGTATTGAGGACGCCGTGGACGAAGCCGGCGACATGCCATTCCGCGACCAGCCGCGCGGCGCCGGCGACGGCATGGTCCATCAGGGCGGCATAGGGCGATGACCTGTCCGCGCCGTCCGCGAAATGGTCGAGCACATAATGCGTCAGCGCCGCCAGACCGCCGTCATCCTCCAGCGCCGCCAGCCGCTGGAAACTGCCATAGCGGATATGGCCGTGGCTGAGGCGGACGAGGACGGCGCTGCGGGTGGGTGAGGGTTCGTCGCCGCGCTCCAGCGCCTCGCCGGTTTCGATCACGCTGAAGGTGCGGCTGGTGGTGACCCCCAGCGCCGCCAGCATCTCCGTCGCCAGGATTTCGCGCACCGCGCCCTTCAGCGTCAGCCGGCCGTCGCCGCGCCGGCTCCACGGCGTGGTGCCGCTGCCCTTGGTGCCCAGGTCCATCAGCCGGCCCCGCGAATCGAGCATCTGCGCGAACAGGAAACCGCGGCCGTCCCCCAGCTCGGGGTTGTAGTGGCGGAACTGGTGGCCGTGATAGCGCAGCGCGCGCGGGCGGCAGAGGCTGCCGTTCAGCGGCTCGAAACGGCCGAAATGCTGCACCCATTCGCCGTCCGACAGCGGGTCCAGGCCCACCTCGCGGGCGGCCGCCTGGTTGCGATAGCGCAGGATGGCTTGCGGGAACTCCGCCGCGGCCACGACGTCGCACAGCAGTTCTTCCAGCGCCAGGATGGCGCGGGACGGGCGAAAATGGGGCAGGCGCGGATCGGTCACCATGCCAGTGTGGCAGGCTTTGGCGCGTTGGCAATCAGTCGAGGTCGGCGGGATAACCGCAGGCGGCGCGGACGAAGCGCACGCATTGTTCCTGGATGAAGGCGATGCGCTCGGGCGGGGTGGCCGGGTCGCCGAAGGCCATCTGCAGCGCATCCCCCACCACGGTGAAGGTCAGGCTGGCGGCGATTTCGGGATCGATGCCGGTGATGCCGCGCTTGGCGAAGCTGCGGACCAGCTGTTCGGTCACCCAGCGCTGGGTGACTTCGCGCGCGGCATTGAAAAAGGGTTCGGCCTCGGGATTGTGGTTCTTGTGCCCCTTCCCGCTGCCGCTGGGGCAGGGCGCGCCGGCCTCCGCCATGCGCTCCCAGGTTTCATTCTCCACGCAGAAGGCGAAGCAGCGGCGGATGTTGATGCCGGGTTCCAGATCCTCGATGGCGTCATCGCCCTGCATGGCGGCGACCATCTTTTCGCCGTGCAGCCGGCCCAGTTCGGCCAGGAGCGCGCGTTTGGAGCCGAAATGATAGAAGATCGAGCCTTCGGAGACGTCCGCCTCGCGCGCGATGTCGGCGGTACCGGTCTGGGCATAGCCACGGGTGGCGAACAGCTGATAGGCGGCCTCCACCACACGCTGCCGCGTTTCGGTGGGATCATAGCGGCGCGCGCGAGCGTCCGAAGCCTTCGATGCCATTCTTTCTGTCTCTTTCCCGATCCGTGCGGGGCCTATGCCATGAATCTGAGTGGCAGTCAAAAGTTCCGGCATGGCGTTAACGATGACTTTCGCTCGCCGCCGGCCTAGCATCGCGCGATGGACGGTTTCAGCGACGGTTACTGGTGGTCCGCCGACAGCGTGCGGCTGCATTTCCGCGACTATGCCGGCGCCGCCGGGCGGCCGGCGATCCTCTGCCTGCCGGGGCTGACCCGCAATGTCCGGGATTTCCACGACCTCGCGCTGCGCCTGCAGGGGCGGGGCTGGCGGGTGGTCAGCGTGTCGCTGCGCGGCCGGGGCGAATCGGGTTATGCCAAGGATCCGCTGACCTATGTGCCGCTGACCTATGTGCAGGATATCGGCCGGCTGCTGGCAACCGTGCCGCTGGACCGGGTGGTGGTGGTGGGCACCTCGCTGGGTGGGCTGCTGGCGATGCTGCTGGGCGTCACGCAGCGGGCACGGCTGGCGGGCGTGGTGCTGAACGACGTGGGCCCGCAGCTGGAGGCGGCGGGGCTGGAGCGCATCCGCGCGCAGGTGGGCCGCGGCAACGGCTGGCCGACCTGGCTGCACGCGGCGCGCGACATCGCCGAACGCCAGGCCGGGGTCTATCCCGACTGGCAGCTGCCGGACTGGCTGGCACATGCCAAGCGGCTGTGCCGGCTGAGCCCGAAGGGCCGGATCGTGTGGGATTATGATCCGCGCATTTCCGCGCCGTTCCGGCTGCCCGGGGGCGATTCGGGGGTCGATCTGGCGCTGGCGCTGCGCGGCCTCCAGGGTCTGCCGCTGCTCAGCCTGCGGGGGGAGCTGTCGGACGTGTTCGCCGCGGCGGCGCAGGCCGCCATGGTCAGGGACGTGGCGGGGCTGGAGGCGGTGACGGTGCCGCGCGTCGGCCACGCCCCGACGCTGGCGGAGCCGGAGGCGCTGGCGGCGATCGACCGCCTGCTGGCGCGCGTGTGATGAGGCTGCTGCGCGCGCTGGCGGCGGCGTGCGCGCTGCTGCTGCTCGCGCTGGTCGGTGGCGCGGTCATTCCGCAGAACGCCGGCTGGCGGCAGGCGCCGGCCGGCGTGACCGTTCACCTGGCGAGCAACGGTGTCCACGCCTACCTGGTGTTGCCGCTGGTCACCGCCGGCGCGGACTGGCGCGCGCTGGTGCGGGACGGGCATTTTCGCGGGGCGCCGGCGGGGCAGCAATGGCTTGCCTTCGGCTGGGGCGAGCGCGACTTCTATCTGAACACGCCGACCTGGGCCGATGCCCGCGTCGACCGCATCCTCAGCGCCGCGCTCGGCAGCGACCGGACGCTGGTGCATGTCGACCGGCTGGCCGCGCCCGAGGGCGTGCCGATCCGCCTGTCGCCGGCGCAATATGCGGTGCTGGTGGATGTCCTTGCCGCCAGTTTTGCCCGGGGCAGCGCCGGTGATGTGCAGCCGCTGCCCGGCGCCGGCTATGGCGCCGACGATGCCTTCTATGTCGCGCGCGGCCGTTATTCCGCGCTCCGTACCTGCAACCAGTGGGTGCGCGATGCGCTGGCGTCGGCGGGCGTGCGGGTGGGGCTGTGGACGCCGCTGGAGCCCGGCCTGATGTGGCGCTTTCGGTAGCTGGCGTGGCGGGGGCGGCGCCGGTAAGGCGGGCGGGAACGAGCGGGAGAGACGGGCATGAGCATGACGCGGCGGGTGTGGCGGTTGGCGAAGCGGCCGGTGGGGGACATCGCGGACGACGACCTGCATTTTGTGACGGAAACGATGCCCGAGCTGGCCGACGGCGAGTTCGCGGTGTGGGTGAACTACCTGTCGCTCGACCCGACCAATCGCATCTGGATGAGCGACATGGAGCAGTATATGCCGCCGGTCGGGCTGGGCGATCCCATGCGGGGCGGCGTGGTGGGCCGCGTGATCGCCAGCCGCAAGGAGGGCGTGAGCGAGGGGCAGCTGATGGCCGGCCTGGGCGAATGGGCGGACATCGTGGTGAGCCGCGGCGAGGGCATGGCGCCGATGCCGGAGATCCCCGGCATTTCGGTGGCGGCGGCGTTCGGCACCTTTGGCGTGGTGGGGCCGACGGCTTATTTCGGCCTGCTCGACATCGGCCAGCCGAAGCCCGGCGAGACCCTGGTGGTCGGCGCGGCGGCGGGCGGCGTGGGGCAGATCGTCGGCCAGATCGGCAAGCTGAAGGGCTGCCGGGTGATCGGCATCGCCGGCGGCGCGGACAAATGCCGCTACATCGTCGACGAACTGGGCTTTGACGCCGCCATCGATTACAAGGCGGAGGATGTCGGCGCGGCGCTCGACCGGCTGGCGCCCGACGGCGTGGACATCAATTTCGAACAGGTCGGCGGCCCGATCATGGAGGCGGTGGTGAGCCGCATGAAGCTGTTCGGGCGCATGCCGCTGTGCGGCATGATCAGCGGCTATAACGCGACCAGCAATGCCGAGCCGCGCGGGTTCTGGACGCTGATGCTGATGCGGCGGCTGACGGTTCGCGGCTTCATCGTCACCGATTTCGCACCGCGCTTTGGCGAGGCGTTCCGCGACCTTGCCGGCTGGATGCTGGGCGGCCAGGTGAAAACGCGGCAGGACATTCGCCCGGGCCTGGAGCATGCGCGCGACAGCGTGAAGCTGCTCTATTCCGGCGGCAATTTCGGCAAGCTGCTGGTCGAGGTGACGCCCGAGTGACGCCTGCCGCCGAGAAGCGGCTGTTGCAGGCGACGTTGCTGCTGCTCGCCCTGTCGCCGCTGTCGGTCGGGCTGCTGGGCGCCTTGGGCGGTCCGGCGGGGCTGGGGGAGGGCGACGCCGTGGCGGGGGATGTCAGCAGCCACTGGCGCTACCTGTCGGGCATCTTCCTGGGTCTGGGCATCATGCTGCTGTCGTGCGTCCGGCACATCGAGCGAGAGGGCCGGCTGTTCGGTTTCGTCTGCCTGGCCGTGGTGCTGGGCGGTCTCGCCCGGCTGGGCGGTGGCCTGCTGGAGGGATGGCCCTCCAGCGGCTATCGCATCGGTCTGTTGCTGGAGCTGGGGGTCACGCCGGCGGTGTGGGCGTGGCAGCAACGGGTGGCGCGGCGCTTTGAGGTGCCGGCAGGGCGGGCGTGACGGGCACCTTGCGGCGGTTTTCCAGGAATTTCGTCAGCGCATAGCCACCGGCCGCGGCGGCGATCATGCCGACGGGGCCGAGGCGGCGGGCGATGCGCGGCAAAACGGTGGGTACCACCGCGCCGATGATCGCGCCGGTTGGCCCGGCGGAGGCACCGCCGACCGATCGGGCAATGCTGCGCCCCGCCAGCGCGGTGATGATCTTGCCAAGCATGAACGCCTCCTGTGGATGAGACGAGGGAAATGGGAAGCGCGGAGCTTTGTTCCAAGCCCCGCGCCGAACTATGCCCCCATGTCGAACAACAGCAGCTCGGCCTCGCTGTCGGCGTCGAAGTCCACCGCAGACATATGGGCGATTGCCAGGCCATCGCCAGCGGTAAGGACCTCGTCATTCACCCGCGCGCTGCCGCGCGCCGCCTGCACCCACAACCGCCGGTCGGGCGCGGTCGCGTGGTTCAGTCTGCCGCCGGCCGCCAGCGTCGCGCGCCACAGCGTGACGTCCTGCGCGATGTCCACCACGCCTTCGCCGCCGCCGGGCGCGGCAATGCGGTCGAGCCGGGAGTTGCCCGCCGGCACGGGCGGCAGCGCGACCTGCTCATAGCCCGGCGCCAGCCCCCGGTGCGCGGGGATGATCCAGATCTGCAGGAAATGCACCGGATCGGTCTTGCTGGCGTTGTATTCGCTGTGCTGCACGCCGGTGCCGGCGCGCATCTTCTGGATTTCACCGGGGCGGATGACCGCGCCATTGCCCATGCTGTCGCGATGCTCCAGCGCGCCGTCGATCACATAGCTGAGGATCTCCATGTCGGCGTGGCCATGCGGCGGAAAGCCGCCACCGCCGGCCACGCGATCCTCGTTGATCACGCGCAGCGGGCCGAACCCCATGTGCGCGGGATCATGATAATGGCCGAAGGAGAAGCTGTGCCGGCTGTCCAGCCAGCCGAAATCCGCCACGCCGCGGTCGGCGGCCTTGCGCAGGGTCATCATGGTCGGGCTCCACATCTGCCGGGTTGGAAGGGGCGGCAGGAAGAAACAGGAAATGGGAAACCTGGCGCCGAAGGCAAGGGGTGGCAGGGATCAGAGATGCAGCCCAGGTTCCATGCGCTGGTGCAGAATGCGAACGACTGTCGTCTGGCCATCCTGCACAACGACATAGATAACATGGGAGCCCGATGATATCCGTCGATATTGTCCGAAGTTGACGGCAACTGCCCGTCCAAGCGCAGGATTTTCAGCCAGCCTGTCCACTGCCGTCATGATGGCCCGAACATATCGGTCGGCTTGGGCATCACCCCATTGCGTTGCGGTGTAGGTTTCGATGGTGCGAAGGTCGTCGACCGCCCTGTTGCTGTAGAGCGCCGAGCTCATGCGCTTCGAGCGGCACGACATTCCTGCAGAAAGGCATTGGCATCAAGGGGGCCATGCAGGCCGCTTTCTTCCCCCTCTCGCAGTGCCTCGCCTAGTGCCTCCACGCGGGTTTCATGATCCTGCAGTCGGGTGAGCGCCTCGCGAATGACATCATCAACGCTGCCATATCTCCCGCTGGCGATCTGGCCTTCGATCAGCCTGTCGAAATAGGGCCCAAGCTTCATGGTGAGAGTGCGCGCAGGAGCGATGGCAACCATGCCCCTTTCTACCCCTGCTCGCGACGCCAGACAAGCGTTTCAACCCGCCAACTCGGCGATCACCCGGTTCAGCACGCTGCGCCCGGCGTCCGTCACGCGCAGCTGTTCGCCCGGGTGCAGCAGGCCCAGCGTGGTCAGCCGCGCGCGGGCGACGCTGTCGATGGCCGCGTCCAGCGCCACGCCGGTGCGCGCGGCGAAATGCGCCGGGTCGATGCCGTCCGCCAGGCGCAGGCCCATCAGCAGCGCCTCCCGCGCCGCGGTGGCGGGGGGAATTGCCTCGCTCGTCTCGATGCCATGGCCGTCGGCCGTCACCGCCGTGATCCAGCTTTCCGGCCGCTTCAGCCGCGCGGTCGCGGCGCCGTGCCGCCGGCCATGCGCGCCGGGGCCGACGCCGACATAGTCGTCATAGCGCCAATAGGCGAGATTGTGGCGGCTTTCATCGCCGGGCCGGGCATGGTTGCTGACCTCGTAGGGCAGCAGGCCGGCGGCGGCGCACATCGCCCCTGTCAGTTCGAACATGGTCGCGGAATCATCTTCGTGCGGCAGCGTCAGCAGGCCTTTGGCGAACAGGCTGGCGAAGCGCGTCCCCGGCTCGATGGTCAGCTGATAGGCGCTGAGGTGCGTGGTGCCGAACGCCAGCGCGCGGGCGAGTTCGGCCTGCCACTGCGCCACGCTCTGCCCCGGCCGCGTATGGATCAGGTCGAAGCTGACGCGGCCGAAATGCGCCTGCGCCACGTCGAGCGCCGCCAGCCCCTCCGCCAGGTCATGCGGCCGCCCGAGCAGCTTCAGCGCCGCGTCGTCCAGCGCCTGCAACCCCAGGCTGACCCGGTTGACGCCGGCGGCCGCGAACCCCGCGAAACGCGCCGCCTCCACGCTTGAGGGGTTGGCCTCCAGCGTGATCTCGATGTCGGCATCGACGCGCCAGTGCCGGGTGGCGGCGTCAATCACCGCGGCAACCGTGGCCGGCGCCATCAGCGAGGGCGTGCCGCCGCCGAAGAAGATGCTGCCCAGCCGGTGGTCGGGCGTTAGTGCCGCTTCATGCGCCAACTCTGCCAGCAGCGCGCCCGCCCAGGCGGCTTCGTCGCGGTCCGGCCGGACATGGCTGTTGAAGTCGCAATAGGGGCATTTGGTGACGCAGAAGGGCCAGTGGATGTAGAGCGCGAGGGGCTGTGGCGTGGAAGGCGAATGCATCGCATTCGGCTGAACGTCCACAGACTCCCGAGCGTCTCCGGCCGGCGGGTGGGGCTGGCCCGCAGCGCGGGCTTTGCCCGCGTGGAGGGGCAGCGCCAGCCCGTCCGACGTCACGTCGCCAATACCCCCGCCGCCAGCAGCGCCTCGAACGCCCGCGTCCGGTGGCTGAGCGCCTGCTTGGCCTCGAAGGGCAGTTCGGCGAAGGTCTGGCTGTGGCCATCGGGCACGAACACCGGATCATAGCCGAAGCCGATGTGCCCGCGCGGCGGCCAGGTGAGGCTGCCATGGGCACGCCCCTCGAACACATGCTCGGTCCCGTCCGCCAGCACGAGCGCCAGCACCGCGACAAAATGCGCGCGCCGCGACACGCCCGGCCCCTGCGCCGCCAGTTCGCGCTCCACCCGCGCCATCGCCTGCATCCAGTCGCGCCCCTGCCCGGTTTCCGCCCAGTCGGCCGTATGCACCCCCGGCGCGCCGCCAAGCGCATCGACGCACAGCCCGCTGTCATCCGCCAGCGTCGCCTGCCCGGTCAGCGCATGGGCACGCCGCGCCTTCAGCAGGGCATTGCCGATGAAGCTGTCTTCCGTCTCCACCGGCTCCGGCAGGCCCCGGTCCCCCGCCGACACCAGTGTGATGCCGAGCGGCGCGAACATGGCGGCGAATTCGGCGACCTTGCCGGCATTGTGGGTGGCGAGGAGCAGCGTGTCGGGCATCGCCACTGTCCGCACCCTAGCGCCCCGTTGCCGCCCGCTGGCAGCTGAAAATCTCGGCGCAGCCGATGCGCGCCAGGCGCAGCAGGCGCAGCAGCGTCTCCTCGTCATAGGGTTCGCCCTCGGCGGTCGCCTGCACCTCCACCAGGCCGCCGGTGCTGGTCAGCACGAAATTGCCATCCGTCCCCGCATTCGAATCCTCGGGGTAATCCAGGTCGAGCACCGGCGTCCCCTCGAACACGCCGCAGCTCACCGCCGCCACATGGACGGCGAGGGGATCGGCCGCAAATGGCGTCGCCGCATGGATGCCATCGAGCGCCAGCCGCAGCGCCACCCAGGCGCCGCTGATCGCCGCGGTGCGCGTGCCGCCATCGGCTTGCAACACGTCGCAGTCGAGCGTGATCTGCCGCTCGCCCAGCGCCTTCAGGTCGGTGACCGCCCGCAGGCTGCGCCCGATCAGCCGCTGGATTTCCTGCGTGCGGCCCGATTGTTTTCCCTTCGCGGCTTCGCGGCTGCCCCGCGTGTGGGTGGCGCGCGGCAGCATGCCATATTCGGCCGTCACCCAGCCGCTGCCCTTGCCGCGCAGGAAGGGCGGCACGCGTTCTTCCACGCTGGCGGTGACCAGCACATGCGTGTCGCCGAATGCCACCAGGCAGGACCCTTCGGCATGGCGGCTGAAACGCGGGGTCATGGTGATCGAACGCATCTGGTCGGGGGCGCGGCCGCTGGGGCGCATGGTCAATTCCTTTGTTTCGTAAGGCAGTGGGCATAGCGGCCCCGTGCGGCCCTGTCATCCTTGGCGGCACCGCCACCCTGCCCTATGTAGGGGCAGTGCAGCCCGCCCTGTCCGTCTCCGACCTCAGCGATCGCTCGCGGATCATCTTCCGCGAGCTCGTCGATTCCTTCCTCACCACCGGCACGCCGGTGGGTTCGCGCACGCTGTCCAAACTGGGATCGCTCGGCCTGTCGCCGGCCAGCATCCGCAACGTCATGCAGGATCTGGAGGAGCTGGGCCTGCTGGCGGCGCCGCACACCTCCGCCGGCCGCATCCCCACCGAACGCGGCCTGCGGCTGTTCGTCGATGGCATGATGCAGGTGGCGCAGCCGGACGCGCGGGAGACCGCGCTGATCGACCGGGAGGCCAGCACCTCGGGCGCCCCGCTGGAGGAGGTGCTGTCGCGCACCACCGCGGCGCTCTCCGGCCTGTCGCAATGCGCGGCGATGGTGGTGGTGCCCAAGGCGGAGCCGCAATTGCGCGCGCTCAATTTCGTGCCGCTGGCGCCGGGCCGGGTGCTGGCGGTGCTGGTTGGCATGGACGGCAGCGTCGAGAACCGGGTGCTGGACCTGCCGCCCGACCTGCCGGCCGCGGTGCTGGCGCAGGCGGAAAATTACGTCAACGCCCGGCTCTCCGGCCTCAGCCTGACCGCGGCCTCCGGCCGGCTGCGGCAGGAGGTGGCGGCGAACCGCGCCGAGCTCGACCGGCTGACCGCCGACATGGTCGCGCAGGGGCTGGCCGCCTGGTCGTCGGACGGTGCCCGCCCCATTCTGATCGTGCGCGGCAGCGCGCACCTGCTCGACAGCGGCGACCTCGACCGCACGCGCCTGCTGCTGGAGGAGCTGGAGGCGAAGGAGGAGATGGCCCGCCTGCTCGACCAGGCGCGGGAGGCCGACGCGCTCAAAATCTTCATCGGCGCGGAGAACAAGCTGTTCGCGCTCTCCGGCTCCAGCGTCATCACCGCGCCCTATCGCGGCGCCGACGGGCGGATTGTCGGCGTGGTGGGGGTTATCGGGCCGACCCGGTTGAACTATGCCCGCGTCGTCCCCATCGTGGATTTCACAGCAAATCGATTGAGCAGGTTGATGTCATGAACGAAGCGGATGCCGCCGAAGAAGCGGTCGAGGAAAAGAGCATCGAGCAGCAACTGGAGGACGCTCGCGCCGAGATCGTCGCCCTTACCGAGGCGCGCGATGCCGAGCGCGACCGCGCGCTGCGCGCGGTGGCCGAGGCGGAGAATGTGCGCCGCCGGCTGGAGCGCGACAAGGCCGACGCCGTCAGCTACGCCGCCGCCGGCTTCGCGCGGGACATGCTGGCGGTCGCCGACAATCTCGCCCGGGCGCTCGCCGCGCTCCCAGCCGACACCGATGCCGGGCTGAAGGGCGGGCTGGAGGCGACCGAGCGCGAGCTGCACGCCATCTTCGGCCGCCACGGCATCAAGCGCGTGGCGGCGACCGGCCTGCCGCTCGACCCGAACCAGCACCAGGCGATGGTGGAGGTGGAGCATGAAGCCGAGCCCGGCACGGTGGTCAGCGAATTGCAGGCCGGCTATGTCTTCCGCGATCGCCTGCTGCGTCCGGCACTGGTGACCGTCGCCAAACCCAAGACAGAGGCAGGAATCACTGAATGATCATCATCATGGGCCGCGCCGAGGTGAAGCCGCAGCGGCTCGCGGCCCTCAGCGGCGCGCTCAACGACATGATGCGCGCCACCTGGGCGGAAAGCGGCTGCCTGTCCTACAGCCTGGCGGTGGAGAGCGACGGCAGCGACGGCCATCCTGCCGTGCTGTGCATCGCCGAACGCTGGGCCGATGCGGAGGCGCTGAAGGCGCATTTCAAGGCACCGCACATGGCCGCCTTCAACAAGGCCGCCGAAGGCGCCGTGCTCAGCCTGGACGTGAAGATGTACGACGCCAGCAACGAACGGCCGCTCGCTTTATAACCCGTCCCGCCACAGCGCCAGCAGGTGCACGATGGACACGATCAGGCAGACGCCGGCCAGCAGCATGACATAGTCCCAGGGCAGCAGCGCCCAGGGCGCGCCGACCGCCGGCCCGCGGCGATGCCGGCGGCGGTGCAACAGGCCCGCCAGCAGCAGCAATGCCGCCGCCACTCCCGCCATCCACGCCGTTTCCTCATATCCCATCTTTTTCCTCAGGCCCCGTTCAGCTTGCCGAATGCACCGGCCGCCCCATATGGCGCATCAGCCATCCAACGGGGAGACCAACCTTGCGCCTGTCCAGCCTGCTTGCCGCCACCGCGCTCGCGCTTCTTGCCGCACCCAGCTTCGCCAACAACCACAAGAACCACAACAAGCCCGCCGCGGCGCAGAAGGCGGAGGCGGAAACCGCCGCCCTGCTGGACAAGGCCATCGCCGGCGAACACCGCAGCGCCGCAGCAAAGGCCCGCGACCGGTATCGCAACCCCAAGGAAACCTTGCTGTTCTTCGGCCTGCGCCCGACCATGACGGTCGTTGAAATCTCGCCATCGGCCGGCTGGTACACCGACATCATCGCGCCGGTGCTGAAAGACAGGGGCGTGTTCATCGCCGCCCACAACAACCCCAACGGCAGCGCCAACGCCCAGAAACAGCGGGCGGACTATATCGCCCGCCTGGCGGCCGCGCCCGAGGTGTTCGGCAAGCCCGCGGTCACCAGCTTCGGTCGCCAGCTGCTGGGCAACATCGCCGCGCCGGGCAGTGCCGACATGATCCTGACCTTCCGCAACGTCCACAACTGGCAGATGGCGGGCTTCGCGCCGCAGGCCTTCCAGGCTTTCTACACCGCGCTGAAACCCGGCGGAATCCTGGGCATCGAGGAGCACCGCCTGCCGGAAAACCGCACCGAGGACGAGAAGACGGCGAAGAGCGGCTACATGAAACAGTCCGCGGTGATCGCCATGGCCGAGGCCGCCGGCTTCAAGCTGGTGGCGACGAGCGAGATCAACGCCAATCCGAAGGACACCGCCGACCATCCCGAAGGCGTCTGGACCCTGCCACCCAACCTGCGCCTGGGCGACAAGGACCGGGAGAAATACACCGCCATCGGTGAATCCGATCGCATGACGCTGAAATTCATGAAGCCCGCCCGCTAAGCCCTGCATTCATCGGCAATTCAGCCAAAGTTCACCCGATGCCGCCGATGCCCCTTCGCATGGTTCCGGATTTCCTTCTGGCGTGAGCGGCGTGCGGCATCCGATCTCATGGCTCGGCGGGCTCGCCGGCCTGCTCCTGGCGCAGGCGCTGCCGGCGCAACCGGTGTCGCATGTGCCCGCCGTCCGCGCCGCGCCGCTGCTCGCCGCGCCGGCGGGCTGGGCGCTGGGCCGCCCCGATCCGCGCGCCTGCATCCCCGCCGACCGCATCGGCGGCGCGCTGGTGCTGGGCAGCCGCACGGTGGAGCTGTCGATGCGCGGCGGGGTGCGCAAGCGGCTGCGCTTTGCCAGCGATTGCCCGCAGCTCGCCTATTATGGCGGATTTTACTACAAGCGCGGTCGTGACGGGCAATTGTGCGCCGGCCGGGACAAGCTGATGGGCCGTGAAGGCGGCAGCTGCCGTATCGCGGCGATCGTTTCGATGCGAAAAGTGAAATATTGACAACGGCGTCACAGCCGTTGCCGAAAAGCGACACTCGCCCTCATCAATATGAACAGGGCCGTTTTCCCCCCGCTGCCGCTGGACAAGCGGCCATTGCCCTGATTGTATATGTGAAACGCGCCAGGAGGCGGCTTGGGAGAGCCGGTGATTGGGTGTCGACAATGACGCCAGCCCACTGGCGCGCGATCTAGTTTTGGGATGGGAGGACATCAGATGACAGCCAGCCAGCTTTCGGCGCGCCTTGCGCTGCTTTCGGCGGTATCGCTTTTCGGCATGGTCGGCGCGCAGGCGCAGCAGCAGACGGCGCAGCCCGCCGCGGTCAACACCGGTGTCGAGGAAATCGTCGTCACCGCGCAGCGCTCGGCGCAGAGCCTGCAGGACGTGCCGATCGCGGTCAGCGCCTTCACCTCCGAAAACCTGGAACGGCAGCAGCTCAACAACACCAGCCAGCTGCAACTGGCGCTTCCGAACATCACCTTCACCAAGGGCAACTTCACCGGCGCCAACCTGACTATCCGCGGCATCGGCTCGCCCGCGGTCGCCACCTCGGGCGACGCCGGTGTCGGCATCCACTACAACGATGCGCCCATCCAGGGCCCGCTGATCTTCGAAACCGAATTCCTCGACCTCGAACGGCTGGAAGTGCTGCGCGGACCGCAGGGCACCCTGTTCGGCCGCAACGCCACGGGCGGCGTGATGAACTTTATCACCGCCAAGCCGACGAACGACCTCAGCGTCCGCGTCGAAGGCGAATATGGCAATTACAATGCCTTCCGCGGCCTGGGCATCATCAACCTGCCGCTGGGCGACAAGTTCGCCGTCCGCCTCGCCGGGCAGTATATCAAGCGCGACGGCTATACCACCAACCTCTACAACAACACGAAGATCGACGGCCGCGACCAGTATAGCGCCCGCCTGTCGCTGCGCTTCCGCCCGACCGATACCACCACCATCGACCTCATCGGCTATTATGCCGGCGAGAACAGCGACCGGATGCGCATCCAGAAACAGCTGTGCAACAGCGATCCCACCGCCATCCTCGGCTGCTCGCCGGACAAGCTGGGCAACGGCTACCTCAATGGCAACGCCACGCTGGGCAACATCATCCAGAGCCGCGAATTCGCCGCCATCGCGCTGGGTGCCGCGGCACTGCCCTTCGGCAACCTCAGCGTCTATGGCCCCAGCCAATATACCGGCCTGACCAACCCCGCCGACCTGCGCACCGTCAGCACCAACTTCACCCCGAGCTATCGCACCCGCGAAAAATATGTGCAGGCAAAGCTGAACCAGGAATTCGATACCATGACGCTGGCCGTCACCGGCAGCTGGCAGGAATCGAATGTTACCTCGCGGCAGGATTACAACAATGTCACCGGCCCCGGGCCGGGACAGAATGCGGCACTGAAGGCGCTGTTCCCGAATGTCGCCAACCGTCTCTACAGCGGGGCCAACTATTGCATCTCCAACGCCAGCCGGCTCTATTCCGGCATCTATGGCGGCGCGACGCTGGGCTGCTTCCCCGACCCGACGCAATATGATCAGTCGAACGGCTCGTCGCGCACATGGTCGGTCGAAGGCGTGCTGTCCAGCCAGTTCGAGGGCAAGTTCAACTTCCGCATCGGCGCCATCTATCTGGAGAACCGGTCGGACAGCGACTATTTCGTCACCTCGACCGGCCTTGACTATGGCTCGGGCCTGCTCGGCGCGCTGCAATCGGGCGGCACCCGCTTCAACGCTTCGCCCTTCTTCAACTCCGAAACCCAGCGCTTCGACCTGAAGAGCTATGGCATTTTCGGCGAAGCCTATTGGCAGATGACGGACACGCTGAAACTCACCATCGGCGCCCGCTATTCCAACGACAAGAAGCGCGTGCAGGACCGGCAGCGGCTGTTCAACGCGCTCGTGCCGCTGGGTGAAGCCAACGCCGGCACCATCCTGAACGACACCGTCGACGCCGACATCAACACGCCCGGCCGCCAGCCCTTCCGCGATGCCCGCCTGAACAGCGATGCCGTCACCGGCCGCGTCGTGCTCGACTGGAAGCCGGAGGTCAGCTTCACCGAGGACACGCTGATCTACGCCAGCTACAGCCGCGGTTCGAAGCCGGGCGGCATCAACCCGCCGTTCGACCCGACCCTGTTCTCGGCGCCCGTCACCTATCTGCCGGAAAAGGTGAACGCCTTCGAAATCGGCACGAAGAACCGTTTTGCCGGCGGCACCTTCCAGGCCAACCTGACCGGCTTCTACTATGACTACAAGAATCTCCAGATCAGCCGGATCATCAACCGCACCAGCTTCAACGACAACACCAACGCCGAAGTCTATGGCGTGGAAGGCGAATTCATCGTCGCCCCCACCCGCAACTGGCAGTTCAACGCCACCGCCAGCTATCTGAAGACCAAGGTGAAGGACCTGAGCCTGGTCGATGTCCGCGACCCGAGCGGCGGCCGCGCCGACAGCGTCATCATCAAGGACGTCACCAACGCGGCGAACTGCGTCGTCACCCCGGCGGCCACCCTGCCGCCCGGGTCGGCTGCCGCCTTCGTCAACGGCTTCAACGCGGCCGCCACCGGCGGCCTGCTGCGGCCGGCGGTGGCCGTGCCGGGCACCAACGCCATGGGCGCGTTCGGCATCTGCTCTGCCATGGGGTCCGCCATCGCGGCCCAGGGCCTGCCGTTCAACATCACCCTGCCCACCGGCGTCAACCGCGTGCCGACGGCGACCGGCTTTGTGCCGATCACCGATCCCGCCATCCTCGCCCGCACCAACCTGCCCTCCGGCAACGCGGTCAACCTGGATGGGAAGGAACTGCAGAACTCGCCGAAGTGGAAATTCACCGCCGGCGCGCAATACACCGCCGAAATGGCGAACGACATGAGCGCGGTGATCCGCGCCGACCTCAACTTCGTCGGCGAACAATGGGGCCGCAACTACAACCTGCCGATCGACCGCATCAAGGCCTATGAAACCGTCAACCTGTCGATCCAGCTGAACGGCCGGGAGGAGCGCTGGTACGTCCGCGCCTTCGTGCAGAACCTGTTCGACAACCAGGGCATCACCGGCCAATATGTGACCGACCCGTCGTCGGGCCTGTTCACCAACATCTTCACGCTGGAACCGCGGCGCTTCGGCGGAGTGGTCGGCGTTCGGTTCTAGGGCATCGCGCCAAAAAGTGGGAACCGGTTTTTGGCGACAAGCGATGCGACAGCAATAGTCTTCTTCATCTCTCGGGGGAGGGAGCGGGGGGAACGGGCAACCGTTCCCCCCTTTGCATGCCCTCCGCATTGACATTTCGCATGGCATGACGGCAAGCGGGCGCAACAATCCCAAGGAACCCGCTTGCCCTTTTCCGACCTTCACCTGTCCGATGCCCTGCTGCGCGCTGTCGCCGACAGCGGCTATGACGAACCCACCGCCATCCAGGCCGCCGCCATCCCGCAGGTGCTGATGGGCCGCGACCTGATCGGCGTCGCGCAGACCGGCACCGGCAAGACCGCCAGCTTCGTGCTGCCGATGATCGACATCCTGGCGGAGGGCCGCAGCCGCGCCCGCATGCCGCGCTCGCTGATCCTGGAACCCACCCGCGAACTGGCGGCGCAGGTGGCGGAAAACTTCGAGAAATACGGCAAATACCACAAGCTCAGCATGGCGCTGCTGATCGGTGGCGTCGCCTTCGGGGATCAGGACAAGGCGCTGGAAAAGGGCGTCGACGTCCTCATCGCCACGCCGGGCCGGCTGATGGACCAGCACAGCCGCGGCAAGATCCTGCTCTCCGGCGTCGATGTGCTGGTGATCGACGAGGCCGACCGCATGCTCGACATGGGCTTCATCCCCGATGTCGAAAAAATCTGCGCGCTGCTGAAACCGCAACGCCAGACGCTGCTGTTCAGCGCCACCATGCCCGGCCCGATCCGCAAGCTCGCCGACGCCTTCATGACCGACCCGCGCACCGTGCAGGTCGCCCGCGCCGCCAGCACCAATGCGGACATCGCCCAGAGCGTGATGCTCGTCGGCAGCGAACGCGCCAAGCGCGGCGTGCTGGAGGATCTGCTGCGCGATCCCGGCCTGAAGAACGCCATCGTCTTCTGCAACCGCAAGACCACCGTGCGCGACCTCGCCACCGGCCTGAAACGAAGCCGTTTCCGCGCCAGCCAGATCCATGGTGACATGGAGCAGTCGGACCGGCTGAAGGAACTGGACCGCTTCAAGGCCGGCGAGATCGACATCTTGGTGGCGAGCGACGTCGCCGCGCGCGGGCTGGACATCAAGGGCGTCAGCCATGTCTTCAACATGGACGTGCCCTGGCATCCCGATGACTATGTCCACCGCATCGGCCGCACCGGCCGTGCCGGCGCCACCGGCATCGCCATCACGCTCGCCGCGCCGTCGGACATGGAGGCGGTGGAGCGCATCGAAAAGCTGATCGGCCAGGCGATCCCGCGCCGCGACGGCGGCGCCGGTGGGTCCGCCACCCCGGCCGAAACCGCCCCAGCCGAGCGTCCCTCCCGCCGCCGCCCCGCCGCCAGCCGAGACGATGACGCGCCCGACACCGCGGAACCGCCATCGCGGCCGCCACGCGAACGCAGCCGGCCTGCCGCGCGCCGCGCCGAACCGCCCGCCGAGACCGGCGCGGAACCCGAACCCCGCGCCGAACCCGCCCCCCGGCGGGAACGCGCACCGCGGCCGCCCCGCGACAGCGACACGCGCCGCGCCCCGCGCGAAGATGACGGGCGCCGCACAGGTCGCGCAAACGAAGGGCGCCGCGCTGAACGCGAGAACCAAGGGCGCCGCGGTGAGCGCGAAAACGAAGGGCGCCGCGGTGAGCGCGAGAACGAAGGGCGCCGCGGTGAGCGCGGCGACGACCTCGGCCCCCGCTTCGCCGGCTTCGGCGAGGAAGGCGTCCCCGCCTTCCTTCAGGTCCCTGCCCGCCGCTGAAACCGGCGCGGGCGTCCCTCCCGATAACCACAGCCCACCCGCCCGCCAAACCACGCTAACAGCGTCCGACACCAGCCGGGAAGGGCAACCGATGAGCTATGAACATATCCTCTGGACCGAGGAGGAGGGCGTCGCGACGCTTACCATCAACCGCCCGCAGGTGATGAACGCGCTCCACACCGGCGTCATCGCCGAGATGATCGATGCGGTGGACCAGATCCGCGACGGCACCTCCTCCGCGCGCTGCCTCGTGCTGACCGGCACCGGTCGCGGCTTCTGCACCGGCGCCGACCTCTCCGGCGGCGGCGCCGGCGGCACCAGCATGGGCAAGGGGCCGGTCGATGCCGGCAAGGTGCTGGAAACCCATTTCAACGTGCTGCTGGAACGGCTGTTCGCGCTGCCCGTGCCCTTCGTCACCGCGGTCAACGGCGCCGCCGCCGGCGCCGGCTGCTCCTTCGCACTTGCCGGCGACATCGTCGTCGCCTCGCGCAGCGCCTATTTCCTGCAGGCTTTCGTCAACATCGGGCTGGTGCCGGATGTCGGCTCCACCTGGCTGCTCCCCCGTCTTGCCGGCAAGGCCCGCGCCCAGGCGATGATGATGCTCGGCGAGCGCATTCCGGCCGAGACCGCGCTCGACTGGGGCATGATCTGGAAGGTCAGCGAGCCCGAGGAGCTGATGGCGGACACCGGCGCCATCGCCCGCAAGCTGGCGAACGGCCCCACGAAAGCGCTCGCGCTCATCCGCCACGGCATCCGCGACTGCCTCGACAAGACGCTGACCGAAGGCCTGATGGTCGAACGCCGCAACCAGCTCCACGCCGGCCGCAGCGCGGACTTCGCCGAAGGCGTCATGGCCTTCCTGCAGAAACGCCCGGCGGTGTTCACGGGCAAATGATTGACATAGGCATGAAATGGACTATTTCTATGGTCCATCAAGGGACATGCTATGCAGATCGCGGTGAGTGAAGCCAAGGGAAAACTGACAAGCCTGGTTCGCCGTGCCGAAGCAGGGGAAGACGTGCTGCTGACCCGCAACGGCAAGCCGGCGGTGCGATTGGTGCCGGTGACGCCCAAAGTGGACATGGCCCGACGCATGGCAGCGATCGATCGTGCTATCGAAGCTGCACGCACGCATCCGGCGTTGCCCGGACCATGTGCTGCACGAAGCCAGGATTTTCTTTATGACGAGAATGGTTTGTGATCATTGTCGATACGTCGGCACTGATGGCAATCATTCTTGGCGAAGCTGAAGCACTGCGCTGTCGGACAACCCTGATGGCAGCAGATGACGCCCTTATCTCCGCAGCGACGCTTGCAGAAACCCTGATTGTTGCACGCAGGCGCGGCAAAGCTGCACAAATGGATGATCTGCTAGGCGACACTCAGCTCCACATTGTTTCGGTAACCGAAGCCTTCGCGCGACGTGTCGCCGATGCCTATGACAAATGGGGCAAAGGCGTCCACCCCGCCGCGCTCAACCTTGCCGACTGTTTCGCCTATGCACTGGCGATCGAGCGCGCCTGCCCGCTGCTGTTCGTGGGGGATGATTTCAGCCGGACGGACGTGATATCCGCATGACCACCCCAGACATCCGCGCGCTGCGGGACGCCTTCGGCGCCTTTGCCACCGGCATCACCATCATCACCGCCACCACGGCAGAGGGCGCGTCGGTCGGCTTCACCGCCAACAGCTTCACCAGCGTCAGCCTCACACCGCCGCTGCTGCTGGTCTGCGCCGCGCACGGCGTCTCGGCGCTGCCCGCCATCCGCGCCAGCCGTGCCTTCGGCGTCAACATCCTGGCGGTGGACCAGGAAGCGATCAGCCGCCGCTTCACCCAGCGCAGCATCGACCGCTTCGCCGGGGCAAACTGGCACCACGCCACCCTCGGCGTGCCGCTGCTGACCGGCGCCTGCGCCACCTTCGAATGCACCGTGCAACAGGATATCGAGGCCGGCGACCATGTCATCTTCATCGGCCACATCAAGGGCTTCACCGCCGATCCGGCTCATGCGCCGCTGCTCTATCATCGCGGGCGCTATGCGGGGCTTCACAGCAGCGACTGACGCGGGCCACGTCCACTCCCTGACGGCGCGCACCATCGGTCACGGTAGCTGCGCAAGATCCTTCGCGGCAAAGCCCTGCAGCAATGCGCGCAATTCCGCGTCATGGCCAAAGAAGCCGTGCCCGCGCCCCGGCACGTCGATACGCCGCGCCGCCGGATAGGCCGCCATGTAGCGCGCGGTAGTTGCCGCCGGGATGAAATCGCAGGCAGGCCGGATCAGCAGCATCGGCGCGGTGGAAAGCGGCCCGGTCACCTTGGCCTGCCGTTCCAGATCATTCTGCAGCAAAAGTTGCGGATATAGGTTGCCGCCACCCGGTGAAGCCGGCCGGGGCAGCTTCGCCGGCGCGCCCTTGCATTGATAGCCGTACATAAACATTTTCCGGTTCGCGCGCGCCTGTCCAACCGCCTGCGCATCGCGCTGCGTCTGCCATTGCTCGGCGAGTTGCGGCGCATGGCCGATCAGCAGATACAGCGTCGCGTCACGCAAGGTCGGCTGAAAGCCACCATCGGTATCGGTGGCTGAATAATCCAGCGGCAGCGGCTCCCCGGGGAAATCGCCCGGCGAATCCAGTACCGTCGCCGCAACCCGATCCGGATGCGCCCGTGCATATGCCGCCGCCAGCGATGCGCCCCAGCTCTGCCCCCACAGCACCAGCTTTTCGGCGCCCAACGCCGCCCGCAAGGCGTCCAGATCGGCAACGGCCCGCGCCAGGGTATAATCGGCAGCCGGCAATAGCCCCGACGCACCACTACCCGACTGATCGTAAAACACCGTGCGAAAGCCCGCGGCGCGAAAGCCATCGCCGACGGCAAAATCGCGGGGACGTATGAATGTCCCCGGGCCGCCATGCAGAAAAATCACCGGCGTCCGATGCTTCGGCACCGCAGGCGGCAGCGACCACCAGGCAATCGCCGAGCCCGCCGGCGTGCGCAACGTCTGATGCGGCCCGCGCGGATCGACGCCCGGCGCAGCGCGCGGCTGTGCCGGGCTCAACAGCATCGCCGTGATCAGCCCTGTCAACGGCAAGGCAGCGATCAACGCCGCCGCGATGCCCGCCGTCGCCGGTCGCAGTCCAAGGCGTGGCCCCAGCATGCGCGCAAGCAACCAGGCCAGCGCCGTGCCGACCAGCAGCGGCACCATCAGCAGCGTCCACAACGCCGGCGCCACGGGCGCGAACAAGTAAAGCACGCCGAACACCGCGGCCGCGCCGACCACACAGGCCAGCAGAAAGCCCAACCACCCCGCAAATCTGCGCACCACGCCACTCCCGACAGACATCTGCATCGTGCCAGCCCGTCGCGCTCCGTCAAGCGTCTATCATGCAATCCGTCGCCCCGGCCCCAACGCCACCACCATCCCCACCACCGCCAGCCCGGCGCCGGCGAAGGACAGCGCGGTCCACTCATAACCCTCGAACACCGTCGAGATCGCCATCGCGATCACCGGGATCAGCACGCTCGACCAGGCCGCCTCGCCCGGCCCCATCACCCGGATCATGTCGAAATAACAGGCGAACGCCACCGCGCTCGCCATCACCCCCAGCATCAGCAACCCCGCCAGATAGGCGGGCCGCGGGTCCCACACCGGCGCGCCGTCCCACCACAGCGCCAGCCCGGCGTTGGCCACCGCGCCATAGAGCATCCCCACCGCCAGCACCGGCAGGAAGGGAAAACGCCGCGCCGTCTCCGTCGCCTGCAACACGTTGCTGGTCGACGCGCACAGCAACCCGCCGCAGAACAGCGCCAGTCCCAGCGCGACATCGCCGCTGCCCGCGGTCGGCGCCCCCAGTTCCTTCGCGAACAGCAGCGCCACGCCGGCGATCCCCACCACGCTGCCCGCCAGAAAGCGCGCGCTCACCCGCCGCTGCAGGAACAGCCACGCCATCAGCGCATTGGGCACCATCAACAGCGCGAACCCCACGGCGACGATGCCGGACGCGACATGCTCCTCCGCCCGATAGACGAAGTTGAAGTTGCCCACGAACTGGAACGCCGCCACCAGCAGCGCGAACCGGTGCGCCGCCGCCGGCAGCCGCAGGCTCTGGCCGCGCCACAGGCACCACAGCCCCAGCGCCACGCCGCCGATGGCGAAGCGGTACGCGACCGACCAGGTCGGCGGCACCACCCCCAGCTGCGTCTTGATGATCAGCCAGGTGGTCCCCCAGATCATCGTGACCGCGGCGAACTGCCACCAGGTGCGCGCCGGATAGGTCATGCGGCCGGGTTAGAGGGCGCGCAACGCGGCAACAAGCGCCGCGATTGCATGGCTGTCCGCATCCCAGCGCACCACCAGCCGCGCCGCGCCCGGCCCATCGCTTTCCCACTCGTAAAAGCCGAACCCCTGCCGCCGAAGCGCTTGCCGTTCGTCCGCGTCCAGCCGCAGGAACACTTCGTTCGCCTGCACCGGATGCAGCAGGCGTTGCGGCACCGCCGCCGCAATCGCCGCCGCGCCGGCATTGGCCGCCCGCGCATTGGCCAGCCACACGCCGCCGTCGATCATCGCCAGCAGCTGCGCCGCGGCAAACCGGCCTTTGGAGGGCATCAACCCCGCCCGCTTGCGCCGGTGCGGGATGCTCGCCGCCAGGTCGGGGGCGAACACCACCAGCGCCTCGGCGCTCATGCCGCCATTCTTGATGCAGCCGAAACTCAATATCTCCACCCCGGCGCGCCAGGTCACGTCCGCCGGCGCGCAGCCCAGATGCGCCACGGCGTTGGCGAAACGCGCGCCGTCCATATGCACCCGGCAGCCCCGCGCCCGCGCCCAGGCGGACAGCGCCGCGATTTCATCGGGCGCATAGACCGTGCCCGCCTCGGTCGCCTGCGTCAGGCTGAGCGCCGCCGCCTGCGTCTGGTGCACGTCGCCCCGCCGCCGCCCCGCCGCTTCGCTTAACGCCTCGACCGACAACTTGCCATGCGCGCCCGCCACCAGCAGATGCGTCGCCCCGCCGCTGTAGAAGGGCACGGCACCCGCTTCATCCACCTCGACATGCGCCTCCCGCTCGCACCACAGCGCCCCCCAGGGCGGCAGCATGGCGGCCAGCCCCAGCGCATTGGCGGCCGTGCCCGATGGCACCGCGAACACGCGGCATGGCGTCTCGAACAGCGCGCCGAACGCGGCGTCCAGCCGCGCCGTCCAATCGTCGGCGTCATAGCCCTTCGCATGCGGCCCCGCCGCACCGGTCACCGCCGCCAGCACCGCCGGGTGCACCCCGGCGGCATTGTCCGAATAAAAATCCATCAGGTCACGCCCCCGTCATTGGCCCATCGCGGCGGCGATTGCCGCGCCGATCTCCTCAGGGCGCGGATTGCGCCGCAGTGTCAACCCGCCGTTCACCTGGATGTTCTGACCGGTCACGAACGCGCCATCGCCCGCCAGCCACAGCACCGCGTCGGCGATATCCTCGCTCGTGCCGATCCGCCCCAGCGGATATTCCTTGGCGAACGCCGCCTCCAGCCCCGGCGCGGCCATCGCATCCGCGGTCATGGGGGACGCCGTCAGCCCCGGCGACACGCAATTCACCCGCAGGCCCTGACTGCCATATTGGTTCGCCACCGCCCGCACCAGCGCCTCCGACCCCGCCTTGGTGCCGATATAGGCGGCATGGTCGAAAATCGGCACCTGCGTGGTGGCGCTGCTCACCTGGATGATCGAGCCACCATGCGGCATCGCCCGCACGAAGGCGCTCAGGAAATGATGCACACCCTTGAACTGCAACGCGCACATCGCGTCCAGCTCGTCCTCGGTCACCTCGTGCAGCCCTTTCATCAATCCCCAGCCGGTGGCGTTCACCGCCACATCCACGCGGCCCTCGGCGGCCAGCATGTCCGCCGCCAGCGCCTCCACCTCGGCCTTCACCGTGATGTCGCACCGCGCCGCCACGCCGCCGATCGCCGCCGCCAGCGCTTGCAGCGGCTCCAGCCGCCGCCCCGCCACCCACACCCGCGCGCCCGCGCCGGCCAGCCGCCGCGCGATCACCTGCCCCATGTTGCCCGCGCCCGCGGCGCCCAGCACCAGTGCGACCTTGCCCTTCATGCCTCGTCCCCGAACCGGGCGCTCGCCACGCCATCCGCGCCATAAACCGGCGCCTGCTTCGTCACCCGATATTTCCGCGTGTCCGCCGCCACGATGCCGAAGCCGCCCAGATGCCCCAGCATCGCGCGATAGGCGTCGCCTTCCAGATGCGCCTGAAGCGTCGCCGCGTCGTCCCATTCCTCGAACACATGCACCCGGTCGGGCAGCGCCGGGTCCGCGCTCCAGGCATAATGCCGGCAGCCTTCCTCCGCGAGCGCCATGGCGATGAACGGTGCCGCCCCCGCCAGCGCCGCCTCCCGCACCCCCGGCGTCAGGTCCACTTCCCCCGCAATCACGATTCTCATGCTCACCCCCACAACAGGCTAAAATCCCGCGCCGCAAAGCGCCATCCCTCGTCGGTCAACACGCAGCGGTCGGCATAGCGCCCCACCGGCCGCCGCACGGACCCGTCCGCCGCCGCCAGCACCTCATGCGTATAGACAACGCAATCCGCCGCATCGCCGTCCACTGTCACCGCCCCCAGCTGCACGAAGAACCCCACGAAGCCGAACTGCGCCATCGCCCCCTGCCACGCCGCCACGATGGCGTGCCGTCCCTCAATGCGGGCGCCCATCAATGTCCACACGGCGTCCGCCGTCCACAGCGCGCCCCAGGCCGCCGCATCGCGCCGGAACACCGCATCGGCATAGGCGTCGTTCAGCGCCCGAATCGCGTCCCGGCTCATCGCAGCCCATACTCCCCCAGCGCCGCCGTCAGGGCCGCCGGCATCGCCAGTGGCCGCATCGCCTCGTCACGGTGCACCAGCACGCTCTCCGCCAGCGCGAAGGCCCGCAACGCGCCCTGGCGCACCTGAAACAGTCCCTGCGCGATGGTGTAGCTGCTGCTGCCTACCCGCGTCACCGCCAGCCCCAGCGTCACGTCGTGCGGATAATGCCCCTCCGCCAGATAATCCACGCCGACATGCGCCACCAGGAAATGCGGATGGCCGATCGCCGGATGCGCCTTCCTGAGATGCCAATGGAACCGCACCCGCCCTTCCTCGCACAGCCGGGCGATCGCCGTGTTGTTCAGGTGCCGGTTCGGGTCCATGTCGGCAAAGCGCGTCGGCACCAGCAGCTGCCAGGCCCAGCTTTCCACCGCCAACCGCCGCGCATCATCCTTGTACGCCATCAGTTCCAGCCCACCCGCACCGGCAGCGTCTTCAGCCCGCTGACGAAGTTCGCCAGGCTCAGCTTCGGCTCGCCGGCCACCGCCAGCGTCGCGATCTGCGGCAACAGCTCCTCGAACAGGATCCGCAGCTCCAGCCGCGCCAGATGCAGCCCCAGGCACAGATGCACGCCATGGCCAAAGGCGATGTGCGGGTTATGCTCGCGGTCGGCCCTGAACTCGAACGGCGCCTCGAACACATCCGCGTCGCGATTGCCACTCCAATAGAACAGCGCCAGCCCGTCGCCCTTGCGGATGGTCTTGCCGCCCAGCGCCGTATCCTCGGTCGCCGTCCGCATGAAATGCTTCACCGGCGTCACCCAGCGGATCGATTCCTCCACGAACCGCGGGATCAGGCCGGGGTCCGCCTGCAACTTGCGCAACTCCGCCGGGTTTTTCGCCAGCTCCAGCAACCCGCCCGCCGCGGTGCTGCTCGTCGTGTCATGGCCGGCGGTCGCGATGATCACATAATAACTCAGCGCCTCGCGTTCCGGAATCGGCGCACCGTCGATCGTCGAATTGGCGATCACGCTCGCCACGTCGTCGCGCGGGTTCGCCCGCCGGTCGGCCAGCACGGCGCCGAAATACTGGAAAAAGGTCTGCGCCAGCGCCAGCAGGTCGACCTGCGCATTGCCGCTGCTGCCGCTCCACAGCCCGGCACCCTCGGTCAGCCGCTGGCTGCGCGCCACCACATCGGGGTCGATCGCGCCGAACGTCTCCTGTGTCAGCTTCAGCATCAGCGGCTCGTCCGCCGGCGGCACCCCCAGGATGCGCATGATCACCCGCAGCGGATAGAAGAGCGCGACCTCGTTCACGAAATCCAGTTCCGGCCCCAAAGACCGCATGTGCGCCACGTGGCTCCGCGCCAGCGCGCGGATTTCCCCCTCCAGCCGCGCCCGCACCGCCCCCGGCTGGAACCAGCCGTTGGTGATGGCGCGCAGCTTGCGATGCTCGGGGTCGTCCAAGTCCACCAGCGTCCGGAACAGGTGCGTGTCCCCGGTCATCGACCGGATCCATTCCTCCCCCTCGATCGGCGAGAGATAGGTGCGCTCCCGATTGATGAAGCGGTCGTTCGCCTTGCTCACCGCCAGGATGTCGGCATGTTTCGTGATCGCCCAGAAGGGCCGGAACCCCGCCGGCGTGCACCAGTGCACCGGATCGCCCTCCCGCAGCTGCGTGTAGAGCGCGTGGATCTCGTCCATGTCGGTATAGACCTCGGGGTTCACCAGCGCATCGTCCGGCGTCGCCCGGCTGAACCCCCCGAATGGTGCCACCTGATCCGCCATATGCGCTCTCCCTTCCCCCGCTTTGCCACCAAAGCCCAAACCACTCCCCTCCCCTTCAGGGGAGGGGCCGGGGGTGGGGCCGTCCGCTACCATGCGCCATCCCTTTGGACGGAGCACCGCCATGATCCACCTCCACTATTGGCCCACCCCCAACGGCCACAAGGTCACGCTCTTCCTCGAGGAAGCGGCGCTCCCCTACACACTCCACCCCGTCAACATCCGCGAGGGCGACCAGTTCAAGCCCGCGTTCCTGAAGATCGCCCCCAACAACCGCATGCCGGCGATCGAGGATGACGAAACCGGCCTCACCCTGTTCGAATCGGGCGCCATCCTCCTCCACCTTGCCGAAAAGACCGGCCGTTTCCTCGCCACCGACCCCGCCGGCCGCGCCGAAACCCTGCAATGGCTGTTCTGGCAGATGGCCGGCCTCGGCCCGATGATGGGGCAGGCCGGTCACTTCCGCAATTACGCCCCCGAACCCATCCCCTATGCGCTGGAACGCTACACCAACGAAACGCTGCGCCTGTTGAAGGTGATGGACAAGCGCCTCGCCGACCGCGCCTTCCTCGCCGGCGACGATTACAGCATCGCCGACATGGCCAGCTACCCCTGGGCCATGCTCGGCACCAGAATGCTCCCCGAAGGCACCGCCATGCCGAACCTCGCCCGCTGGGTGGACAGCATCGCCGCCCGCCCCGCCACCGCCCGCGCCTACGCCCTCGCGCAACGCCCGGAATATCAAACCGGCCCGATCACCGAAGACCAGAAAAAAGCCCTCTTCCACCAGAACGCCAGCACCGTTCGTTGAGTCCCCCTTCTCCCGCAGTGCGGGAGGGGTGACGCCCCTCCGATGACAGCGCCCTCTCCCTGCAAAATCCAACCCGTCCTGCTGAACTTGTTTCAGCACCCCTGGCGCAACCAACACCAAACGCAGCGCGAAAAAACCGCCTTTCCCCCAACCCCTTGAATCAAAACGCCCTTTTTTCGCCAAGCCTTCCATGATCCTACACCGCCACCACCCGACCCCCCGGTGCCCGCACCGTCAGCAACACCGCGAACCCCGCCCCCAGCAGCAGGTGCACCGTCGCGAACCCGGCCTGCTGCGACTGGAAATAACTGGTGGCGATCGCCAGCAGCGTCGGCCCCAGCCACATCGTCGCCGTGCCGGACAACACATAAAGGCCGAAGAAACTCGCGCTCTTCTCCACCGGCACCAGCACCGCCAGCATCGTCCGGCTGCTCGCGTAGGCCGCGGTGATGCTCACCGCGCTGATGCACGCCAGCGCCAGATAGCCCAGCTCCGGCAGCGTCTGGAACACCGGCCCGCCCCACAGCGGCGCCGCCGGCACCGCGAACCCGGCGATCCGTCCCTGGTCGCTCAGCAGCAGCGCCACCAGCACCGCGCTCGTCACGCCGATCTCGATCAGGATCGCGCGTTTCGGCCCGATGGCATTGTCCAGCGGCCCCGCCAGGAACCCGCCCAGAACGGCAAACACCGACAGGATGATGCCGTACGCCAGCATGTCCAGTGTCCCCCAGCCCATCACGCCGGACGCCAGCACACCCCCCATGGCGATGATCACCGTCTTGCCGTCGGCATAGAGCATCCGCGCCAGCAGGAACTTCGCCGCCTCGCGGTTGCGCTTCAACTCCCCCAGCATCGCCCGCAAATCCGCTAGCCCCGCGCGCAGCGCCGCCCCCAGCCGCACGCCGGTCCTTGGCGCATCGGGCACGCCCAGCACGATCACCAGCAACCCCAGCGCCACCAGCACTGCGGACAGTGGCCCCACCAGCCGCGCCGGCTCATGCGCCGCCGCATCCACCCCGAACAGCGGCGCATCGGGCACGCCCGGCCAATCGACACTGCCTGGCAGCGCGAACATCCACAGCACCGCCACCAGCGCCGCCACGCTGAACAGGTTGCCCAGCGCCAGCCCCAGACCGGACGTGTGCGCCACCTCGCCCTTCGCCGCCGGCACCAGCAGCGCGTTGTGGAACACCTCGGTCCAGGCGAACAGTGCGGTATAGGCGGTGAACAGCATCAACACAGCGCCGGCGCCGATCGGCCCGCCCGGCACCACGAACCACAGCGTCCACAGGATCGGCAGCAGCAGCGCCACGATGATGGCCAGCCCCGGCTTGCGCGGCCCCATCCGGTCGACCACCACCCCCATCAGCGGCGCGGTCAGCGCCACCATCCAGCCGGCATATTGGTTCGCCTGCGCGATCAGCGCCTGCCCGGCGACCGGCGACGCCGCCACCGTGCCGACATAATAGGGCGCGAACACATAGATGGTGCACAGGATGATCAGCGGATTGCGCAACCCCTCGAAACTCGCCCAGGCAATCGCGGAGCCGGGCAGCCGGGAGCCTGTCCGCTGCGTCAAGGTCTGATCCGCCGAAGGCGGCAAGCCCGACCGGGCGCCGGCGCCAGTGCGCCGCCTTCTCCCGGCGTCAGCCGGGCACAAAAACGCCGAAGGCGGCAAGCCCGACCGGGCGCCGGCGCCAGTGCGCCGCCTTCTCCCGGCGCAGCCGGGCTCATAAAAGCGGCATTTCGGTGGTGAACTTGATCTGCTCCATGGCGAAGGCGGAGGACACATCCCCCATCGGCGCCACCTTGATCAGCTTCTTGTAGATGCGGTCATAATCGGCGATGTCGTGACACACCACCTTCAGCAGGTAATCCACCTCTCCCGCCATCCGGTAGAATTCCACCACCTCCGGGATCGCCGACACCCCGCCGGCGAACCGCTCCAGCCAGCCCTCGTCATGCGCCCCCGCCCGGATCGACACGAAGGCCGTCACCCCCAGCCCCACCGCCTCGCGGTTGACCAGCGTCACCCTTTTGGTGATGATGCCCGCGGCCTCCATCCGCTTGATCCGTTTCCAGCATGGCGTGGCGGACAGGCCGACCTTCGCCGCCAGCTCCGCCAGCGACAGCGTCGCGTCGCGCTGCACCTCCCGCAGGATGCGCGTGTCGATCAGATCGAGTTCGGTGGAAAGCTGTTTCATCGGGGCCGGAAACCATGGAAGCAGTTTTCTCCATCCATGGCAATGGCAGGCAGAATCGCAAAAGGATTCGCCCGCGGCCGCGCTATATCCGGCGCAGGGAGGCCTTCATGCTGCGCACATTGTTCATCGATCATCCTCGGGACGTCGGCGAAAGCTACGCCGAGCATGCCGCCGTCGCCGCCGGCTTCGGCTGGGCGCTCGCCCGCGCCTCCGCCGCCTGCTTCGTCCACGCCCTCATCCCCGGCCTCTGCCGCACCACCGGCAGCCGCGCCATCACCGCGCTGCACGCCCGCATGGTCACGAACCGCCGCGCCGCCCCGGCCGAAACAGCAGCCGAAGACGCCGCCCTGCTCTGGATGGCCGCCAACATCTGATCCTTAGAGCATCGCGCAAAAAAGTGGGAACCGGTTTTTTGCAATGAGCGATGCGATTGCAAAGAGATAGAGCAAGCAGTCTGCGCCAGATTTTGCGCTGCTTGCTCTAACCCAAATCCTCCCACGCCTCTCAATTCCGCCAGATTGCCTGCAATTGCACGCAGTGAGAGAGCGCCTGTCATGGCACTGCCCCACCCCGCCGAAACCCAGTGCCTCGCCATGCGGGCGCGCAAGCTGGCGCGCCGGGTCAACGCCATCTACGATGCCGCGCTCGCCCCGCACGGCATGACGATCGGCCAGTTCGGCCTGCTGGGCCGCCTCCGCCGCAGCCGCGCCCGCCGCGTGATGGACCTGGCAGACGACATGATGGCCGATGCCTCCACTTTGTCCCGACTGCTGAAACCGTTGATCGCCGAAGGGCTGGTGGTCTCCGAAACCGATCCCTACGACGCCCGCGCCCGCGCGCTGCGCCTCACCAACAAGGGCGCCGCCCGCGTCCGCGCCGCGCTCGCCGGCTGGGAAACCGCCGACCGGCAGGTCAGCGCCCGCCTGGGCGAGGACCGCGCCGAGCTTCACCGCGCCATCGATTCCGCCCTCCCCCGTCTGTAACCTGTCAAGGAAGAAGCCATGAAGACCCTGCTTATTGCTGCAATTGCATCCATCGCCCTGTCGGCGCCGGCGCATGCCGACACGCCCGCCACCGCCACCCTCGCCACCCCGCTCGCCAAACCGCTGGAACTGGTCGCGGACGGCCGGCCCTGGCGCTGCGACGGCGCCGCCTGCACCGGCTCCGTCGTCGACCGCCGCCCCCGCTCCGCCGCCCGCGTCTGCGCCGACATCGTCCGCGCCGCCGGGGCGGTCGCGGCCTTCACCGTCGATGCCACCCCGGTCGCCGCCGAAACCCTGGCGAAATGTGCCGCCCAATGAGCAGCGCACCGCTCCCCAAGGACGCCCTCGCCTCGATGAGCGGCCTCGAACTGATGCAGGCGATGGCCAGCGGCGCCCTGCCGCGCGCCCCCATCGGCGAGCTGATGGGCTTCAACGGCATGAGCGTCGGCGACGGCTGGGTGGAGTTTTTCGCCACCCCCACCGCCGCGCACTACAACCCCATCGGCACCGTCCACGGCGGCTTCGCGGCCACGCTGCTGGACAGCTGCATGGCCTGCGCCGTCCACACCCGCGTCGCCGCCGGCTTCGGCTACACCACGGTCGACCTCAACATCACCTATCTGAAGGCCATGACCGACGCGACCGGCCGCGTCACCGCCCGTGGCGAGGTGATCAGCGCCAGCAAGCGCATCGCCACCGCGCGCGGCAGCATCGTCGACGCCGAAGGCCGGCTGCTCGCCACCGGCACCACCACCTGCCTGGTCTTCCCCCTTACCCCGCGCGGGCGCTGAGCCTATCGCTTGTCCAGCTCATCCCCCGCCAGCCGCACCACATGAACGACGTTGGTGCTGCCCGGCACGCCGAACGGCACACCGGCCATCAGCACCAGCCGGTCGCCCGCCGCCGCCAGCCCGTGCCGCAGCGCCATGCGCTTCGACTTGCCCACCATCTCCTCGAAATCGTGCACGTCGCGCGTGTGCACCGCATGGCTGCCCCACAAGATGCCCGCGCGCCGCGCCGTCGCCAGCTTCGGCGTCAGCACGAGGAGCGGCGCCGGAATCCGCTCCCGGCTCACCCGCCGCGCCGTCGATCCCGACGTGGTGAAGCACACCACCGCCTTCGCCCCCACGATCGCCTGGATTTCCCGCGCCGCCTCGCACATCGCGTCCGCCGTTGTCGGCTCGGGCCGCGTCTCCACGAAATTCACCCGCTTGGTGAACAGCGGGTCCGCCTCCACCTCCCGCGCGATCGCGTCCATCATCGCCACCGCCTCCACCGGCCACTGCCCCGCCGCGCTCTCGGCGGACAGCATCACCGCGTCGGCGCCATCATAGATGGCGTTCGCCACATCGCTCACCTCGGCACGCGTGGGGGAGGGCGACTGGATCATCGATTCCAGCATTTGCGTCGCCACCACCACCGGCTTGCCCGCCGCCCGCGCCGCCGCCACGATCCGCTTCTGCGCCCGCGGCACGCTCTGCGGCGGCAGCTCCACCCCCAAGTCGCCGCGCGCCACCATCACCGCGTCCGACAGCTCGATGATCCCGTCCAGGCTCATCAGCGCCGCCGGCTTCTCGATCTTCGACAGCAGGCTGGCCCGCGTGCCGATCAGCTTGCGCGCCTCCGCCACATCCTCCGGCCGCTGCACGAAACTCAGCGCGATCCAGTCCACCCCGGCATCCAGCGCGAACGCCAGGTCGCGCCGGTCCTTCTCGGTCAGCGCCGCCATCGGCACCACCACATCGGGCACGTTCAACCCCTTGTTGTTGGAGAGCACCCCCGGCACCGTCACCTGCGTCTCCACGAAGCCCGGGCCATGGTCCGTCACGCTCAGCACCACCTTGCCATCATCCAGCAACAACCGGTGCCCCGGCCGCAGCACCGCCAGGATCTCCGGATGCGGCAGATGCGCCCGCCGCGCGTCCCCCGGCGCCGGGTCGCTGTCCAGCCGGAACGGCGTCCCCGCCGCCAGCATCACCTTGCCCTCCGCGAAGCTCCCCACCCGCAGCTTCGGCCCCTGCAGGTCGGCCAGGATCGTCATCGGCCGGCCGATCTCCCCCTCCAGCCCGCGCACCGCCGCGATCAGCGCACCCCGCGCCGCCTCGTCGCCATGGCTCATGTTGATGCGGAACGCGTCCGCCCCGGCCTCATACAGCGCGCGGATGCGCTCGGGCGTGTTCGATGCCGGTCCCAGCGTGGCGAGCACCCGGATGTGGCGGGCGCGGGGTGGTCGGGCAACAGACAAACTTCACTCCCTCATATGATTGCTTGCCCGCGCCGGGCTGGCGTGGTGAGGCAAGAATCACCTTATAGCGGGCGGCATGAAAGTTTGGCGATGACCGATTCACAGCGAGAGGCCCTGGAGGCGGCCGCCTTCCGCCGCCTCCTCATCCACCTGCGGCAGCGGCAGGACGCGACCAACATCGACCTGATGGGCCTCGCCGGCTTCTGCCGCAATTGCCTGTCCGAATGGCTGGAGGACGCCGCCCACGACGCCGGCATCCCCCTCAGCCGCGATGACGCCCGCACCCACGTCTATGGCGAACCCTATGCCGCGTATAAGGCGCGCCAGCCCCAGGCCACCCCCGAACAGCTGGCCCGCATGGACGCCAGCCTGAAACTCAACGAGCGCGCCCGTATGGAATGGGCCGCGCAGGAGACCCAAGCATGAGCACCGACGCCCTGTTCCAACCCTTCCACAGCCGCAACCTCACGCTCCCCAACCGCATCGTCATGGCCCCCATGACGCGCAGCTTCTCGCCCGGCGGCATCCCCGGCGCCAATGTCGCCGATTATTACGCCCGCCGCGCCGGCGTCGGCCTGATCGTCACCGAAGGCACGGTGGTGAACCGCCCCGGCGCCGCCAACGATCCCAATGTGCCGCATTTCCACGGCGAGGACGCGCTCGCCGGCTGGGCGCGCGTGGTGGAGGCGGTCCACGCCGCCGGCGGCCGCATCGCGCCGCAGCTGTGGCACGTCGGCAGCGCCATCAACCGTGGCGTCACGCCGCCTGCCGAGGCGGAAAGCCCCAGCGGCCTGTTCAAACCCGAACGCCCGCACGGCCGCGCCATGACCGACGCCGACATCGCCGACGCCATCGCCGCCTTCGCCCAGGCCGCCGCGGACGCCAAACGCATCGGCTTCGACGCGGTCGAACTGCACGGCGCCCACGGCTATTTGATCGACCAGTTCCAATGGAGCGGCACCAACATCCGCGAGGACCAATGGGGCACCGAACGCGGGCGGTTCGCGCGCGAGGTCGTCGCCGCCGTCCGCGCCGCCATCGGCCCCGATTTCCCGCTGATCCTGCGCCTGTCGCAATGGAAGCAACAGGATTATGGCGCCAAACTCGCCGACACGCCGGCTGCGATGGAGGCCTGGCTCACGCCCCTCGTCGATGCCGGCGTCGACATCCTGCACTGCTCGCAACGCCGCTTCTGGGAACCGGAGTATGAGGGCAGCCCCTTGAACTTCGCCGGCTGGGCGAAGAAACTCACCGGCGCCCCCACCATCACCGTCGGCAGCGTCGGCCTGACCGGCGAGTTCATCGCCGGCTTCGCCGGCGAAGCCAGCGCGCCCGCCCCCATCGACGATGTCGCCAAACGCCTGGAAGACGGCGAATTCGACCTGGTCGCCGTCGGCCGCGCCCTCATCGTCGACCCCGACTGGGCCGAAAAAGTCCGCGACCAACGCACCGACTTCACCCCCTTCGACCGCGCGGCGCTGGGGGAGCTGGTCTGATCGTCAATCAAACAACCAGTGTCCGAGCCGCATCGTAAAATGCAGGGAAATCAATGGCTTACACCATTCCTGTGACGGCTCTGATGCCGCTACAAAAAGTCGATTCACTTCGAGTGAATTGACTGCTAGGCGTATCTGCATGAACGCGATGCCTCAACCGACCGAATTTTGGAGGCAGCGACTCTTCGTTCCAAACTATCGTATCGGCGAAGCCGCGCGGTATGCCGATATATCTTCGCAGACGGTCGCTCGCTGGCATCAAACAGGACAGAGCAACAAGCGAGGAACGCTGAGCAATAAAAACAAGGGGCAATCGCTGTCCTATCTCCAGCTTATCGAGGTCGCGGTCGTGGCGCAGTTCCGTCGCGCAAACGTGCGTCTCGACAAGATTCGGGCTGCGCGCGAATATGTCAGCAAGCAGCTTAATGCCGAGTTTCCCTTCGCTGAATATCGTTTCAAAACGGACGGTAAAGACCTTTGGATGGACTACGCCGAGATCGAAGCCAAGATGGGCGACAATAAGTTGCTCAAGGCTTCTGCCGGGGGCCAGTTGGCATGGACCGACATAATCGGGCGGCTGCAAGAGTTTGAGTATGAAAGGGCAGGCTTGGCGGTGCGATGGCACCTCGCTGGTCGCAATAGTCCGCTTGTTATCGATCCTCGTATCCAGTTTGGCGCGCCTTCGGTCGAAGGCATCGCCACCTGGGCGTTCAAAGGGAGATGGGAGGCAGGAGAGCTGCTCGATGACATCGCCGATGATTTTGGCGTAGCAAATTCTGATGTGCTGGCGGCCTTGGAATTCGAAGGCGTGAATCTTCAAGGGAGGGAAACGCGTCACTGACCCTGTATTTTGATCGCAACATGGGGAAAAATTTTCCCCGTGCGTTGAGTATGTTGAGGTGTCCCTTCGAGGTGCGCTCTCACGACGGTGAGCGATTCTCGTCAAACATGCCAGATGACGAGTGGCTAAATGAGGTCGGCCCCAAAGGATGGATCGTGTGCAGCCACGACGCGAAATGGCAGAATGAAAGCGCGGCGCTGAAGGCGATCCAACAACACAGTATTGGTTGCTTCTATCTTTACGGCGCAAGCTCGCTTGGCTTCTTTAAGATGAAAAGCTTGGCTCACAACTATGACAAGATGATAGCTGTATGCCGAAGTCGAAGAGGCCCATTCATATATCGGGTGACCTCCACGAATCGCCTGAAGAAACTTCTATGACCGAACCTCACACTTTTTAGCTATAGCGCTTAAAGCAAGCAGCCCGCGACCTCCAATGAGATGGGAACAGTTCCTGCTGGGCTGCTAACTTGAAAAAGTAGCGACGCAGAAGCCGAAAGACGATCCCAAATCCGAATTATAGCCCGTACTTTCGCCAATAAGGCGGCTATTGGCCAATGTTTGCAAGATACACAATTGCTAATCGGGTCAGTAGTGTCTCAACCCCCTCAGACGGTCATCGACATCCCCCGATAAATCCTTGCCCGATACCGGCTGTCCTCGGCGTCGGGCAGCGGCGCGCCCAGCAGCAGCACGGCGCGCGCGAACCGCCGCACCTCCTCCAGATGCTCGTCCAGGTCGCGCGGCTCCTCGCTTCGCACCCGCCGCGTCAGGTTGATCTGGTTGACCGCCACGTCATGCACCAGCCGCTCATTTTCGACCGCCAGCGTCAGCGTGAAGGCATGCAGCGTCGTCTTCAGGAAATTCGCCAGTGCGAACGCCGGCCCCTTGGTGCCCATCGGCACATCCGGGGACACCAGCACCAGCTGGCAGCCGTCATACAGCGACGCCTTCTTGGCCACCCGGAAATGCCAGGTCAGGTTCGCCTCCACCACCGCACCGAAATCCGCCGGGCTCAATCCGCCCTCCCCGAACAGCATATCGGGCAGGGCGGAGCACGGCGTCGACACCAGCGTCGTCGGCCGCCCCCATTTGCCCAGCGCCCTGTCCATCGCGGCTTCCACCGCGTCACCCGTTACCAGCGTTTCCACGCTGCCCTTCGGCAACGCGCCCAGCGCGCCCCTCAGCGCCTCCGCTCCGGCCTTCGTGGCGCACAGCAGCACCACGCGCGCCACATGGCAGTCCTCCACGAACGCCCGCGCCGCCTCCGCCAGATAATCGGTCAGATGCTCGCCCACCAGCCACACGGTCTTGCCCCGCATCTGGTCCAGCCGCTCCTGCTTCGGGCTGCCGAACAGTTCGCGTTCTGTGGTCGACCGCTCCACGCTCAACCCGCCGGAGGGCATGAAGGTCTCGCCGCTCACCGCCCGGTCCGCCAGGAAGAACACCGTCGCCTGCGCCACATCGGCCTCGGTCGGCATCTTCCCCAGGTGGAGCTGGCTCAGCACCCCCTTGCCCACCTTGTCTGCCTCCGCCAGCACGCGCGAACGCGGGATGAACGGCACATCCTCCGGCGGCAGCCGCAACAGCCACTCGGCCTTGTCCTGCCACGCCGGCACATCCAGCAACAGCCCGGCGCCCCGCAGCCGCCCCAGCAGGCGCGCGGCAATCGCCGGCGTCATCACGAACCGGTCCCAGCTCGCCACGCCATCGCTTTCCCGCGCGCAGGCCAGCGCCAGGTCGCGGATTTCGCGCGGCACATTGGTATCGTGCGACAGCCGCGCCGTGTCATTCCCCGCCAGCCGCGCCAGGATCGCCTCCGCCCGCGCGCCGCGCCGCACCGCGGCGATCACCGCCGCATGCACCGCATTCAGCCGCTTGTTCTCCAGGATCAGCCGGCCACGGCGTTCGAACAGCCCCGGCTTCCCGCCGGTGCCGGACAGCCGGTCGCCATCCACCGGTCCCGGCGCGATGGCGTTCAGCTGCACTTCCGGCCCCAGGAAGCGTGACAGTGACTCCACCATCGCCCGCTGCCCCGCCTTCGAAACCGCATAATCGGCGCGATTGGGGTAGGCGACCGCCATGAACTTCTCGCCACCGAAATAGCTCGACACGTTCAGCACATAGCCGCTGCCGCGCGCCTTCATCCCCGGCACGACATGGTGCATCAGCACATAGTTGCTCACCAGATTGGCGTCGAGCGTGGCGCGCCACGCCTCCACCCCCATGTCCACCACCATCTCCTCGGCGCCCGCCACGCCGGCATTGTTGATCAGATAATCGATCCGCCCGAACGCCGCTTCCGTCGCCGCCACCGCCTTCGCCAGGCCGGCGAAATCCTTGACATCGATATCCGCCAGCGTCTGCACCCGCCGCTCGACGCCCGCGAACCCCACGTCCGCCAGCTCCTCGATGATGCGCGCGCGCGCGGCATCCAGCTCACTCGCCCGCCGGCTCACCATCATCACCTTGGCACCCGCCAGCGCCAGCAACCGCGCCACCTGCCCGCCGATCCCCGCCGAACCGCCGGTGATCAGCGCCACCTTCCCCAGATGCAGGCCCGTGATATTCTCGCTGAACCCCGGCATCGCCTTGCGCGCGCCGGTCGCCTCGCCGATGCTCTCGGGGATATACAGCGTCACTTCCTGCATCCGGCTTTCCTTCAGCAGGATGCGCGCCGCATGCCCCGCGGCGAAGCGCAGATTCTCCGGCTCCTCGTTGGTGAAACGGATGATTTGGCTGCCCCATTCCGGCTGCGCGCGTTCGCCCTTCGCCACCGCCACCGCGGATTCATCGCGCCAGATGCGCGTCAGCTGCTCCAGCGCGGCACGCAGCATGTGCGCATAACCATTGCCCGCCCCGTCGCTGCCGTTCGACAGGAACAGGAAGCGCGGATCGGCCAGCAGACGCCCCTGCTCCGCCCAATATCGGCTCAGCGTCCGCGAGAGCGCAATGGCCCCCGTCAGCTCATCGTCCATGAACGCCACCACATCCTCGTCGGACGCGGCCGACAGCGCCCCCCGGAACCGGTCGGACGCGTGCGCCGGCAGGATGATCGCCCCCGTCACCGGCTGCCCCCGCGCGCCGAAATCCGCCAGCGCCGCCGCCATGCCCGCCGGATCGCGCCGGCTGAAGCGCGCCACATGCACCGCGTCGCCCAATCCCTCGGCCCTGATCCGCGCTTCGGCCATCGCCACGTCGGCCTGCCGCGACACCCCCAGCAGCACGCTGGCGCCGCACGCCAACTGCACCCGCGCGATCTCCAGCGCTTCCTCCCACTGCTCGCCGGCGGCCACCAGTACGGCCAGGCCCGTGCCGTCCATCGATCGCATCGTCGGCCGTGCCAGATAGGTGGCGCGCGATTCCTTGCGCACCGTCATGCCGTGCGTCACCTCGAAATCATGGCCGTTGAACGCCGCCGATTCGTCGCTGCCCATGAACACGCAGGTGGCGGCAATGTCCGCCGGCGTCGGAAAGGTCTTGGCTCGCGCCGCGCCATCGACGCTGCGCTCCAAAGACATCATGTCGAAAAACTGCTTCGCGGTCGCGCCCGCCTCATCCCCCTTCGCCGCATCCATTGCGGCGAACACGCTCCGGATGCGCTCACTGGCGATCGGCCCGGGAAACAGCAGGTTCACGCGGATGCCACGCGGCCCCAGCTCCAGGGACAATTCGCGCGACAGCGCATTCAGCGCCGCCTTCGGCACCACATAGGCGGTGCGCGCATAGTAGGGCGTGCGCGAAAAGATGGTGGACACGTTGATGATGGCGCTGCCCTCCGCCATCACCGGCGCGACGCTGCGCACCAGGTTCCAGGTCACACCAAAGATGTTGCGCATGGCATCGCCCACGCTCTCGGCATCGCCCTGCGCCGCGCGCTCCGCCTCGTCCAGCGGCAGTTTCACCAATGTCTGCTTCGGCCCCGCGGACCCCGCATTGTTCACCAGCACATCGATCCGGCCGAAGCGCGCCACGATGTCGGCGATGCCATCGCGCACCGATTGCGCATCCGCGCCGTCCAGGCAGGCGGTCGCCACCCGCTCATCGGCCACCCCGGTCGCGGTCACCACCGCCTCCCGCGCCGCCTCCACCCGCTCGCGCGTGCGCCCGGTCATCACCACCATCGCCCCCTCGCGCGCATAGGCGCGGGCGATCTCGCCCCCCAGATTGCCCGCGGCCCCGGTGATCACCGCCACCTTCCCCGCCAGCCGGCCACTGCTTGCGCCCACCATGCTCACCGCCGCATTCATGCCCCGTCTCCCTCTCGGCTCGCCCAGCGTTCCAGCAGCGCGTCACGCCCGCGCAATCCCATCGCCGGCAGCGCATGGTTGACCACATAGGTGGCGGCCCCGTGCCGGTTCTCCCACATCGCCTGGTGCGCCTCCGGCAGTCCCTCCCACGGCACCACCGTCGGCGGCGTCACCTCCAGCAGGCCCGCGGCGATCATGTCGTTCATCCGCGTCACCTCATGCGCGTTGCACAAATGCGTGCCGCGAATCTCCGCCGTCGGCATCAGGATGCGCCGCTGCCGCGTCCACACCTGCGGCGCATAGAAAGTGAAGCGCTGCCCCGCCATCTCCTCGGCAAACACCACCCGGCCTGTGAACGGCTTCACCAGAGAGGTCGAAATCCCCAGCGTGTCCTGCCCCGCCCGCTCCATCACCAGGTCCGGCGCGCCGCGCGGATTGTCGGCCGATCGCAGGATGGCCCCCACCGCGCCGCCGAACGGCTTCATCGTCCGCTCCTGATAATCGCGCACCGCGGCCTTGAACGCCTCGATATCCACCTTGGCATCGGGCAGGCGCGGCATCGTCTCGGGCCAGTCAAAATCCCTGCCCGCCCGCCGCCGCAAGCTCTCCAGGCTGACGATCCCGGCAATCGCCTCCTCCAGCCCCAGCGACTGCAAAAACTCGCGCTGGCCATCGGTGGTCACCGCCACCACCGTCCGCGCCCCGAACCGCCGCGCCGCCTCGATCATCTCCAGGCCCGTCTCGTCCAGCAACGCCGTCGAGCGCGGGCCGTAGAACAGCAGCACCGCCTCCCCGCCCCGCAACCCCGCGCGCCGCAGCATCACCTCCGGCATCGCCCTGCCCGCCTTGCCCATGAAACTGAAATGATAGCCTGAGGAGGCGCCATAGAAGGCCAGCACGCCACCCTCCGCCAGCAGCTGGAAACTGCGCGGAAACGCCGTCTCGCCGGCATGGCTCACCACATAATCCGCCAGCCTGCCGCCGTTCAGCCGGCGATATTCCTCGATCAGCGGTTGCCCCGCCGCTTCCCACGCCCGCGCCGCGTCCGGTGCTTCGGGCACAATGGTAAACCCGTCCGCGAACCGCGCATCCCGCCGGTTGATCGCGGCGATCGCTCCCTGCGTCCCGATGAACGCAGCGCGTTCCTCTGTCGAAACCAGCCCCGTCACCTGCAAGCCCGTCCGCGCCGCGCTGCGCAGCGCGTCCAGCCCGGTTCCCGTCGCCGCACCCTCCACGAACAGCGTCCGTCCCGGCTCGATCGCCAGCGTCGTGAACAGGCAGCGGGTGATCGTCCCCAGGTTCAGCACATAGCTCCCCGCCGCCTCCAGCGGCAGGTCGGCGGGCACGGGATGCAGTTGTGGCCCCTGGGTCACCAGAAACTGCGCATGGCTGCCGGTCTTCGTCTCATAGCCCTGGATGGCGAACCCCGCGAACATCGGGTCATTCCCCGCCGCCGGCGACAACAGGTCACTGGTGCCGGAATAGACCGCCACCAGATCCCCCACCTTCAGCCGTCCCTCCGCTTTCACCTCGCTCCCCAGCGCCGCGATCAGGGCAATGCCCCCCGACCCCGTCACCTGCACATCCTCCTCATGGCCATCGAAAGGCGACACGGGGATGCCCGTCAGGGCCCAGATATCGTTGAAGTTCACCTCGCTGGTCAGCATGTACACCAGCGCCTCGTTCGGTTCGGGCCGCTCCACCTTCACGATCAGCTCGCGCTCATGGCTCGCCGGCGGGCCAAAGCGTGGCGCCCCCGTCTCCGCGTCCCGCGCCACCCCGAACGCCAGCTGCCACTCGGGGATCGGCGTCACGCCCGGATAGAAAGCCGCCCCCAGCGGCAGCATCTCGCCGGCGGCAATCAACCGCTCGCGCCGCGCCGCATGCTCGCCATCGATCCACACGCCATCGCGCCGCACGGGTAGTGGCGGGCTGGTCTTGTCCATGAACTGCCGGATGCCGGTCTTGCCGCCCGCCGGATCGACGATGGCATCGGCGAACAATTCCGCCTCCCGCCGCAACCCCGCGCTCATCCCCCTGGTCCAGCCGGTGCGCATCGCCTCCACCGCCCGCGCGCCGGCCGCGCCCCGCCCGGCCCAGTCGAGCTGCCGCAAAATCCGCTGCACATGCGCGTCCGCCAGCGCCGCATCGAAATCGAAGGGCTCCGCCGCCTCCCAGCCCGAGATCGCCCGCTCCCGCTCGTCGAACGCATGCCCCAGCGCGCTGTGAGCCCCATGCAGCAGCCAGTCGCGGATCGCCGCATGCGCCGCGGACAGCGCATCCTCGCTGCCCTCGACAACCCGGTCCACCAGGCCGATGTCGGCCGCCTTCGCCGCGTCGATGCTGCGCCCGCCCAGCACCAGGTCCAGCGCATCGCGCAACCCCTGCGCCCCGCCGCGATCCGCCAGCAACCGCGGCAGCCGCTGCGTCCCGCCATAGCCCGGCAACAACCGCAACCTTATCTCCGGCTGGCCGAACCGTGCCACCGGCTCCGCCACCCGGTAATGGCACGCCAGCGCAAACTCCATCCCGCCGCCCAGCGCCACGCCCTGGATGGCGGCGATGCACGGCTTCCCCATCGTCTCGATCCTGCGGAACGCCAGCTGCGCGTTGTTGGGCAGCACCAGCGCCTCCTCGCGGCTGTGCACCTCCTCCAGCATCTGGCGGATGTCCGCGCCCGCCACGAAGCTGGCGTTACCCTGCCCGGTGAACACCACCGCCACCACATCATCCTTGCGCGCCAGATGCTCCACCACGATCACCAGCTCGTCGATCGCCCGCTCGTTCAGCGCATTGACCGGCGGATTCGTCACCGTCACCGTCGCCACCCGCTTGCCCGGCGCGACCCGATTATACTGGATGGTGAAATAACGGTAACGGTCGAACAGCTGCTGCTCGTCCGCCAGCGCCTGCTCTTGGCTCCACGCGTCGATCACCCGCCGCAGCTCGTCCAGGCTCTCCGGATTGCGCAGCGTCGAGGTATCCCCCAGCTCGCCGCCCTCCACCAGCGCCCGCACCATCCGCCGCACATATTTGCCGCTGCGCGTCTCGGGAAAGGCGCTCACCTCCAGGAAATCCGCCGGCACCGCCACCGCGCCCTTTTCCGTGCGCACCAGGTCCGCCAGCCGCCGCCGGTCGTCGCGGCTCAACTTCCGCCCCGCCGCCGGCAGCACGAAGGCGAGCGGCGTCAGGCCCTTCTCCCGGTGCGGCGCCCCCACCACCAACACATTGCCCACCGGCGACTCGGGGTCGAGCGCCTTGTCGCGCAAAATCGCCCCCTCGATTTCCTCCGTCCCCATGCGGTGGCCGGACACGTTGATCACATCGTCGCTGCGGCCGTGCAGGCTGAAGCTGCCGTCGCCATGCTTCACCGCGAAATCGCCCTGGGTATAGCCCCAGGCGCCGCGCCAGCGCCGCCAGTATCCGCCCTCCCACCGCGCCGCATCACCCCGCCAGGCACCGTCCACCGCGCCATCGGTCACGCGGAAGCCTTGCGCATCGCCCCAGATCGTCCGCGCGAGATAGGGATAAGGCGCCGCGATCACGATCTCGCCCTTTTCGCCCTCCTCCGCCACCCGCCACGGCACGCCGTCATCGCCGTCGCGCGCATAAAGGCCGGCACCCGTCCCTTGCGTATCCTCCACCCACACATCGCCCACGATCCACGGCAGCGGATAGGTATGCGCATCCGCCCGCAGCGGGAAATCTTCATTGCCGAAGAAATGAGTCCAGGCGATGCCGCCATGCTCGGTCGCCCAATAGCTGTTGATGTAGCGCGGCGTCACATGTTCCATGCCGAATGCCTGCACCGCCGGCGATGTCGGCTCCGCGCAGAAGGTCGCCACCTTCAGGCTGCCCATGTCATAGGCCTTCAGGTCGGCCAGGTTCGCGGCATCGGTCATCACCGATTTCAGGAAGGTGACCCCGGCCTTGAAGATGGTCACGCCATGCCGCTCGATCATCGAGGCGAAGCGGCCGGCGTGCGGGAACACGGGAGAGCCTTCGGAAATCACACTCGTCACCCGCGTCGTCAGCGCCGCCGAGATCAGATAGCTCTGCCCGGTAATCCAGCCCGGATCGGCGACCACATAGATGACGTCGCCCGGCCCGGCATCGAACGCCACCTTCATGCTGTGCGCGATGCCGGCGACATAGCCGCCATGGCCATGCACCGCGCCCTTCGGCTTGCCGGTCGAGCCGGAGGTGTAGATGAAGAACAGCGGATAGTCCGCCTCCACCGGCAGCGGCGGGCAGGCCGCCCACAGCGCGCGCACGAAATCCGCATCCGAAAGCGCCTGCAGCGCCGCCTCGTCCGCCACCGCGAACCCCGCGTCCCGCGCCGCCGCCAGCAATGTCTCCAGCGCCGCCGCCGTCAGCTCATGGCTCCAGCGGTCGCGCTCGGGCCGCCAGACGATATCCGGTTGCCCGGTGTGGCGCACCACCACCACCGCCTCCACCCGCGGCGGCGCCTCCACCAGCGCGGAGGCGATCGCGATCCGCACCTTCGACGCTTCCGCCGGCGTCAGCCGCGCGCCCAGCTCGGCGAGCGCCCGCCCGACACCGCGCATCACGTCGGACCGCTCGACCGTCACTTCGCCGGCCAGCGTCTCGGCCACCACCGCCTCGATCCGCGCCGCGTCCGCCGCATCCAGCCCCAGCGCCGCCTCCGCCAGCTGCCCCCGCAGCAGCGCCATCGCCACCGGCACCGGCACGAAATTGTCGAGCGCCGGATCGGTATAGGCGGTCTTGAAGGCCGCCACCTGCGCGTTCCTGTAACTGCCGTCCGCCGTCACCACCACCCGCGCGCCGGCATCGGCGATCCGGTCGGACAGCGTCTTGTCGCTGAAGCCCCCGAACACCGGCGTATAGACGATCCCCAGCCGCTTCGCGCCTTCGGTCCAATAGATTTGCGGAACGATGCTCGGCATGTTGAGCGCGATTCGGTCGCCGGCCTTCAGCCCCAGCGCCTGCAGCGCCAGTGCGCACTTCACGCTCTCCAGCAGCAACTGTTTGCGGCTGACGCGGAAGCTGTCGATCGGCCCGCCGCGTCCGCCGTCGCGCGCCATGTCCCAACGGTCGCCTTCGAAGATCAGCGCCGCCTCCTCGCCATGCCCGGCCAGCACATGCCGGTCGACCTCATTGAACGCGGCGTTCGTCCGCCCGCCCTCGAACCAGCGCCAGTGCGGCGCGTCATCGCCATTGAACGCCCGCGCCCAGGGCGCGAAACCATCCGGCAGCGCGCGCGATACTGCTGCGCCCGTCGTGGCATCCCAGCCGCGCCACACGCCATCGGCATCGCGCATCAGCCAGGCATTCTGTTCGCGCACGAACCAGTGGATCGTCGTCGCGGCGATGTCGCCGTGAAAGGCGCCGGGATCGGCCACGCAGGCGTCGCGCATCGCCTGCCAATCCGCCCGCGTGCGCACCGGATTATGCCGAGTCGGGATGGCGGCCGGAACGGAATCGACGGAGGCATGACTGGCCATTTGCACAACAACCTGACAAGGAAAGGGCGTGGTTCGCGTCTTTATTGCAGTATCTGGCAATGTAAAGCAATATTATTGCCAATCCGACATTGCCGGCGCAACCGTTTCATGCCGCGACATCGCTCTCCCCAGCGTGGCGCCCCTGGGGCCAGCCTTGCCACATTTTCCCGGCGCTGTCAGAGGCAATTGCCTGGTGGCAGAAGGATTTCTCATGGCGGGCGCACGGTTTGGCGGCGTTGAGCTGGGCGGCACCAAGGCGCTGGCGCTCATCAGCGACGGCGCCACCATCCTCGATCAGTGCCGCCTGCCCACCACCGCGCCGGACAGGCTGCTGCCGCCGCTCGCCGCCTGGCTTGCCGCCCGCCACGCCGAACATCCGCTCGCCTCGCTGGGCATCGCCAGCTTCGGGCCGCTGCGGCTGGACCCGGCCGCCGCCGATTTCGGCCACATGCTGCCCACCCCCAAGCCCGGATGGAGCGACGCCGACATCCGTGGCGGCCTCGCCGGCTGGTTCGACGGCCCGGTCGCCCTCGACACCGACGTCAACGGCGCCGCCCTGGCGGAGGGGCAGTGGGGCGCCGCCCGGGGCTGTGCCGTCCACGCCTATCTGACCATCGGCACCGGCCTGGGCGGCGGCATCGTGGTGAACGGCGCGCCGCTGCATGGCCTGCTGCACCCGGAACTGGGCCATGTCCGCGTCTCACGACCGGCGGGCGCATCCTTCAAGGGCATCTGCCCCTTCCATGGCGACTGCCTCGAAGGGCTGATCGCCGGCCCCGCGCTCGCCGCCCGCACCGGCCTGCCCGGCGAAGCCCTGCCACCGGACCATCCCGTCTGGGCAGAGGTTTGCGATGAACTCGCCGACCTGCTCGCGACGCTGCTGCTCACGGTCTCGGCGCAGCGCATCCTGATCGGCGGCGGGGTGGGCCTGGCGCTTGGTTCACGGATGAAACGCCTGCGCGCCGCCGTCGCCGACCGGCTTGGCGGCTATCTGCCCGGCATCGACGCCAGCAGCCTCGAAACCATCATCATGCCGCCGGCGCTCGGCGACCGCGCCGGGCCGCTCGGTGCCATTGCACTAGCGAAACGCGTGTTTACTGCTGAAACGTTCGGATGATCGCCGAAAAATCCAGGCCACCATGGCCCGCCTCGGCGAAGGCCGCGTAAAGCTCCGCCGCCCGTGCCCCCATCGGCACCTCGGCCCCCGCGGCGGCGGCCGCCTCGGTCGCCAGCCTCAGGTCCTTCAGCATCAGCGCAGCGGCAAATCCACCAGTGAAATCACGATCCGCCGGTGAAACAGGGCCGACGCCCGCCACCGGGCAATAGCTGGTCATCGACCAGCTCTGCCCCGACGCCTTGGAGGAAATGTCGTAGAAGGTCCGCAGATCCAGTCCCAGCCGCTCCGCCAGCGCGAACGCCTCGCAGGTCGCCACCATCGTCGCGCCCAGGATCATGTTGTTGCAGATTTTCGCCGCCTGCCCGGCGCCGCTGCCACCGGCATGGATCACCGCCTTGCCCATCGCCGCCAGCACCGGCTCCGCACGCGCGAACGCCGCCCCATCACCGCCGACCATGAAGGTCAGCGTGCCGGCGTTTGCCGCCGCAATTCCGCCCGACACCGGCGCATCGACCATCGCGTATCCCTGAGCACTCTCCGCCACCCGCCGCGCCGTCGCCACATCGATCGTCGAACAGTCGACCAGCAGTGCAGCCGGCGGCGAAACCCCCACGATATCATCAGCATAGACGCGCTCCACAATGGCGCCATTGGGCAGCATCGTCACCACCACATCCGCCTCCGCCACTGCCGCGCGCGCGCTGTCCGCCACCATACACCCGGCCTCGCCCGCGCGGGCCCGCGCCGCGTCGGACAGGTCGAACGCGCGCACCGCATGCCCGGCCTTCACCAGATTGGCGGCCATGCCACTGCCCATATTGCCCAGCCCGACGAAGCCAATCCTCATTGCCCGCTCCACACGCCCGGCCGCTTCTCCACGAACGCCGCCATGCCTTCCTTCTGGTCGGCGCTGCCGAACAGCCCGTGGAACAGCCGCCGTTCGAAATTGATGCCCTGGGCCAGCGTCGTCTCGAACGCCGCGTTCACCATCTCCTTCGCCGCCATTGCGGCGAGCGGCGCCATCGCCGCCACCGCTTCGGCGGATTTCAGCGCTTCGGCCTGCAGCTCGGCCGCCGGCACCACGCGGGCCACCAGCCCTGCGGCTTCGGCCTCTACCGCGCCCATCATCCGGCCGGTCAGGCACATTTCCATCGCCTTCGCCTTGCCGATGGCGCGCGTCAGCCGTTGCGATCCCCCCATGCCCGGCGTCACCGCCAGCTTGATTTCCGGCTGGCCGAACTTGGCATTGTCGCCCGCGATGATGAAGTCCGCCATCATCGCCAGCTCGCAGCCGCCGCCCAGCGCGAAGCCCGAGACTGCCGCGATCCACGGCTTGCGCGTCGCGGTAACCGCCTCATAACCATAGAAGAAATTGCCGCCATACATGTCGGCGAAGGACTGGCCCTGCATCTCCTTGATGTCGGCACCGGCGGCGAACGCCTTCTCGCTGCCGGTCAGGATGGCGCAGCGCTGCGTCGCATCGGCATCGAACGCCCGGAACGCCGCGATGAGCTCGCGCAGCACTGCGCTATTCAGCGCGTTCAACGCCTGCGGCCGGTTGAGCGTGATGCGCGTCACCGCGCCGATCGTCTCCACCAGGATCGTCTCATAACTCATAGCGGCGTCCATTCCTGTTCCAACGGCGCGAAAATGCTGTCGAGCAGCGCCGGCGTCACCCCTTGCGGCGTCGCCGGGTCCCAGCGCGGCGCATGATCCTTGTCCACGATCACCGCGCGCACCCCCTCGATGAAGTCCGGCCGGGTCAGCACGCGCGACGCGATCCGATATTCCATCACCATGTTCGCGGCGAAATCCGGCAGCGTGGCGCTGGTCGCCAGCTGCCGCAACGCCACCTTGCAGGTCTGCGGCGACTTCGCCTGAAGTGTCTTCAGCGTCGCCGCCGCCCACGCGCTGCCATCCGCCGCCAGCGCCGCCAGGATCGCCTCATAATCATCGCTGGCGAACAAGCGGTCGATGTCTGCCCGCTGCGCCTCCAGCTTCGCCGCTGGCGGCGCCACCGCATGCGCGTCCAGGATCGCCTCGATCTCACCCGGCGCATCCGCAATCGCCGCCTTCACCGCCTCCAGCGAGGCGGCGGGCAGATAATGCGTCGCCAGCCCCACGCTCAGGCACTCCGCCCCGTCCAGCCGCGCCCCAGTCAGCGCCAGATAGGCGCCCACCCGCCCCGGCAGCCGCGACAGATACCAGCCGCCACCGACATCCGGGAACAAGCCGATCCCCGTCTCCGGCATGGCAAAGCGCGTGTTCTCGGTGGCGATCCGGAACCGCGCCGGCTGCGAAATCCCCACGCCGCCGCCCATGGTGATGCCGTCCATGAACGCCACCACCGGCTTGGCGTAGCTGAACAGCAGATGGTTCAGCCGATATTCGTCATGAAAGAACCGCCGCCCCTCGGCGCGCCCCGCCAGCGCCGATTCGCGCAGGAAGGCGATGTCGCCGCCCGCGCAAAAGCCGCGCCCCTCGGCATGGTCGATCAGCACGGCTTTCACCGCTGCATCGTCCCGCCACGCCAGCAGCGCGTCGGTCATCGCATGGACCATCTCCAGCGTCAGCGCATGCAGCGCCCCGGGCCGGTTCAGCCGCAGCCGGCCGGCGCCGCCCATCACATCGGCGATCACCCCGCTCATTGCCGCAACAGGTCCCGGCCCACGATCATCCGCATCACCTGGTTCGTCCCCTCCAGGATCGAATGCACGCGCAGGTCGCGCCAGAAGCGCTCGATCGGATAGTCGCGCAGATAGCCATAGCCGCCGTGCAGCTGCAACGCCCGGTCCACCACCGACGAACCGGTATCCGTCGCCAGCCGCTTCGCCATCGCGGAAAAGCGGCTCTTGTCCGGCGCATTGGCGCTCACCTTCGCCGCCGCCAGATAAAGCAGCGCCCGCGCCGCCTCCAGCTCGGTCGCCATGTCGGCCAGCATGAACTGCGTGTTCTGGAAATCCGCGACCGGCTGGCCGAACTGCTGCCGCTCTTTCGTGTAGGCAATCGCCTCGTCCAGGCAGCGCTGCGCGCCGCCCAGCGAACAGGCGCCGATGTTCAGCCGCCCACCGTCCAGCCCCGCCATGGCAAAGCGGAACCCGTCCCCCTCCGCGCCCACCCGGTTTTCCACCGGCACGCGGACATTGTCGAAAATCACCTGCGCCGTCGGCGAGGCGTTCCACCCGAGTTTCCGTTCCGGCGCGCCGAAACTCAGCCCCTCCATCCCCTTCTCGATCACCAGGCAGCTGATGCCCTTCGGCCCGTCCCCCCCGGTGCGCACCATGGTCACATAGATGTCGTTCACCCCGGCGCCGGAAATGAACTGCTTGGTGCCGTTCACCACATAATGGTCACCATCCCGCTTCGCGCTGGTCTTCAGCGCCGCCGCGTCCGAGCCGCTGCCGGGTTCGGTCAGGCAATAGGAGGCCATTTTGACCATGCCGACCAGATCGGGGAGGAACTTCGCCTTCACCTCGGCGCCGCCGAAACAGTCGATCATCCAGGCCGCCATGTTGTGGATCGAGATGAAGGAGGAGGTCGCCGGGCAGCCATAGGCCATCGCCTCCATGATCAGCGCCGCCTCCAGTCGCCCCAGCCCGATCCCCCCCGACGCCTCGCTGACATAGATGGAGGCGAACCCCAGCTCGGCAGCGGCACGGATGGTGTCGCGCGGAAACAGATGCTTCTCGTCCCACTCGGCGGCATGCGGCGTAATGGCATCAGCAGTGAACCGCCGCGCCATATCCTGAATGGCGCGCTGGTCGTCGGTCAGGTCGAACTGGGTCACGCCTTTGGCTCCTGTGTCACACCCGATCCCAGCAAATCCCAGCGATTGCCATAAAGATCAACGAATACTGCCACCATCCCATAATCCTCGACACGCGGCCCATCGGTGAAGGTCACGCCCCTGGCGCTCATGGCCTCATAGTCCCGCCAGAAATCATCGCTTTGCAGAAACAGCCCCACCCGCCCGCCGAACCCGTTGCCGATCGCCGCTTCCTGCCTCGGTCCCACGGCGCGCGCCAGCAGCAGTGCCGCGCCCCCGCCCGGGGGTGACACCCTCACCCAGCGCTTGCCCCCGCCAAGATCGCTGTCCTCGAGGAGGGCGAACCGCAGGCAGCCGGTGAACCAGGCGATCGCCTCGTCATAGTCCCGCACCAGCAAGGCAACCGTGGCAAGCCGCACCGGTGCTACCCCATCGTCGGAATGACGAAGGCATTCCCGCCATCAGGCGACCCGTCGGGCCATCTTGCCGTCACGGTCTTCACCTTGGTCCAGAACTTCACGCCTTCCGGCCCATGCTGGTTGGTGTCGCCGAAGGCGCTGCGCTTCCAGCCGCCGAAGGTGTGATAGGCCACCGGCACCGGGATCGGCACATTGATGCCCACCATCCCCACATTCACCCGCGCCGCGAACTCCCGCGCGGCATGGCCGTTGCGGGTGAAGATGGCGACGCCATTGCCATATTGATGATCGCTCGCCAGCCGCAGCGCGTCCTCGAAGCCGTCCGCCCGCACGATCTGCAAGACAGGTCCGAAAATCTCCTCCTTGTAGCTCTCCATCGCCGGCGTGACATGGTCGAACAGGCTCGGCCCGATGAAATAGCCACCCTCATGGCCCTGCAACGTGAAGCCGCGGCCGTCCACCACCAGCTCGGCGCCTTCCTCCACCCCCTTGGCGATCCAGCCCTCCACCCGGGCCTTGTGCGCGGCGTTCACCACCGGGCCGTAATCCGCCTCCGGATCGCTTGACACGCCGATGCGCAGCTTGCGCATCGCCGGGATCATCTTCTCGCGCAGCGCCAGCGCCGTCTTTTCGCCCACCGGCACCACCACCGGCAGCGCCATGCAGCGCTCCCCGGCGCTGCCGAACGCCGCGCCCGCCAGGTCATGCACCACTTGGTCCAGGTCGGCGTCCGGCATCACGATGCCATGGTTCTTGGCGCCGCCCATCGCCTGCACGCGCTTGCCCGCCGCCACGCCGCGCCGATAGACATGGTGCGCGATGTCGGACGATCCGACGAAGCTGACCGCGGCGATCGCCGGATGATCCAGGATGGCGTTCACCATCTCGGCATCGCCATGCACCACCTGCAAAATGCCTTCGGGCGCGCCGGCCTCCCGCATCAGTTCGGCCAGCCGCACCGGCACGCTCGGGTCACGCTCGCTGGGTTTCAGGATGAAGGCGTTGCCGCAGGCGACCGCCACGCCGAACATCCACATCGGGATCATCGCCGGGAAGTTGAACGGCGTGATGCCCGCCCCGATCCCCAACGGCACGCGCATCGAATAGACATCGATCCCCGGCCCGGCGCCTTGCGTATATTCGCCCTTCAGCGCGTGTGGAATGCCGCAGGCATATTCGATCACCTCCAGCCCGCGCTGGATGTCGCCCCTGGCGTCCGCCACCACCTTGCCATGCTCGGCGCTCAGCATCCGGGCGAGGCTGTCGATCTCGCGCTCCACCAGCGCCTTGAAGGCGAACATCACCCGCGCCCGGCGCTGCGGGTTGGTCGCCGCCCAGCCGGGCTGAACCTTCAGCGCCGCGGCCACCGCCGCCTCCAGCACCGCCGCATCACCCAGCGCCACCTTCGCCTGCACCGTCCCGGCGTTGGGGTCATAGACATCACCGAACCGCGATGCCGCAGCGGTGCCGCCCGCGATGACATGATCGATCTGCCGCATGAAGTCTCCACCTGCCCGAAAATCGCGGCAGCGATAGCCGCGCCAACCCGCCTTGCCCATCCGCTAAAATCGGAGAGGCCCGCGCGGCGGCAAAACCCCCTATGCCATCATCGCCACCGCAAAGGATCCGCCATGCCCTTCGATACCCGAATCACCCGCCTGCTCGGCATCGAACACCCCATCGTTCAGGGCGGCATGCAGTCGGTCGGGGTCGCCGAACTCGCCGCCGCGGTCTCCAACGCCGGTGGCCTCGGCATCCTGACGGCGCTCACGCAACCGTCACCGGACGCGCTGCGGGCCGAGATCGAACGCTGCCGCGCGATGACCAGCCGGCCGTTCGGCGTCAACATCACCGTCTTTCCCACGATCAACGCGCCCGATTACACCGCCTACGCCCGCGCCGCGCTCGACGCCGGCGTGCGGATCTTCGAAACCGCCGGCACGCCCGCCGTTGCCGAGGTCTGGGCCGAACTGCGCGCCCGCGACACGCTGATCCTGCACAAATGTACCGCCGTCCGCCACGCGCTCAGTGCGGAGCGAAAGGGCATCGACGTCATCTCCATCGACGGCTTCGAATGCGCCGGCCATCCCGGCGAGGACGACATCCCCGGCCTGATCCTGATTCCCGCCGCCGCTGACAAGGTGAAAATTCCCATGCTGGCGAGCGGCGGCTTCGGCGACGGGCGCGGGCTGGTGGCGGCGCTGGCGCTGGGCGCGGACGGCATCAACATGGGCACGCGCTTCTGCGCGACGGTGGAGGCGCCGATCCATCCCAACGTCAAACAGGCCTATATCGACAATGACGAGCGCGGCAGCTTCCTGATCTTCCGCAACTTCAAGAACACCGCGCGGGTCGGCAGGAGCGCGGTCAGCGAGGAGGTCGTCCGCCGCCTTGCGCAGCCCGGCGCGCAGTTCAGCGACGTCGCCGAGCTGGTGAACGGCCGCGCCGGCAAGGAGCTGCTGGACAGCGGCGATATGAGCAAGGGCGTGTTCTGGGCCGGCATGGTGCAGGGGCTGATCCACGACATCCCCACCTGCCAGGCGCTGATCGACCGCATCATCGCCGAGGCGGATGCGATCCTCGATCAACGATTCGCCGGCCTGCGCAGGACGGCCGTGGCCCGCGCGGCATAGAGCGCACCGCGAAAAAGTGGGCACCGGTGTTTTGCAGTGGATGAGCGCCCCTGCTTCTCAGCGATTCTTGCCCGGCACCCACAGCGGGTCGCCATCGGGCAGGTTGGCGTGGCGCGCCATCACGAACAGATGGTCCGACAGGCGGTTGAGATAGCGCACCGCCAGCGGATTGATCGTCTCCGCGGCCGCCGCCGTCACCGCGTCCCGTTCCGCCCGCCGCGCGATCGCCCGCGCCAGATGCAGGTGCGCCGCCAGCGCCGTGCCGCCGGGCAGGATGAAGCTGTTCAGCGGAACCAGCTCGGCGTTCATCGTGTCGATCTCCGCCTCCAGCCGGTCGATCTGCGCCTGCACGACGCGCAGCGGCTCCCATTCGGGCTTGGTGCCGCCGGGTAGGAAGTCATCGCCCGGGGTCGCCAGGTCGGCCCCGACATCGAATAGGTCGTTCTGAATGCGGCTGAGGATCGCATCCTGCGCCGGCGAGGCGTGCGGCCGCGCCATGCCGATCGCGCTCATCGCTTCGTCCGTGCTGCCATAGGCGGCGATGCGTGCGTCATCCTTGCGCCGACGCGCGCCGTCCGCCAGCCCGGTGGTGCCGTCATCCCCCGTGCGCGTGTAGATTTTGTTCAGCTTCACCATCGCGTCATTCTCCACGCCCGATTGATCGGTCGCCATAGCCTACATCGGCCGTCCCGCCACGCTCTCCCGCGATTTTCTCCCGCAGAGTCAGCGGTCCCCCATGCGCCTGCTGCATGGCTGCCCTCCATTCTCTTCGCACTTGCACAATAAACGGCCAAGGCCTATATGGATTTCGTTGCTGCATTGCAGCGCAACCGGCCCGCCTCACTCTCCCCCGAGGCGCCCCGGCAGGCCGCCGCCCATCTCCCTCCCTCCCCGGGCAGGCGGCCGAAAATTCGAGACCCGGATGCTCCCCCGCATCCGGGTCTCTTTTTTTATCCGCGCGCCTCGGCTATCGCCTGCGTCACACAGGGGCCTGTAGCTCAACTGGTTAGAGCAGTCCGCTCATAACGGATTGGTTGCGGGTTCAAGTCCTGCCGGGCCTACCACCCCATCATGTCGGCTGTTTGGCCCCATCGCTCGCGCGGGCGCATCGCCTGGTGATCCCTACGGGACTCGAACCCGTGTTTTCGCCGTGAAAGGGCGACGTCCTAGACCGCTAGACGAAGGGACCGCAGCGGGAAGAGGCGGCGGATTAGTCGCCCGCGCCGTCGCCGTCAAGCGCTGCCTCACGCCAGCGCAGCGTCGTCCAGCTCCATCTCCGCGTAGACGCGCCCATTCCATTCCCCCTTCTTCACCCGGCCCGCCAGCCAGTGCGGCCGCTCGCCCGCCGTCAGCAGGCCCTGACCCAGCGCGCTGTCCGCGGCGCGAAAGGCGATGCCCTTCACATAGCCGCCATCCCGCCCTCGCGCCTCGAACCGCACATGCGCCGCCCCCACGATGCTGGCTTTCAGGATCTGCACCGGCCCCACCGCCACCCGCGGTGCCGGCCAGCCCTGGCCATAGGGCCCGGCCGCCTCCAGCGCGTCCGCCAGCGTCACCGTCACGCCGCCTGCCGCCACCGCCAGGTCCAGGCTCAGCGCCCGGCCGTCGCTGGCCCGCGCGCAGTCCCCACCCAGACGCTCGCACAGGAATTGCGTGAAGGCGTCGATCTTTCCCGCCGCGATGGTCAGCCCCGCCGCCATGGCATGCCCGCCGCCGGCCTCCAGCAACCCCGCCTCCTTCGCCGCCAGGATCGCCGACCCCAGGTCCACACCCTCCACGCTGCGGCCGCTGCCCTTGCCGGTGCGGCCCTCCACGCCGATCACGATGGCGGGTTTGTGCAGCCGTTCCTTCAGGCGCCCCGCCGCGATGCCGATCACGCCGGGGTGCCAGCCCGGCCCGGCGACCACCGCCACCGGCGCGTTCGCGGTCTTCTCCGCCATCGCCATCGCGGCGTCGGTCACCAGTTGTTCGATGGTGCGCCGCTCGCGGTTATGCTCGTCCAGCGTCTCCGCCAGCGCCCGCGCCTCCGCCGCATCCTCGGTGGTCAGCAGCCGCACGCCCAGATCGGCCTGTCCAACCCGCCCGCCGGCATTGATTCGCGGCCCCAGCACGAAGCCCAGGTCGCGCGCGGTCGGCGCCCGTTCCTGCTTCGCCACATCGAACAGCGCGGCGATGCCCGGATTGCGCCGCGCCGCCATGGTGCGCAGTCCCAGCGCCACGAAGGCACGGTTCAGCCCGGTCAGCGGCACCACATCGGCAACGGTTCCCAACGCCACGATGTCCAGCAGCTCGGCCAGCCGCGGTTCCGGCCGCGTCTCGAACCAGCCCCGGCACCGCAGCACCCGGTTCAGCGCGGCACCCAACAGGAACGCCAGCCCCGCGGTGCACAGATGACCATGCGCCGCCGCCTCCGCCCCCTCGTCCAGCCGGTTCGGGTTGACGATGGCGATGGCGGGGGGAAGCGCGGTGGATGCCTTGTGGTGATCGACCACAATCACATCCAGCCCCGCCGCTTTCGCCGCCTCCAGCGCGGCAAAGCCCTGCGTGCCGCAATCGACCGCCACCACCAGGTCGGCACCGGCGCGTTTCAACGCCACCAGCGCGTCCGCCGATGGCCCATAGCCCTCCAGCAGCCGGTCCGGGATGTAATGGCTGGCGACGCCCCCCAGCGAGCGGAGCAGCCGGATCAGGATCGCGGCGGACGTCGCGCCATCGACATCATAGTCGCCGAAGATCACCACGGATTGTTGCCGCTGCACCGCGTCCGCCAGCCGTTCCGCCGCCGCGTCCATGTCGATGAAGATCGACGGATCGGGCATCCAGTCGCGCAGCGTGGGCCGCAGCAAGCGGGCGATGTCGGCGGGTGCGCAGCCGCGCGACAGGAACAGGCTGGCGGACAGGTCGTCCAGCCCCAGACGCGCACCGCCGCCCAGATCGAGCGGCGCCGCGCGCCACACCCAGGGCTGGCCCAGCAGCGACCGCTCGACCTTCAGCGCGCGGCTCACCCGGCCTTGGGGGGGTCGCCGGCGCGGTTGCTCTTCACCCGACGGACGGTGCCGGTGGAGGCGCGCATGACGATGCTTTCGGTGGTGATGCGCCCGCCGCGCTTGCGCCGCACGCCTTCCAGCAGGCTGCCGTCGGTGACGCCGGTGGCGGCGAAGATGCAGTCGCCCTTCGCCAGATCCTCCAGCTGGTAGATGCGGTCGAGGTCGGTGATGCCCCAGCGCCGCGCCCGCGCGCGCTCGTCGTCGTTGCGGAACAGCAACCGCCCCTCGATCTGCCCGCCCACGCAGCGCAGCGCGGCGGCGGCCAGCACGCCCTCCGGCGCGCCGCCGCTGCCCATGTAGATATCGACCGTGCTGTCCGGATCGGTCACGTTGATCACGCCCGCCACATCGCCATCGGGGATCAGCTGGATGCCCACCCCCAGGCCGCGCAGCTCGCGGATCAGCGCCTCATGCCGCGGCCGGTCGAGCACGCAGGCGATGATCTCGTGCGGCTCAACCCCCTTCGCCGCCGCCAGCGCGCGGATGTTCTCGGTCGGCGTCCGGTTCAGGCTGACAAGGCCGGGTGCATAGCCCGGCCCGATCGCCAGCTTGTCCATATAGACATCGGGCGCGTTCAGCAGGCCGCCTTCCTCGGCGATCGCCAGCACGGCGAGCGCGTTGGCCCCGGCCTTGGCGGTGATCGTCGTCCCTTCCAGCGGGTCGAGCGCGATGTCGATCTTAGGCCCGCTGCCCTGCATGGTGCCGACCTTCTCGCCGATGTACAGCATCGGCGCCTCGTCGCGCTCGCCCTCGCCGATCACCACGGTGCCGTCGAAGGGCAGCTTGTTGAGCGCGTCGCGCATCGCCTCCACCGCGGCGGCATCGGCCGCCTTCTCGTCGCCGCGGCCGATCAGGCGGCTCGCCGCGATCGCCGCATATTCGGTCACCCGCACCATCTCCAGAACCAGCACCCGGTCCAGAACCCTGCTTGGCTGCGTCGTCAACACCCTGTCCTCTTCATCACCGTTGCCCCGCGCTTAAGCGCGAACCGCACCGATTGCCAGCGCCCACGGCCGCTTTCAGCGCTCGATGATCGGCATCATGACCGGCGCCGCGGTCAGGCTGCTGCCGGCGGCCATCGCCTTCAGCGCCGCGGCCACCGCCTGCCCCTTTGCCACATGCGTCACCATCGCCACGAACACGCCGCCATCCTCGCCCACCCCGCGCTGGATCAGGCTCTCGATGCTCACGCCCGCGTCCCGCAGCGCCGCGGTCAGCTCGGCGAGCACGCCGGGCCGGTCCTGCACCGTCACGCGAAGATAGCAGCGCTCGACACTGTCGCCGGGATCGGCGGGCGCCATCGCGGCGAGCGCCGCCACCGGCATGGCAAAGGCCGGCCCCGCCTCGCCGCGCGCGATGTCGATGAGGTCGGCGACCACCGCGCTCGCCGTCGGCCCCTCGCCGGCGCCGCGCCCCTGGAAGAACAGCCGGCCGACGAAATTGCCCTCCGCCACCACCGCGTTCAGCGGGCCCTCCACCGCCGCCAGCGGATGCCCCAGCGGGATCAGGCAGGGGTGCACGCGCTGCATCAGGCGGCCATCGTCCACCGCGGCGCTGCCCACCAGCCGGATGCGGAAGCCCAGCGTCGCCGCATGGTCGATGTCGCCCGCGGTCACCGCCGCGATGCCCTGGGTGGCGACGCCGGCGAAATCGATGCGCGTGCCAAAGCTCAGGCTGGCCAGGATCGCCAGCTTGTGCGCGGCGTCGATGCCCTCGATGTCGAAGGTCGGGTCGGCCTCGGCGAACCCCAGCCGCTGCGCATCCGCCAGCACCTCGGCAAAGCCCAGCCGCTCATGCTCCATCCGCGTCAGGATGTAATTGCAGGTGCCGTTCAATATGCCATAGACCCGCGCCAGCTCATTCGCCGCCGCGCCCTCGCGGATGCCCTTGATCACCGGAATGCCGCCCGCCACTGCCGCCTCGAACTTCAGCGGCACGGCGGCCTCTTCCGCCGCCTGCGCCAGCGCCAGGCCATGATGCGCCAGCATCGCCTTGTTCGCCGTGACGAAGGGTTTCCGCGCCGCCAGCGTCGCCCGCGCCAGCGTCAGCGCCGGGCCATCGGCGCCCCCCACCAGCTCCACCACGCAATCGACATCGTCGCGTGCCGCCAGCGCGGTCGCATCATCCTCCCAGGCGAAGCGCCCCAGATCGATGCCCCGCGCACGCGCACGGTCGCGGGCGCTGACGGCGCTCACCTCGATGCGCCGGCCGGCCCGCCGCGCCACCAGCGCGGCGTTGGTATCCAGCAGGCGGACGACACCGGCGCCGACGGTGCCAAGGCCGGCAAGGCCGATGCGAAGCGGAGAAGGGCTGTTCATGCGCGCCCCATGCGGCAGCTGCCGCGCCAAGGCAAGGCGCGGACATCGCACGCGGCGTGTCGAAAAACTTTACACATAAATGGATAAACTTGGCGACACAGCGCTATCAAAACATTGATAATCAAGAAATTTCGCGCGCCCATCGCGGTTGGCAAGCTGCTTGCATAACCAGAGTGCGCATCGGGACATGCGCCGGATTCACAGTTCGTCACGAGAGGGCGGGGAGGGCAAACCCCGCCCTTTTCCTATTCCAGCGTCGCCGCCAGCGCCGCCATCGCCTCCCGCGCGGTCAGGTCCAGGTGCAGCGGCGTCACGCTGACATAGCCGGCGCGCACCGCCTCCAGGTCGGTGCGGTGCGCCGGCGTCTCGATCTCCCGGCCATAGCCGAACCAGAAATAGGGATAGCCGCGCGGGTCCACCCGCCGCTCGATGGCGATATGGCCATAGTCGCGGAAACCCTGCTCGGTCACCCGCACGCCCAGCGGCTCCGCCCGCGTCGGGAAATTGATGTTCACCAGCGTGCCCGGATGCCAGGGTGCCGCCGCCACCCGCCGGATGATGTCGGCGGCGCTCGCCTCGGCGCTGGCGAAACTTTCGTTGCCCACGGTGTAATCGTTCATCGCCTGGGACAGCGCGATCGAGCGCACGCCCGCCAGCGTCCCCTCCATCGCGGCGGAGACGGTGCCACTATACGTCACATCCTCCGCCATGTTCGGGCCGCGGTTGACGCCGGACAGGATCAGGTCGGGCGGGCTGTCCTTCATCACCATCCCCAGCGCCATCATCACGCTGTCCGTCGGCGTGCCGGCGATGGCGAAGCGACGTTCGCCCGGCTGCCGCATCCGCAGCGGGCGGGTCAGCGTCAGCGAATGGCCGGCGCCGGACTGTTCCTCCGCCGGCGCCACCATCCAGACATCGTCGGACAGTTGCGCCGCGATCCGCTCCAGCGCGGCGAAGCCCGGCGCGTTGATGCCGTCGTCGTTGGTCAGCAGGATGCGCATCAACTCTCAGGCTCCAACCGGTTCAGACCGCCCATGTAGGGCGCCAGCACATCGGGAATCATGACAGCGCCGTCCGCCGTCTGGTAATTTTCGATCACCGCCACCAGCGCCCGCCCCACCGCCAGCCCGCTGCCGTTCAACGTGTGGACGAAGCGCGTGCCCTTCTCCCCCTTGGTGCGGAACCGCGCCTCCATGCGCCGCGCCTGGAAATCGCCGCAGGTCGAGCAGCTGCTGATCTCCCGATACGCCTTCGCGCCCGGCAGCCACACCTCCAGGTCGAAGGTCCGGCGCGCGGCAAAGCCCATGTCGCCGGCGCACAGGATCATCCGGCGATAGGGCAGGTTCAGCGCCTCCAGGATCGATTCGGCGGCGCGCGTCATGCGCTCATGCTCGGCGTCGCTGTCCTCCGGCCGGGTGATGCTGACGAGCTCCACCTTCTCGAACTGGTGCTGGCGAATGAGGCCGCGCGTGTCGCGCCCGGCGGCGCCCGCCTCCTTGCGGAAACAGGGGGTCAGCGCGGTGAAACGCAGCGGCAGGCGCTCGCCGTCCAGGATCTGTTCGCGCACCTGGTTGGTAAGCGACACTTCCGCGGTCGGGATCAGCCAGCGGCCATCGGTGGTCTCGAACTGGTCGTCGCGGAACTTCGGCAGCTGCGCGGTGCCGAACATCGCCTCGCTGCGCACCAGCAGCGGCGCGATGGTTTCGGTATAGCCGAACTGCCGCGTGTGGGTGTCCAGCATGAACTGTCCCAGCGCCCGATGCAGCCGCGCCAGCCCGCCGCGCAGGATGGCGAAGCGCGCGCCGGCGATGGCGGCGGCGGCCTCGGGATCATAGCCAAGGCGGGCTGCGACGGCGTCATGGTCGCGCGGCGCAAAATCGAACTGCCGTGGCGTGCCCCAGCGCTTCAGCTCGACATTGCCGCTCTCGTCTGCGCCATCTGGTACATCATCGGCTGGCAGGTTGGGCAGCGCGGCGAGGAGGTCATCCCGTGATTTGGAATGCTCAGCGATGAGCTCGCCGATCGATTCGCTCATCGCGGCATGAAGACGCGCATCTTCCAGTCGCTGTTGCAAAGCCTCCGTGTCTCCGCTTGCCTTGGCCTGACCGACGGCTTTGGCAATCTGGTTTTTCTGTGCGGCCTGTTCCTGATTTTGAGTTTCGTAGATTTTGACCCGAGCGTCCGATTCAATGATGGATTTTGAGGCGCTTGGGATGTTGCGCCTGGCTAACATGGTGTCGAACCACGCAGGGTCGGCACGAATGGCTTTTATATCATGCATGAAGGGCAGCCTATGGCGGCGACGGGAAACATGGGCAAGCGCGACTTGACTTGTGCAACATCCTGCACAATATCGTCTCCATGCGAGCAATGCACTATTCCGATACGCGGGCGAACTTGAAAACCGTGATGGACCGGGTGGTCGATGACCATGAGCCTGTCATCGTCACGCGCCGTAACGGGGAGCCGGTGGTGATCGTATCGCTGTCGGACTGGAACTCAATGGACGAGACTGCCTATCTCTTGTCCACGCCGGCCAATGCGGCGGCGTTGCGCGAGGCGGTGGCCGGCTTGAACGCCGGGCTGGGTGTGGAACGCGAACTCATCAATCCGTGATCATCGTCTTCTTCCCGACCGCCTGGACAGCCTATTGTCACTGGCAGGCAACGGACAGGCAGACCCTGGAACGTTTGAACGCCCTGATCGAGGAATGTTGTCGTCACCCCTTCACCGGAACCGGAAAGCCGGAGCCTTTGAAAAACGAGCTGAAAGGGTTCTGGTCCCGTCGCATCACACGCGAAGACCGGCTGGTCTATCGTGTAGCCGGGCAGGGCAAGGAGCAACGGCTGGAAATCGCGCAATGCCGTTTTCACTACTGACCCGGCAATCCCACCACAGGCGCTGTAAGCCGGGTTCTGTCCGGGCGCGAACGCCCTGGACGGCCATTCCTCTAGGGATGCGGTCGCCCGCACCCTCCAGCAACCAACCCGCGCGCCGTCGGCTGGATCCTGCCTGACGCGCCTATTCGGTCTTGCTCCCGGTGGGGTTTGCCCTGCCACGGCTGTTGCCAGCCGCGCGGTGCGCTCTTGCCGCCCCGTTTCGCCCTGGCCGTCACCCGAAAGCCGGACGGTGGACTGTTTTCTGTGGCACTGTCCCTGGGGTCGCCCCCGGCGGGCGTTACCCGCCACCGTTGATCCGCGGAGCCCGGACTTTCCTCCCGCGGTTGCCCGCCGGCGGCCGTCCACGCCTGTGATGGTGAAGCCCGCTTGCCAACACGCGCGCGCTGCGTCAACAGTCGCGGCCATGAAACCCCTGCTGCCGCTCCTGCTGCTCGCGCTCCTTGCCGGCTGCGCCACCGCGCGCGAGGCCGCCGGCGCCTTCAACCAGATGGCCGAACGCGGCGTCGGCATACAAAGCGCCGCCCAGGCCGAAGCCGCCGCGGACAGGGAAGCCGCGCGCGCCTCCAACGCGCTGCCCGGCGGCCTGGGCGGCGACAAGGCCAACGCCGCCCACGCCGGCGCCCCGGTCACCCCGCAGCAGGAGGATTGAGATGAGCGAGACGCAGCAGGGAACGCCCCGGCCCACGATCATCGCCATCCTCTACCTCGCCAGTTTCCTCGTCGGCATCACCGCGATCATCGGCGTCGTGCTGGCCTATGTCTGGAAGGACGAGGCGCACGCCGACTGGGAATCGAGCCATTACCAATATCTCATCCGCACCTTCTGGATCGGCCTCCTCTATTCCGCCATCGCCACCATCCTGGTGGTCGCCCTCATCGGCATCCTGCTCTATGCCGTCGTCGCCATCTGGTTCATCGTCCGCTGCGCCAAATCCTTGAGCGCCGCCGGCAGCCGCAGCCCGATTGCCGATCCCACCAGCTGGTTGTTCTAAAACAGGCAGGCGTCGATATTCTCGTCGCGCACCACGCGGATGCGCTTCTCGATCGCCCGCGCCTTGCGCCGTTCCTTGCGCTTCAACTCGGTCGGATCGCGCTTGATCGGCTGCGGCAGGATCGCCGCCAGCCGCGCCGCCTCGCGCCGCGTCAGCGTCGCCGCGCTCTTGTTGAAATAATGGCGGGATGCCGCCTCCACGCCATAGATGCCGCGGCCCATCTCGGCGATGTTCAGATACACCTCCATGATCCGCGGCTTGCCCCACACCAGCTCGATCAACACCGTAAAGTAAGCTTCCAGCCCCTTGCGCACCCAGCTCCTCTGCGGCCACAAGAAGGCATTCTTCGCCGTCTGCTGGCTGATCGTCGAACCGCCCACCACCCGCTTCGACTTGGCGTTGCGCTCCATCGCCGCCTCGATCGCCTCCAGGTCGAACCCGTTGTGGGCGCAGAAATTGGCGTCCTCCGCCCCGATCACCGCGCGCGGCATCGCCCGCGTCATGCCCTCAAGCCCCACCCACTGCTGCTGCACCGGCACGCCCGCCAGCCGGTCCCGCGCCTGGATCCAGGTGATCGGCGGATCCACCCAGCGATAGGCCAGCACCCACAGCAGCGACAGCAGCACCAGCCCGAAGACCAGGCTCAGCATCCAGCCCAGCACGCGGCCGATCATGGCAGCGCGTCCAGCACCGCGCGCGCCGCCGCCGCCAGATGCGCGCTCCAGCGCGCGATGCCGGCATCGTCCGCCAGCTCGTCCTGCCGCACCTCGAACCCGGTGTAGGGGATGCCGTTGGCTTCGCCATGCACGTCCATGCTGAAATTCAGCTCGCGCCCGGAATAGGGCTGGTTCTCCCCCACCAGCAGGCCGCGCGCCCGCAATGCGGCGATCGCCGGTTCCGCCCCCCGCGCATCTTCGTTCCACAGGATGCCCACCGGCCAGGGCCGCGCCTCGTCCGGCCGGGTCGCCAGCGCCGGGGTGAAGCTGTGCAGGCTCAGCAACAGCCGCGGGCGTTGCTGCGCCACCTGCGCCGCCAGCCGGCGGTGGTAATCGCGGTGCCATGCCCGCCGTGCCTCATGGGCCTCGGCCGAAAGCCCGACGTTGCCGGCGATGGTCACTCCATCGCTGCTCGCCGGTACCATCCCCTCATTGTCCAGCGGCCGGTTGAAGTCCGCCACCAGGCGGGAGACCGTCGCCAGCACCGCCGGGCAGCCAAGGTCGGCGGCCAGCGTGCGGCTCAGCGCCTCCACGCCCAGATCGACGGCGATGTGGGTGCCCATCACGGCCGGCGCCACCTTCAGGTCGATGCCCGGCGGCACCGCCGCGCTGCTGTGGTCGGCCACGATCAGCCAGCGGCCGTCGCTGCCGGCAATGACTTCTGCGGCGCTCGACAGGGCGCTCACCGGTCGGCGAAAACGGGGGCGCGCTTGGCCAGGAACGCCGCCACCCCCTCCTGAAAATCCGCGCCGGTGAAGGCGCTGTCGAACAGGGCCGCCGTCTCCGGCGAATCCGCGCTCTCCCCGTCCAGGATGCGGCGGACGATCGCCTTGGCATGCCGATGCGTGAACGGCGAGGTCGCCGCGATCTGCGCCGCCAGCGCCAGCGCCGCCGGCAGCGGATCGTCGGCCAGCATCGTTACCAGCCCGATCCGCGTCGCCTCCGCCGCGTCCAGCAGCCCGGCGGTGAACAGGATGCGCTTCGCCTGTGCCGGGCCGACCAGGTCGACCAGCAGCTTGGTGTCGTGCAGCGAATAGACGAGGCCCAGCTTCGCCGGCGTGATGCCGAAGCGCGCGCGGGGCGAGGCCACGCGGATGTCCGCCGCTAGCGCCAGGCCGCAGCCGCCGCCGACGCAATCGCCGTCGATCACCGCGATCACCGGTTTCGCCGCCCGGGCGAGTGCGATCTGTGTGCGCGCGATCGCCGCCTGGTTCACGCGCCGCCACTCGGCATCGGGCGCTTTTGTCGCGAATTCGGCGATGTCCGCGCCGGCGCAGAACACCCCCGGCTCGGCCGCCCGCAGGATCACCGCGCGCACGGCCGGTGGCGCCACCGCGGCCTCGATCAGGCCCGGCATGGCTTCCCACATCGCCTGGTTGAAGGCATTGCGCCGGTCGGCGCGGTCGATGCTCAGGTGCGCCACCGCGCCCTCGAACTCCAGCCTCAGATGATCACCCATCGCGCCGCTTTGGCACGCGCCGCGGAACGGGACAACCGCCATGGAACGCAAAGGGCCGCCCGGTCCAAAGGGACAGGGCGGCCCAAGGGGACAGGCGGTTGGAGGGGGACGCCTGTCGTGGGAGCTTGTCTTTTACTCGGCGGCGGCGGCCGTCGCGGTGCCGTTCATCACGGCGGCGAGATCGGTGCCCAGCGCCTTGGCGGCAACCTTGAACTTCTTCGACGCCTCGAAACGGGCATCGGCTTCGCACAGCTTCTGGCCGAGCGAGATGTTGGACAGCGCGATGCGCTGGGCGTCACCGGTCGCCTTGTTGGCGAGCGTGGTCAGCGCGGCGGGCGCGGCGGCACAGGCTTCGGGCGACGCCATGGCCGGGCCGGCGGACAGGCCGAAGGTGGCAACGGTGGCAACCAGGGCCAGCGGCAGAGCGAAACTGATCGAGCGCATGTCAAAATCCTTCCTGATCATGGGCGTCGTCCTTGCTCCGGGGGAGGGGCGGGGCGGCACCGGTTGGTGAACGGAGCGGTTTCGAGTTCCGCTCAATTCAACTGAGTGGAGCTTTAAAGTGTCACTCAGTTGGCGGTCAAGCGAAAATTTGAGTGCCACGCGAATTTCCCGACCGACACATAAGCGACGTCCATCGTGGGAATATTAACATGCTGTTAAAGCGAGATTAATCTTGAAGGACATCCGCTGGCGCATGGCAGCCATGCGAAAAAATCATGGCACGAAACAGCTCATTCGCGCGTGGCAGGGGGAATAATGTGAGTGCGACTCGAAAAGTCGCGCCGCGCCTCAGGCCTCGCCGACCGTGTCCAGCAGCGCCGCCTGCAGCGCTTCCGCCGGCTTTTTCCCGCCCCACAGCACGAACTGGAACACCGGATAGAAGCGTTCGCACTCGTCGATGGCGGCATCGACCAGCGCCTCGGTCTGCGACAGCGTCAGCGCCGGCTCATCCTCCTCGCCGTCCAGCAGCACCGCGTGGCGGAACAGCACCGAGCCGTCCGCCGACCACAGTTCGAAATGTCCCAGCCACAGCTGCTCGTTGATCAGCCCCAGCACCTCATAGACATTCGCCCGCGCGTCGCTGGCCTTGGCCTCGGGCACGCTGATCCCGGTCAGCGCGATGAACTGCAACACGCCTTCATCCTCGCGCCACAGCGCGCGCAGCTCATATTCGGACCAGCTGCCCTTCACGGTGCAGACGATCTCCTCATCGCCGGCGCGCTCGAACGCCCAGTTGTGGCTGCTGAAATAATGTTCCAGCATGTCGATGGGGGCGGCGGGATCCGGCGCGCTTTCAAACTGAAGGCTGGTCAAGGGATGGGGCTCCTGTTGCCGATCAGCCCCCACATCTTGGGGCATCAGAACCGGCGGTGCAAGTCTCGCCGCATCGGCGGACGGGAATATTGTGGATAAATCGGCCGGAGCGCTCAGCCCTTGGCCTTCAGCGCGTCCAGCTCGGCCCGCAGCGCCGCCACCTCGGCCCGCGCGTTCGCCGCCATTTCGCGCACCGCCTCGAACTCCTCGCGGCTCACCATGTCCACGCCACCCATCGCCTCGCGCAGCTTTTCCTTCAGCTTCGCTTCCGCCTCACGCCCGGCGCCGGCCACGGTTCCCGCCACGCTGCTCGCAAGCCGGGCAAGATCCTCGAGAATCGCATTCTGGTTCTGCATGAGGGCAAGATAGCGTCGCGCGGCGCAAAAAGCGAGTCGCCGCTATTCCGCCGCCGCCGGCTGCCCTGCCATTTCGCTGTCAAGCCGCCGCGCGATGGTCTGCGGCGATTGCGTGCGCCGCGCCAGCAGCGCGTAGAACACCGGGATCACGAACAGCGTCAGCAGCGTGGCGAAACTTACGCCCCACACGATCACCACGCCGATCGCCCGCCGGCTGCCGGCGCCGGCGCCGCTCGCCAGCATCAGCGGCACGGCGCCGGCAACGGTGGCGATGCTGGTCATCAGCACCGGGCGCAGCCGGCGCTCGCTCGCCTCGATGATGGCGTCCAGAAAGGCCTTGCCCTCGTCGCGCAGCTGGTTCGCAAACTCCACGATCAGGATGCCGTTCTTCGCCGCCAGCCCCACCAGCATGACGATGCCGACCTGGCTGTAGAGGTTCAGCGTCCCGCCCATGGCGAACAGCCCCAGCAGGCCACCGCCCACCGCCAGCGGCACGGTCAGGATGATCACCGTCGGGTGCACGAAGCTCTCGAACTGCGCCGCCAGCACCAGGAACACCAGGACCACGGTCAGCCCCAGCACGATGTAGAGCGAGGCGCCGGTCTGCTTGAAAGCCCGCGATTCGCCGCGATAGCCCACGCGGCTGACCTGTGGCTGCTTCGCCGCTTCCGCCTCCAGCCAGCTCAGCGCCTCGCCCAGCGTATAATCGGGTGCCAGGTTGGCGCTGATGGTGATCGCGCGCAGCTTGTCGAACCGCCCCAGGTCACCCGCTTCCGCCACCGTGCGCAGCTGCACCAGGTTCGACAGCGGGATCATCTGCCGCGTCACCGTGGAACGGACATAGACGTTGGACAGGTCGTCGGGCGACACCCGGTCTGCATCGCCGGCCTGCAGGATGACGCGATATTCCTCGCCGCGGTCGACATAGGTGGTCACCCGCCGGCTGCCCATCATCGTCTCCAGCGTGGAGCCGATGTCGGCGATCGGCACGCCCAAGTCGCCCGCCCGCGCGGTGTCGATGTCGATCAGGATCTGCGGCTTGGTTTCCTTATAGTCGCTGTCCACATCCACCAGGCCGGGGTTGCTCTCCGCCGCCTTCAGGATCGCGTCGCGCGCCTTCGCCAGCTCCTCGAACGTGCCGCCGGCGATCACGAAATTCACCGGCCGCCCCCGCCCGCGCGACAGCGAGGACGGGATGCTGGCATTGCCGCGCACGCTGGGATCGCTGCGCAGGATTTTCTGAACGCGTTCCACCACCTCGCGGGTGGTATAGTCGCGCTCTTCCCAGGGGTAGAGGAACACCGTCATCGCGCCGCTGTTATATTCCTCGCCCCCGCCCCCCCCGCCGCCGCCGGGCACGCGGGTGATCATGCGGCGGATCGTCCCTTCCTCCACCAGCGGCAGCATCTTGCCCTGGATACGCTCCATATAGCGCTGCATCTGGGCAAAGCCGGTGCCTTCGGCGGCGCTGACGCTCACCTGGAAATTGCCGATATCTTCCTCGGGCGCCAGTTCGGATTTCAGCATGGTGCCCAGCAGGCCGCACGCCGCCACCACGCCGAACGCCACCGCGCCCACCAGCAGCGGGCGGTTGATCAGCTTGGTCAGCCGCGAGCGATAGGCGGCCGAGAGCGAGGCGAAGCGCGCGTCGATCCACTGCGTGATGCGGTTGTGCCCGCTCTTGCCCGGCTCCAGCGGCTTGAACAGCTTGGAACAGAGCATCGGCGTCAGCGACAGCGCCACGAAGCCGCTGAACGCCACCGCCCCGATCATCGCCGCCGCCAGCTCCCGGAACAGCAGGCCGGTATTGCCGGCGATGAACATCACCGGCACGAACACCGCGCACACCACGATGGTCGTCGCGATCACCGCGAACCCCACCTGCCGCGCCCCCTGATAGGCGGCGACCAGCGGCGTCTCGCCCTGCTCGATGCGGTAATAGATGTTTTCCAGCACCACGATGGCATCATCCACCACCAGCCCGATCGCCAGCACCAGCGCCAGCAAGGTCAGCAGGTTGAGGCTGAAGCCGAACGCCCACAGCACGGCAAAAGTGGCGACGATGCAGATCGGCACCGTCACCGCCGGAATCATCGTCGCCCGCAGCGAGCCGAGGAAGGCATAGATCACCAGCACCACCAGCACGGCCGCCTCGGCCAGCGTCACCCAGACATTGTGGATCGCCCGGTCGATGAACTGCGACGAATCGAAACTCACCGCCAGCATCATGCCGGCGGGCAGCGTCGGTTTCAGCCGCTCGATCTCGGCCTTCACATCGTCCGCCACCTGCAAGGTATTGGCGCCGGACTGCCGCACGATGCCCAGCCCGATGGCGCTTTCGCCATTGGAGTTGAACATGACATAGCGGTTCTCGGGCGCCTGCTCGATGCGTGCGACATCGCCCAGCCGCACCAGATAGCCGTCGCTGCCGCGCGTCACCACCAGGTTCTCGAATTGCGCCGGCGTCACGAAATTGCGCGCCACCCGGACGGTCAGATTCTTGGTCTCGCCCTCCACGCGCCCCGCCGGCAGCTCGACATTCTGCCGCCGCAGCGCCGCCTCGATATCGGCCGGCGTCAGCTGGAAGGCCGCCAGCTTCGACCGGTCCAGCCACACCCGCATCGACGGCCGCGCCTCGCCGCCGATCTGCACGCGGGCTACCCCGTTGATCGCGCCGAAGCGGTCCAGCAGGAAACGGTCGGCATAGTCCGACAGCTGCATCTTGGTCCAGGTCGGGTGCAGCAGGTTCATCCACAGGATCGGCTGCGCATCGGCATCCACCTTGCGGATGTCCGGCGGCTCGGCGTCGTCGGGCAGGTCATCCAGCACGCCCGCCACCCGGTCGCGCACATCATTTGCCGCCGCGTCGATGTCGCGGGTCGCCGAAAATTCGATGGTGATGTCGGCGCGCCCGTCGCGGGAGCGGCTGATGACATTCTCGATGCCCTCGATGCCGCTGATCCGGTCCTCGATCAGCTGGGTGATCCGGTTCTCCACCACCGCCGCGGAGGCGCCGCGATAGGTGACATCGATCGACACCACCGGCGGGTCGATGTCGGGCAGCTCCCGCACCGGCAGCCGGCCGAACGCGACAATGCCCACCAGCAGCAGCATCAGCGACATCACCGCCGCGAACACCGGCCGCCGGACGGACAGGTCCGACAGCGTCATGCCGCCGCCTTCTGCGGCCGCCCGGCCCGCGCCGCCTGCGGATCCACCGGCCGGATCGCGCCGCCGTCACGCACCTTCACCGTGCCATCGATCACGATCCGCGTGCCGGCGCTCAACCCGCTGCGGATCTCCACCTTGCCGTCGCGCTTGATGCCGATCTCCACCGGTGTCCGCACCGCCTTGTTGTCCTGTCCCACGCGATAGACGAAATTCTCGCCGCCCTGGCCCAGCACCGCCAGTTCCGGCACCACCAGGGTCTGCCGCGGCCGCCCGGAAAGCTCCACCGTCAGCAGCATGCCCGGCCGCAGCTTCAGCTGCGGGTTGGGCAGCAGCGCCCGCACTGTCACCGCGCGCGTCACCGGGTCGACCAGCGGGTCGATGCTGGCCACCGTGCCCGTGAACGTCTCGCCCGGAAACGCCGGCGCCGTCGCCTCGATGGCAAGGCCGGGGCGGATGGTCGCCAGCAGCAGCTCGGGCACGGTGAAATCCAGTTTTATCCTTGAATAGTCGACGATCGTGGCAATCGGCGTTCCCGTGGTGACGATGGCGCCCGGCGAGACGCGCCGCAGCGTCAGCCAGCCGCTGAACGGGGCGCGGATCACCCGGTCGCCGATCTGCGCCCGCACCGCATTGCCCTGCGCCCGCGCCGTCTCCACCGCCGCCACCTGCTCGTCGATGCGCGCCTTGGTGGCAAAGCCCTGCGCCTGCAACTGCCGCAGCCGCGCCAGCTGCAACTCGGCCTCCTTCAGCCGGGCGCTCTGCACGCCCAGATTGGCCGATTCCTCCGCCTGCAACAGCGTGGCGATCACCGCCCCCTTCGGCACGAAGGCGCCGTCGGCGAAACGCACGCTCTCGATGCGCTCGTTGACGGTGCTGTTCAGGCTGGCCTGCTCATTCGCCACGGCCGTGCCGACCGCCTCGATCCGGTCGGACAAGGACGCCGTCGCGACCGTGCCGACGAACACCGACGGGGCGCGTCCCCCGCCACCGCCGCTGCCCTTGGCGGCATCATCCTTGGCCTCGCCCTGCGAGCAACCCGCGGCAAGCAACAACAGCGGCACCAATGACGGGGTCAGGCGATGGAAGGACAAGCGCTTACTCATGGATGATCTACAATCCTTCCCTTGCGCCAAGCTTCATGACAACACAATGACAAGCGTCACAAGCCCGCGATGTGCCCGCGCGTTCCCTGCGGTTGGCCATCTTCCCGCTTGTCCTATCCCTCAGGATTCAATAATTCGGCCCATGATGACCAGCGCCCCTTCTCCTACCCTGATGGCGGAGCGTCGTGACGAGGACGACGGGCGGACCGGTACCGGCGTCATCACCAAGACTGCACCGAAGACGAAAAAACCGTCCCTTTACAAGGTGCTGCTGATGAACGACGATTATACCCCGATGGAATTCGTCGTCCATGTCCTGCAGCGCTTCTTCAAGATGAGCATCGAGGACGCGACTCGCGTCATGCTCCACGTCCACCAGAAGGGCGTCGGCGTCTGCGGGATTTTCACCTACGAGGTCGCCGAGACCAAAGTGTCGCAGGTGATGGATTTCGCCAAACAGCACCAGCACCCGCTGCAATGCACGCTGGAGAAGGCCTGACCTACTCCCCGGCCTCCGGCCGCATGGTTTCATATTTCAAGATTGTCACCACCGCGGCGCGCACGTTCGGATCGCTCACCGGGCCACTGCTGATGATCATGCTCGTCCCCGGCATGAAACGGTCGGGGTCGGCGATATAGGCGGCGATGGTCTCGTCGTTCCACACCAGCCCGCCTTCCCGCGCCTTCACCATGGCATCGGAATAGGCGAAATTGGGCACCGTGCCTGCCTTCTGGCCATAGAGCGCGAACAGGTTCGGCCCGACCAGATGCTTCTTGCCCTTGGTCACCGTGTGGCAGAAGGTGCACCATTTGTAGGTGTCCTGCCCGATCCGCCGCGCTTCCGCCAGCTCGGCCGGCGTCGGCAGCGTCACCGCCTGCACCCGTGCGGCGTGCCATTCCACGCCATCGGGCGCCTCCACCACCTCGCCCATCGGCCAGGGCGTCACCCGGAACATCGCATGCGGGCCATAGGCCCCCCCCACGACGATCGCCGCCGCCGCGACCGGGATGGCATAGGCCATCGCCGGATGCACCGGCCGGCGCGGCGCATCCAGCGCCTTCTCGCGTCGTTTCAGCAGGCGCGACAGCCCCCACACCGCTGCACAGATCAGCCAGAAGATGCCGACCGCGACGGGGCCGGGATCGGGCGAGCGGAAGGTGGCGAAGGCATAGACCGTCACGCTCAGCCCCACCAGACTCAGCGCGCCCTGCCCCGGGGGAAAGGCGCTGAGCAGGCCATGGCCGTAACGCAGCAGGAAAAAGCCGCCCGACAGCACCACCGTCAGGTTGAGCAGCAGCAGCATGAAGCCCAGGCCGGAATGGAAATAGCCGGTGAACTGCCACAGCAGCCGGTTCGCCTCCACCAGCGGCGGCAGCGCCGGCAGCGGCCCCAGATGCACCGGCAGGCTCTGCGACCAGGCGTAAAGCACGCCAAAGAAAGGCGCGAGGAAGATCAGGAACCAGGACGCGGCTGCCAGTGCCCGTCCCCAGCGGAACGCACCCTCCGGAAGCCCGGCCGGCGGCGTTTCCCGATGCCGTTCACGAAACCAGATGAAAATGCGCACGCTGACTGCGATGAACAGCAGCGTGCCCGCCAGATAATGCCAGCCGCGCAGCTCGTCGCGCAGCGGCAGCGCCTTGTCGGTGCGCGGCAGGTTGATGGTGATCAGGCTATGCAGGCCATAGGCCAGCATCATCAGCCAGCCCCACAGTTTCGCTGCCTTCGAATAGCCGCCCATCGCCACACTCCCTTTGCGCCGCCCTATCGCGGCCGCCCGCGCCCGGCAAAGCGTCGCACCCGCCCGCTGTCCGGCAGGCGGATGAACTGGCGGCTTCCACAGGCTGCCCCGGCGCAACGCTGTGATAGGGCGGCGGCCAAGGAGAGTGCCGATGCTGCTTCGTGCCCTGATCGCCACATTGCTCGCGACGCCGGTGCTCGCCGCCCCCACCGTCGCCACCAATCCCCCGCTGGCCGCACCAACGCCGGAGACCGAGGCCGTCTATCTGCAACGCTTCCAGGCGATGGCCTCCAGCCGCAGCGGGGAGCTGCCCGCCTATGACCCGCTGGAGCCGGTGCCCGGCGCCGCGAAACCGACGCCGCTGCCGCGCGGCAGCGACGGCATCGATCCCGCCGCACTGAAGGCGGCGACCGACTATGCCGCCACGCAGAACAGCAGCAGCCTGTTGGTGCTGCACCGCGGCCGGCTGGTCGGCGAATATTATGCCCCCGGCCGCACCGCCGCCGACACCATCGTCAGCAAGTCGCTGGCAAAGCCGCTGACCGCGCTCGTCGTCGGTCGTGCGTTGATGCTGGGGAAGGTGAAGTCGCTCGACCAGCCCGTTGCCGACTTCATCACTGAATGGAAGGGCACGCCGAAGGCGGCGATCCTGGTCCGCCACCTGCTCGACATGCGCTCCGGCCTGTTGGCGCAGGGCTTCGAACCGACCCCGCAAAGCATCTGGAACCGCGCCTACCTGCATCCCAACCATGACCATGTCATGGTCAACGACTATCCGCTGACCGATCCGCCCGGCACGCGTTACGAGTATTCCAATGTCACCAGCGACTTGGTCGCGCTGCTGATCGAACGCGCCACCGGCCGTCGCTATGCGGAGTTCGTCTCCACGGAAATCCTGAAACCCATCGGTGCCGCCGGCGGCCAGGTCTGGCTGAACCGGCCCGGCGGCCTCGCGCACAGCGGCTGCTGCATCATGCTGCCACCCGAAAGCTGGGCCCGCATCGCCGTTTTGCTGGCGAACGATGGTTTCATTGGCAAAACGCGACTGCTTCCCGCCGGCTATGTCACCGCCATGCGCACGCCGACGAAGCAGAACCCTTGGTATGGCCTGGGCGTCTATGTCGCCGGCCCGTTCATCGAACGTCGCGGGTTCGCCAACCCCACCCGCCCCGGCCGCAAGGTGCTGCATGGCGAACCCTATCATGCCGCCGACCTGTTCCTGTTCGACGGCAACAGCAACCAGGCGGTGTGGATCGTCCCCAGCGAGCAGCTGGTGATCGTGCGCACCGGTGAATGGGGCAAGCGCGACGGTGCCGACGAGTGGGACAACAGCCGCATCCCCAACCTGATCATGGCCGGCATCACGCGCAAGCCGGGCGAGCAGGCGCCCCCGCCGCAACCGAGGGACGAGGATTGACCGCCTGGGCCATCGTCGGCGCATCGGGCGGGGTCGGTGGCGCGCTCGCCGATGTCATCGCGGCGACCGGTGCGCCTGTCGTGCGACTGTCGCGCCGCACCGGTCTCGACCTGACCGATGAGGGCAGCATCGCCGCCGCCTTCGCGCCCCTTGCCGACCTTGCTGGCGTCATCGTCGCCACCGGGCTGCTGCACCGCGAGGACCGCCAGCCCGAGCGCGACTGGCGGCAGCTCGACGCCGCCTGGATGGCGGAGAATTTCGCCATCAACACGATCGGGCCGGCGCTGGTCGCCAAACATGCGCTGCCGAAACTGCGGCGCGGCGACCCTTCCGTCTTCGCCGCGCTCTCCGCCCGGGTCGGCTCGATTGCGGACAATCGCCTGGGCGGCTGGCACAGCTATCGGGCCTCGAAGGTGGCGCTCAACATGCTGGTGCGCACGCTCGCCATCGAACTGGCGCGCAAGAACCCGGCCGCGGTCGCGGTCACGCTGCATCCGGGCACGGTCGACACCGGCCTGTCGAAACCCTTCCAGCGGAACGTCGCGCCGGAGAAACTCTTCACGCCGGCGCACAGCGCGGCGCAATTGTGGCGCGTGATCCAGGGCCTGACCCGAGAGGACAATGGCTTCGCGCTCGCTTGGGACGGGCAGCGCATCCCCTTCTGACCGCGAAACTGCCCCGATTGAGTCGCAATCCCCGCCTAGGTCCGCAGCATGACCGGGCCTCCGCCCGGATGGAACCGCTGCTTGACCCTTGCCACCGCCCCCCTGGCCCTCGACGCCGATGACAACCGCACGCCGAACTGGCAGCGGCTGCTCGGCTTCGCGCTGTCGGCCGGCGTCATCGGCTTCCTGTTCTACAGTGTCGGCCAGCTCGGCTGGGCAGCGATCGTCGCCGTGCTTCCCGCCAACCCGCTTTTCTACCTGCTGCTGGCGGCCGCCTATTTCACCCTGCCCTTCTCCGAGCTGCTGATCTTCCGCCGGCTCTGGAACATCGGCTGGCCGGCGTTCGGGGTGTTCGTCAAGAAGCGGGTGCTGAACGACGCCGTGTTCGGCTATTCCGGCGAGGCCTGGCTGTTCGTCTGGGCGCGCAACCGCGCCCGCCTGCGCGAATCGGCGCTGGCCGGCGTCAAGGATGTCGCCATCATGTCGGCGCTGGCCGGCAACCTCGCGACGCTACTGCTCGTGCTCGCCGCGCTCCCCTTCGCCCACAGCGCGCTGTTCCAGGCCGCCATCTCCGGCGACACGATGCGCGCCATCGCACTCGGCACCGCGCTGGTGATGGCGGTGTCCGTCGCGCTCGTCCTGTTCCGCAAGCGCGTCCTCAGCCTGTCGCCCGCGGACAACCGCTTCGCCTTCCTCGTCGCCTGCCTCCGCTTGGGGGCCGCCGGCGCGCTGGTGCTCGTCGCCTGGACGATGGCGCTCCCGGCGGTCAGCGTCGGTGTCTGGCTGCTGCTGGGTGCCATGCGCCTCATCATCAGCCGCCTGCCGCTCGTCCCCAACAAGGACCTGCTGTTCACCGGCCTCGCCGTGGCGCTCGCCGGTGCCGCGCAGCCGCAGGTGGCGGCGCTGCTGGCGGCGACCGCCGCCATGACCTTCGTCTTCCACGCGCTTGGTTACGCGCTCGTTCAGGGGGCTGAACTGTTGCGAAAGGCTCCCGCATGATCCGTGTTCCGCTTCTCCTGCTCGCTCTCCTTGGCGTCCCGGTCCAGGCCCAGGTGCTGGGCGAGGATGCCGACGCCTGCACCTCGGGCCGCGGCCCCGCCGTGCTGGTGCAGGTCGCCGGCCTGAAAAACCGCGAGGGCACCATCCGCGCCGAGCTGTTCCCGGCAACAAAAGAGGATTTCCTGAAGGACGACTATGTCCTGAAGCAGGAAGGCAAGCCCTTCCGCCGGGCCGAATTGCGCGTGCCGGCCTCGGGCAACATCAACCTCTGCCTGCGGGTGCCCGCCGCCGGCCGCTATGCCATCAACGTCGTGCACTCGACCGACGGCGTGCGGAAATTCAACTTCCGCCAGCATGGCGTCGGCTTCTCCAACAATCCGAAACTGGGATGGAGCCAGCCCGACGTGTCGAAGGTCACCGTCACCATCGGCACCGGCGTCACCGAGATTCCGGTCACCCTCAACTATCTGCGCGGTCTTGCCATGCGCCCGCTCGACCGTGTCGCCACCCCCCCCCACCCGCATGGCAGAAGGCCAGTAAGCATGAAGATCGTCGACGTCGCCGAATTCTACGCCCCCCTGGGGGGCGGCGTGAAAACCTACGTCGACCAGAAGATCGCGCTGGCGGCCTCGCATGGCCATGCCGTCACCGTGATCGCGCCGGGCCCGGAAAACCGCACGGAGGAGCGCGAGGGCGGCAAGGTGATCTGGGTGAAGGCCCCGGTCCTGCCGCTCGACAAGCGTTATCATGTGTTCTGGAATGCCGAGGATGTGCATCGCGTGCTCGATGCCGAGCAGCCCGATGTGCTGGAGGCCTCCTCTCCCTGGCGCGGCGCCTGGATCGCCGCCGGCTGGCGCGGCGATGCCAAGCGGGTCCTGTTCATGCACGCCGACCCGGTCGCCAGCTATCCACACCAGTGGCTGGGCGGCGCGCTGCGGCGGGACCAGATCGACCGGCTGTTCGGCTGGTTCTGGAACTATCTCCGCCGCCTCGCCAGCCGCTTCGATGAAGTGGTGGTCGGCGGCGACTGGCTCGCCCAGCGCCTGGCCGGGCAGGGCGTTGCGCAACCCCGCGTCGCCACCTTCGGCATCGACACGCGGCTGTTCTCGCCACGCAAGCGGTCGCCCGCGCTGCGCGCCGAATGGCTGGCGAAAACCGGCCTCGGTCCCGATGCCGCCCTGCTGCTGGGCATCGGCCGCCATCACCCCGAAAAACGCTGGCCGATGGTGATCGAGGCGGCGAACGCGGCACAGGCCAGCCGCCCCGTCGGCCTCCTGCTGGTGGGGGACGGCCTGTCCCGCACCGCGGTCGACCGGGCCGCGGCGAACGCCGCGCACGTCCATGTCGCCGGCCAGATCGGCGACCGCGCGCTCATCGCCCGCCTCCTCGCCTCCGCCGATGCGCTGATCCATGGGTGCAGCAGCGAGACCTTCGGACTGGTCGCGGCCGAGGCCCTGGCCAGCGGCACCCCGCTGATCGTCCCCAGTGTCGGCGGGTGCAGCGCGCTCGCCCACCCCGACTGGTCGGAAACCTATGAACCCGGCAGCCGTGCCGGGGCGACCGCCGCCATCAACCGGTTGCTGGCGCGCAACCCCGATGCCCTGCGCCACGCCGCCATCGCCGCCGGCCGCACCCGCGTGGCGCCGGCGGGGCGGCATTTCGATGCCCTGTTCGACATGTATGGCGAACTCGTCGGCGGTTATGGCTGGAAAAAGGGAATGATCGCGGCATAATCCGCCAGCGCCGGCCGCCCCGGCAGCCGCAGCCCCCGCGCCAGCATCCACGCCTCCCGCACCATCTCCGCCTGCTGCTCCAGCCCATAGGCGGCGAACGGCTTTCCCGGCACCAGCGGCAGGTAGCGATAGGGGGCCCAGGGCAGCCGCCGCCACAGCAGGTTGCCGCCGATCTGCACCTGCCACACATGCGTCATTTCATGGATGAAATGGCCTTCGCGGTCGATGTCGGTGGCGGCGAAATCGGCGCAGCAATTGTCGCCATTGGGGTGAAACCACAGGTCACCGTCCGGCGCCATCGTCACCCAGGCCGGCTGCCACATCCAGTATTTCTGTTGTCTGATCCGTACCGGTCCCGGATCGACGGCGGCGCCGAACACCCGCGCCACCAGCGCGCGCTCACCTTCCGTCAGTGGCCTCTCAATGATGGGCGTGCCCGGCCGGCTTGTCGCTGGCCCTGTCGGTGGCACTGCGCCCTTCGGCCATCAGCTCCAGCTTCGCGCCGCTGGCGAAGGCGAGCGTCAGCGGGATTTTCGCTCCCGGCTTCGCCCCGGCCTTCAGGTCGAACAGCATCAGATGGTTGCCGCCCGGCGCCAGCGTCAGCAGGCCGCCCCCGGGCAGCGCATAGCCGTCCACCTGCGCCATCCGCATGATGCCGCCCTCCATCGACATGGTGTGCAATTCGATGCGTCCGGCCAGCGGGCTCGTCACCTTCACCAGCCGGTCGTCCTTCGCGCCGCCGCGCAGCACGAGATAGCCGGCGCCCGGCCGCCCCGCCACCACCGGCAGCCGCACCCAGGCGCCGCTCTCCACGCCGATCGCGCCGCCGACGCTGGCAAAGGCGCCACGGCCGGACATCAAAGCTGCCAGCAGCAGCAATACCGAAAGGATGATCGCCCCCAAACCCAGACGTTTCGCCGCCATTCCGCACTCCATCGATGATGGCTGCCATCTGGGGAAGTGCGGTCGCGGCGTCCAGCCGGCAGACTGTCGCGGAGTCAGATTCTCCGCCGATACCATTGATGCGGCTCATGCCGCCCCTATATGTCGCAGGGCATGGTGGAGAAGCGGCAACGCCCCTCCACTGCATTCCATTGAACAAGCAAGACCAAAGACAAGAGGACTGGACTATGGCCAAGGTGATCGGGATCGATCTGGGAACGACCAACAGCTGCGTTGCCGTGATGGAAGGCGCAACCGCGAAGGTCATCGAAAATGCCGAGGGCGCGCGCACCACGCCCAGCCAGGTGGCCTTCGCCAAGGACGGCGAGCGGCTGGTGGGCCAGCCGGCAAAGCGCCAGGCGGTCACCAACCCGGAAAACACCATCTATGCGGTGAAGCGCCTGATCGGCCGGGGGTATAACGACCCGCTGACGCAGAAGGACGCGGCGCTGGTGCCCTACAAGATCGTCAAGGGCGGCAATGGCGACGCCTGGGTGCAGGCCGGCGGCACCGATTACAGCCCCAGCCAGATCAGCGCCTTCATCCTGCAGAAGATGAAGGAAACGGCCGAAAGCTATCTGGGCGAGAAGGTGACGCAGGCGGTCATCACCGTGCCGGCCTATTTCAACGACGCGCAGCGGCAGGCGACCAAGGACGCCGGCAAGATTGCCGGGCTGGATGTGCTGCGCATCATCAACGAGCCGACCGCGGCGGCGCTTGCCTATGGCCTCGACAAGAACGCCAATGCGAAGACCATCGCCGTCTATGACCTTGGCGGCGGCACTTTCGACGTCTCCATCCTGGAACTGGGTGATGGCGTGTTCGAGGTGAAATCCACCTCCGGCGACACCTTCCTGGGTGGCGAGGATTTCGACGCCAAGCTGGTGGAGTTTCTGGCGGCGGAGTTCCGCAAGGCGGAGGGCATCGACCTGACCAAGGACAAGCTGGCGTTGCAGCGGCTGAAGGAGGCCGCCGAGAAGGCGAAGATCGAGCTGTCGTCCAGCGCCAGCACCGAAGTGAACCTGCCCTTCATCACCGCAGACGCGACCGGGCCGAAGCATCTGGTGAAGACCATCAGCCGCGCCGACCTGGAAAAGCTGGTGATCGACCTCATCGAGCGCACCCGCAAGCCCTGTGTCGACGCGATGAACGAAGCGGGCGTGAAGGCGAGCGCCATCGACGAGGTGATCCTGGTTGGCGGCATGACCCGCATGCCGCGCGTGCGCCAGTTCGTGAAGGACATTTTCGGCAAGGAGCCCAACACCGGTGTGAACCCGGACGAGGTGGTCGCCATGGGCGCCGCCATCCAGGGCGGCGTGCTGGCCGGCGATGTCAAGGACGTGCTGCTGCTGGACGTGACCCCGCTGTCGCTGGGCATCGAGACGCTGGGCGGCGTGTTCACGCGCCTGATTGACCGCAACACGACCATCCCGACCAAGAAGTCGCAGACCTTCTCGACCGCGGATGACAACCAGAGCGCGGTGACGATCAGCGTCTTCCAGGGCGAGCGGGAAATGGCGCGCGACAACAAGTCGCTCGGCCAGTTCAACCTGGAGGGCATTCCGCCGGCACCACGCGGCGTGCCGCAGATCGAGGTGACGTTCGACATCGACGCCAACGGCATCGTCGCCGTGTCCGCCAAGGACAAGGGCACGGGCAAGGAACAGCGGATCAGCATCCAGCCCTCGGGCGGCCTGTCGAAGGACGACATCGAGAAGATGGTGAAGGAAGCCGAAGCCTTCGCCAGCGAGGACAAGGCCAAGCGCGAGGCGGCGGAAGCGCGCAACCAGGCCGACAGCCTGGTGCATGCCACCGAACGGCAATTGTCCGAACATGGCGACAAGGTCGACGCCGAGACGAAGGCCGGCATCGAAACCGCCATCGCCGAGATGAAGGCGGTGCTGGACAGCGGCGACGCGGCGGCGATCAACGCCAAGGCGCAGGCGCTGGGCCAGGTGGCGATGAAGCTGGGCGAGGCGGTCTATGCCGCCGAGCAGGCGAAGGCGGCCGAACCCACGGCGGCGAAAGCCGAAGATGTGGTTGACGCCGACTTCACCGAAGTGGACGACAGCAAGAAATGAGGGGTGCGGGGGGATCATCCCCCCGGCTTGGTTTGATGGCGCGTGTCCTTGACGAAAAACCGGTATCCACTTTTCCGGGACACGCGCGGGGGAACTGTCGTAGATGGTCACCGAAGTCGATTATTACGAACTGCTTGAATGCGAGCGCACCGCTGACGACAGCACGCTGAAAAGCGCCTATCGCAAGCTGGCGATGCGCTGGCACCCGGATCGCAACCCCGGCGACAAGGCGGCGGAGGCGCGCTTCAAGGCCATCGGCGAAGCCTATGAGGTGCTGAAGGATCCGCAGAAGCGCGCCGCTTACGACCGTTATGGCCATGCCGCCTTCCAGCAGAATGGCGGCGGTGGCTTCGGACAGGGCTTCGCCGGCGGCGGGTTCAGCGACATCTTCGAAAATATCTTCGGCGAATTCATGGGGGGTGGCCGCCAGCGGGGCGGGCCTCAACGGGGTGCCGACATCCGCTATGACCTGGAGGTCAGTTTCGACGACGCCTTCAACGGCGGCAGCGCCGACATCGCGTTTGATGTCGCGGCGCAGTGCGATGGCTGCAACGGCACCGGCGGCAAGCCGGGGGCCAAGGTACAGGCCTGCACCACCTGCGGCGGCCGCGGCCAGGTGCGGATGCAGAACGGCCTGTTCATCGTCGAACGCACCTGCCCGGGCTGCCATGGCAGCGGCCGCGTCATTTCGGACCCCTGCGACACCTGCCATGGCGAAGGCCGGGTGGAACGGCGCAAGACGCTGAACGTCAACATCCCCAAGGGTGTGGACGACGGCACGCGCATCCGGCTGGCGGGCGAGGGCGAGGCCGGCCCGCGCGGCGGCGGCCCCGGCGACCTTTACATCTTCGTTCACATGAAGCCGCACCCGATCTGGAAACGCGATGGCACCACGCTGTTCGCGCAGGTGCCCGTCAGCTTCGTCACCGCGACGCTGGGTGGCGACCTCAGCATTCCGGGTCTCGACAAGAAGCCGGTGGAGGTGCGGATTCCAGCGGGCACGCAGACCGGCAAGCAGTTCCGCGTGCGCGGGCGTGGCATGCCGGCGCTGAACGGCCATGGTTTCGGCGACCTGGTGGTGCAGGTCGAGCTGGAGACCCCCACCAAGCTCACCAGCCGGCAGAAGGAACTGCTGGAGGAGTTCCGCGCCATCGAAGGCGACGCCAACGGCAACTGTCCCAAATCGCACGGCTTCTGGGACCGGCTGAAAAATGCCTGGGATGATCTGACCGATTGAGGAATCGCCTAAGCCCTTGATTCAGGCTGTCACTTTTTGAGAAAAACCTTCCAAGTTTCGACGTCGCAACAATCAGGCACGCTTCCACGCCGCGCCGCCCACCCAATTTCCTGCCACCCCGCGAAATCGGGCATAGGTGACTGACCGCCAGATCGGCGCATGGCTGTAGGGATCGCCCGCCATCACCGCCTCCGCCTCGGCCAGTGTCGCCACATCCAGGATCAGCAGCGAACCCGTCACTCGGCCAGCCTCGTCCAGCAGCGGTCCGGCGACGGCATAATGCGCCATGTTCGCCTCGACATGCGCCAGGTGCGCCTGCAACAGCGTCGCGCGCTGTGTGACCGCCGCCGATCCCCCGTCATCCTGACAGATCACCATATACATGCCGGTTTTCCCTTGGATCTGTGCGTCGCCGACATGCCAATCCTTGGTATGCCAAGCGCGCCCGGTTGCGAATGACAGGGGTGGGGGGCATCAAGGTCTGGCTTTCGGCCCTCCAAACGAAAGCCGGGACGCATGAGCCCTCGCCTGCAAGCGCAGGGGACATGCAGTGGCGATGGTGTCGTTTTCCGACCCTGCGACACCATCGCCACCCCGATCCTGCGGCCTCAGCCGGCAACTGGCAAGGCGCGAATCCGCCGCCACAACATGACCCGCTGCGAAATGATCATCGCCAGCGCGAACAGCATCAGCGCATCGGTCATCGCCAGCGCGGCCGCTCCCGGATGGCCGCTGTCACCCGCCATCCACCGCAGGCCGTTGCGCACGGCGAACATGGCTAGGATCACCAGCAGCGCGGCGCGGGATGGCGCCATCATGACCGCCCCCGTCCCCGGGTCCCTCGACAGCGTCATCATCCGGCTGCGCCAGGTGCCAAAGGCGATGCCCCCTGCGATGCCCAGCAGCGCGATGGTGACCGTCAGAATGCTCGGTGCCGGATGCGGCTGAAACCACAGGCCCAGCAGGATCAGCGGCGTCACCAGCGCCGGCATGATCCACAACCGCTCCGCATGCACCCGCCGGTGCCGGCGTGACCGGATCAGGATGACGATGACGACAATGACCGGGATTGCCAGCGGCAGGATCGCCTGCGGCGTCAGCTCAAGCGTCACGGTCGTGGTTCCAGCAGGCGGTCGAGGCTGCCGTCGCTGGCGCTCAGCCTTTCCAGCCGCGGATAGCGCAGGCCGCCGGTCCAGTTGAGGGTTACGGCACGCATCCGGTCGCCCGCCTTGACCAGCAGCTTCACCGGGGCCTTGAGCGCAATGGCGGCTTTAAGGCCGTCATCGGTATAGGGCCGGTCATCCACCCCGATCAGCTCGTCGGACACGGTCAGCCCGGCATCGAACGCCGCGCTGCCCCAGATCACCTGGGACAATTTCCCCGCCGCGCCCACCACCAGGCCGCCGGAAAAGCTGAGGTCATTGACCTTCGCCGACTTCATCGCGTCCTTCTGGAAGGGCGTCGGGTTTTCGCCATAGGTCAGGCGATAACCCGCCAGCGTGAACCCGGCGAGCGGCGCGCTGCTCGCCTTTTCGGTCAGGCGGCGTGTCAGCAGCCCGCGCCAGTCCCAGGGGTGGACGCCGTTCAGCGTCTTCACCACATCGTCGAACTGGTAGGTGACCACTCCCCAGTCGCCTTCCCGCCCGGCGAAGAAGGCGCGGGCGAAATCGTCCATGCCCTTTCGGCCGCCGGTCTCGCGCCGCAGGATGGCATCCACCTCCAGCCAGATCAGCATCCCCTCATTATAATAGTCCTCGCTGCGCTGCTGGCTCAGCCAGCCCTTGGGCGCGCGCGGGGTGATGATCGGATCGTTGGTGGTATCGTCCAGGCTGCGCCAGGCGCGGGCCGGGCGGTTGTCGAGCGTGGCCGCGATGGTCGCCAGCGCGTCCAGCGTGTCCTGCTTGCTGAACAGGCCGCTGCGGGCGCCCAGGACATAGCCCCAGAATTGTGTCTGCCCCTCATAAACCCACATCAGGCTGTTGCGCATCGGCGTGCGGAAATCCGCCGTGAACAGGTCGGCGCCGCGCCGGTATTTACCGTTCCAGGCATGAACGAACTCGTGCGGCAGCAGGTTTCGCCGCCCGGGGCCGGCATCCCACTCAGTGAAATAGCCGGGGTTGACGCCATTCTCGCTGCTGCGGTGGTGCTCCAGGCCGATGCCGCCCATCGTGTCGGTCAGCGCCAGCAGGAAATCATAACGGTCGAACGGGCGGCTGCCGAACAGCTTGATCGCCTGTGATACCAGCCTTTGGTGCGCCTCGACATGCAGGGGTGCGATTTTCAGGAACCGCTCGTCATCGGCCACGATGTTCAGGCTGACATTCTGGCCGAGGTCGATTTTGCGGAACCAACGGCCGGCGAAAAAGGGACTGTCCACCAGCGTCTCGAAGCTTACGGGCGCATAGCTGATGGTGGTGCCGCTGCGGCTCGTTTCCCGCAGCGCGCCGGCGGCCTGCCACCCCTCGGGCCAGGTGACGCTCAGCTGGACGGGAATGCGGCGGGTGAACCAGCCGGCGGGATAGAGCGCGACGCTGTTCGGCTGCAGGTTCATCATGTCGCTGGTGACGACGATGCGGCCCTGGTCGGCCGACGTCGCCGACAGGAACTGGAAGCTGACATCGAGCATGCCGACCCCGGCGGGGACATCGACGGTGAAGGCGTACATGTCCACCGGGTCGCGTTCCCAGCGCAGCGTCTTGCCGCCGGCGCTGATCGTCAGGCCGGCCAGCTTCTCGATCTGGCCGCGCGGCGCGTGGTTGCCGGGCAGCCATTTGGGATAGAGCAGCGTGAAGGGGCCGGGCGCGGGAACCGGAATGCGCTGAGTGACGCGGAAGATGCCGCGGGCGGTATCGGTGGCGTCCACCGCCAGCGTCATTGTGCCGGGATAGGGGATGTCGCGTGGTGCCGGGATCGCATCGACGATGGGCAGCGGTTGCGGCGCGCTGAGCTCGGCGGCGTTCGCGGCGGATGCGGTGAGGGCAAGGCTTACCAGAAATGCGAGGGGGTGCAGCATGGATTGAGACTTGCCAGTTGCATGCCTATGGTCAAGCCCGGCTTGCCTTACAGACCGTCTGGTGGCGGCAGCCGCGCGAAGCAATGGTTAAGGGATGCAATGGCCAGACGTGAGACCCCACGCCCGATCCGCGGGACCCAGAGTTTGCGTGGCGAGGAGGCCGAGCGGTTCAACCATGTGGTGCAGACCTTCGACCGCGTGCGGCGGCTCTATGGTTTCGGCCGGGTCGAGGTGCCGGTGTTCGAGGCGACCGCGGTGTTCGCGCGCAGCCTGGGCGAGACCACCGATGTCGTGTCGAAGGAAATGTATTCGTTCGAGGATCGTGGCGGCGATTCGCTGACGCTGCGGCCGGAGTTCACCGCGGGCATCGCGCGCGCCTACCTGACCGAGGGCTGGCAGCAATATGCGCCGCTGAAGGTGGCGACGCACGGCCCGCTGTTCCGCTATGAGCGGCCGCAGAAGGGCCGGTTCCGGCAGTTCCACCAGCTGGATGCCGAGGTGATCGGTGCGGCGGAACCGGCGGCGGACGTGGAGCTGCTGTGCTTTGCCGACCAGTTGCTGCGCGAGCTGAAGGTCGAGGGCGTGACGCTGAAACTGAACACGCTGGGCGATGGCGAAAGCCGTGAAGCCTGGCGGGCGGCGCTGGTGGCGCATTTCGAGGCCTATCGCGGCGACTTGTCGGAGGACAGCCTGCGCCGGCTGGAAAAGAATCCGATGCGGATCCTCGACAGCAAGGACCCGCGCGACCGGCCGGCGGCGGACAGCGCGCCGAAGATGATGCTGAGCGGGGCGGCGCAGGATTTCTTCGGCAAGGTGCGCGAGGGGCTGTACGCCGCGGGCGTGGCCTATGAACTGGCGCCGCACCTGGTGCGGGGGCTGGATTATTACCGGCACACCGCGTTCGAATTCGTCACCGACCGGCTGGGCGCACAGGGTACGGTGCTGGGCGGCGGCCGCTATGACGGGCTGATCGAGACGCTGGGCGGACCGGCGACACCGGCGGTGGGCTGGGCAGCGGGGATCGAGCGGCTGGCAATGCTGGCTGGCGAAGCGTTACGGAACGATTGGCTCCTAGCGGTTATTCCTAACACATGCGAGCAAGCTGAACAGGCGGCGGCGATCCGGCAATCGTTAAGGAACAACGGCATAGGCGTCTTGGAAACTTTTGCATCGACATCCAAGAGGCAGAAGGAGCAGGCCCTTAAGGCGAAAGTAGATGGGCTGCTGTATGTTCGCGGTGAAGGACATGATGACTATGGTCCGGTTGTCCCACTCTTTCTTGTTAGCGACACCATCCGCGGCCAGGAAGCTCTTCTGCGGCTTCAACTGGCGTTGCCAGCTGGCAATACTGCGATCGCGACGGCATGACCACGATCTCCGACCATCGGCTGCGCCAGATCGCCGACCGTTTCGCCGCGCTGGATGCCGAGTTGGGCAATCCGGCCTTGCAGCCGTCGCGGGTGGTGCAGCTGTCGCGGGATCGGGCGGAGCTGGCGCCGGTGGCGGAGGCCGCGGCGGCGTTGGTGAAAATGCGCGGCGAGCTGGCCGAGCTGGCGGCGATGGCCGAGGATGCGGACGCCGATGCCGACATGCGAGCGCTCGCGAACGAGGAACTGCATGCGCTGAAGGCGGCGCTGCCGGGGGCGGAGCGGGACCTGGCGCTGAAGCTGCTGCCGAGAGACGCCGCGGACAGCCGGTCCGCCATCCTGGAAATCCGCGCCGGCACCGGCGGCGATGAGGCAGCACTGTTCGCGGGCGACCTTTATCGCATGTATGAACGCTATGCCGCCGCGCGCGGCTGGCGGGTGGAGCCGATGAGCGCGAGCGCCGCGGAGCTGGGCGGCTACAAGGAGATCATCGCCAGCGTCACCGGCGAAGGCGTGTTCGCGCGGCTGAAGTTCGAAAGTGGCGTGCACCGCGTGCAGCGGGTGCCGGCGACCGAGGCGCAGGGGCGCATCCATACCAGCGCGGCGACGGTGGCGGTGCTCCCGGAGGCGGAGGAGGTGGATGTGCAGATCGACGAGAAGGATCTGCGCATCGATGTGTTCCGCTCCTCGGGCCCGGGCGGGCAATCGGTGAACACCACCGACAGCGCGGTCAGGATCACCCACCTGCCGAGCGGCCTGGTGGTGAGCCAGCAGGACGAGAAATCGCAGCACAAGAACAAGGCGAAAGCGCTGAAGGTGCTGCGGGCGAGGCTCTATGAGCTGGAGCGGGCGAAGCTGGCGGACGCGCGCTCCGCTGATCGGAAGAGCAAGGTCGGAAGCGGCGACCGCAGCGAGCGCATCCGCACCTATAATTTCCCGCAGGGGCGCATTACCGACCATCGCATCAACCTGACGCTGCACCGCCTGCCCGGCGTGCTGGAGGGCGACCTGGACGAGCTGGTGGGCGCGCTGATCGCGGAAGACGAGGCGGAGCGGCTGCTGGCGCTGGACGCGGAATGAACAGGGGCACAGCCGCGCTGCTGCGGGCGGCGGCGGCGCGGTTCACCAGTGAAACGCCGTTGCTGGATGCGGAACTGCTGCTTGCCCATGCGCTGGGTATCGACCGGTTGCAGCTGTTGACAGCGGAGGTCGTTCCCGATGCGGCACAGCGCGCGGCGTTCGAGGCGCTGGCGGCGCGTCGTGCCGCGCATGAGCCGGTTGCCTATATATGCGGACGGCGGGGATTCTGGACGTTGGACCTGGCGGTGACACCCGCGGTGCTGATCCCGCGGCCGGACAGCGAAACGCTGATCGAGGCGGCCATCCACGCGTGCGCGGTTCCGCCGGCGCGCATCCTGGATCTGGGCACCGGCAGCGGCGCACTGCTGCTGGCGGCCTTGTCGGTGTGGCCGAATGCGACCGGGCTGGGCGTGGATGCAAGCGAAGCGGCGTTGGCGGTGGCACGGGCGAACGCGACGCACAACGGGCTGGAGGCGCGCGCACGGTTCATCATCAGCGACTGGGGCTTTGGTTTGCGGGAGCGGTTCGACCTCATCCTCTGCAACCCACCCTATGTCGAGACAGGCGCGGTGCTGCCGCCGGAGGTGGCCGCGTTCGAGCCGGCGTCGGCGCTGTTCGCCGGCCGCGACGGGCTGGACGCCTATGCCCGGATCATTCCCGACCTGCCACGCCTGCTGGCACCGGATGGCGTTGCCGTGCTGGAGTTGGGGGCCGGGCAGGCGACGGCAGTCATCGCGATGGCGCCCGGCCTGTCAGCAGCGTTGCGCCATGATCTTGGCGGGCATGCGCGCGCGCTGGTGCTGCGCCCCCTTGGCAAGGGCGCAAACAGCGGCTAGGACGGATGCGCCGGGGCAGATATCGACAGATGGGTCGCCGGTAACCGGGATTTCGCACATCCTCTGGCACGGGCCACCGCCTTGTTGGGCAAGGCCCCTGCGGCGCGTCGCGCATGGACGCATCCCCGGTCAATCTGGTTCAAGGAAACGGATTTGATGCAGAATCGGCAGAATGGGCGCAGGCGGAGCCGCGGAGGGGGTGGCAACAACCCGCGCCCGATGGGGCAACCCAGCGCCAACCGCATGGAAGTGCGCGTGCGGGGCAACGCCAACCAGTTGCTGGACAAATATCGCCAGATGGCGCGCGACGCGCATCAGGCCGGCGACCGGGTGGCGGCGGAATATTATCTTCAGCATGCCGACCATTATTTCCGCGTGCTCAATGACGGCCGCATCCGGCAGGAGGAGATGCGCGCGCGCCGCAACATCTTCGATCCGCTGGACGAGGAGGTCGAGGGCGAGGATGACGAGGCGGACGACAGCGCCGACGAGAGCCGCGATGATGGTGACGAGGGCGATGACGGCCGCCGCGACGGCAACCGTGAAGTCGCGCGTGACGGTAACCGCGACCGGGACGGCAACAGGGAACGTCGGCGTTTCGACAATGGCGCACCGAACGGACGCGATCGGGACGGCAACCGCGACAATCGCAACCGGCGCGACCGGGATGGCAACCGGGACGGCAATCGCGAAGGCAACCGCGACAATCGGGAACCGCGCGCGGCGCGGGATGATGAGCGGCGCGAAACGTTCCAGCGGGAGGAACCGCGCCGGGATGACCGGCGCGATGAACGGCGGGAGGAGCCACGCCGCAGTGATCGGCGGGAGGAGGCGCGTCGCGACGAAGGGCGCCGGGATGACCGGCGCGACCGTTTGGCGGTGAGCGACGGCGAGGCGGCGCTGGTGGCCTTTGGTGGCCCGATCAGCCGGCCGGAGCCGGCGGAGCCGGTGCCGGTCGAGGCGGTGGCCGAGGCGCCCAAGAAGCGAGGCCGGCCGCGCAAGAGCGATGCGGCGAAAGCGGATGCGAAGACCGGTGGGGCGCTTCCTGTCGAAGCCTGAGATCATGCTATCGCAGGCGGATTTCACCGACCATGCGACGGTGGCGACGCTGCTGTGGCGATTGTTGCGTGAGGCCGCTGGCGACCGCCGTTCCCCCTGGCATGTGCCAGTGGTGGCGACGGTGGGGCTGGACGGCGCCCCAGAGGCAAGGGTGATGGTGCTGCGGGCGGCGGACGAGGCTGGTCGGACATTGCGCCTGCACAGTGACAGCCGCAGCGCGAAGGTCCGCGAGCTTGCGGCGAATCCCGCGGTCAGCCTGCTTTGCTATGATGCACCGCTGCGTTTGCAGCTGCGGCTTCGCGGCCGCGCATGGTATGAGGCGGCATCGCCGGTGGCGGATGCGGCCTGGTCCGCCACCCGGCCGTTCAGTCGCCGCTGTTACATGGCCCCCGACGCACCGGGTGCCGAGACTCCGCTGCCCGCGTCCGGCCTGCCGACCGGTCTCGACGAGCGCGAACCGGGTCTTGCCGAAAGCGAGGCCGGCAGGGGGGCATTCGGCGTGATGCTGGTGGCGGTGGACAGCCTGGAATGGCTGTTCCTGGCCCATGCGGGGCACCGGCGCGGCCGACTCGACTGGGATGGTGGGCACTGGCGGGGGCGCTGGTTGCTGCCCTGACTGTGCCCGTGGGGACACAGTTGCCGGCAGGATGGCAGGCGATCGGACGATCGGGGTGCTTGTCATAAATACGTAACTTTGAAGTCTCCAAACCGTCATTCCTCCCGACTAACCGCTTGCCTCGCCTGCCGATGGCATTCGGCGGCGCTATTTCCATGTCAGGGGGTTTCCCAATGAAAACGCGTTCCATCCGGACTTTCGGCCTGCTGCTGCTCAGCGCGACCGCGCTCTCGGCGGTTGCCACGGCGCCGGTGCTCGCCGCGCCGAAGAAGAAGCCGGCCGCCACCAAGAAGGCCGCCCGTCCCTCGGCCGAAGCGGAGCTTCGCGCGCTGATCGCCGCGCAGCAGGCGAAAATCGATGAGCTGAACGCCAGGGTGACGGCGATGAGCGCGGCCCCGGCGCCCGCGCCCGCACCGGCGGCGGACGAGGAGGCGGCGGCGAACGCCGAATTCCTGAGCGCGCAGGTCGATGCCCTGCAGGCGCAGCTGGATGCGGTCAAGAAGACGACCACGCAGATCACCCCGGCTTTTGCCGGCGCGCCGCGCTTCCGCGGGACCGACTGGGCGTTCAAGGTGCGCGGCACGGTGCAGTTCGACGCCGGCTATACCAGCAACCCTGGGAACCTGATCAATACGCCGAACCTCGGCTTCACCTCGCGAGCGCGGCGGCTTCTGCTGGGGGCCGAAGGCGAGCTGCCGGGCGGTTTCCGCTACAATGCTGAGTTCAATTTCGCTGGCAATGCCGTCGACTATGAGGATGTCGTGCTGTCCTATGAGCCCGCCGGCCGGCCCTTCTCGATCACGATCGGGCATCAATGGCCGCTGTCCAGCCTGGAGACGATGACCAGCAACCGCTTCACCTCCTTCCTGGAACGGGGGCAGGTCCATGAGGCGTGGGGGATCAGCCGCCGGATCGGGGTGAATTTCGGCCTGGTGAACAAGGCGGGCGACATGCGCCTAAACCTGGGTCTTTTCGGGCAGCCGATCAGCGGCAATCCGCAGAGCTTCCAGAACACCGGTTGGCAGTTCTCGGCGCGCGCCACCTACTCGCCGATGTGGTTCGGCGGCCAGTTCCACCTGGGCGCCAACTATCAGCATCGCGAATTCCAGCAGAATGGTCTTGGCGTGAACTATCAGAGCCGGCCGGTGACGCAGCTGACCGACCAGCGGTTCGTGTCCACCGGGAACATCGCCGGCAAGGCCGATGACATCGTCGGCGTGGAGTTCGGCGCCATCTTCCAGGCGCTGCACTTCGCCGCCGAGGGGCAGATCGCGAAGATCGACGGCTTCCGCCCGGGCACCCTTCTGCCGCCGGGTTCGGTGGCGCTGGGAACCTTTCTGGCCAGCAATCCCGGCTTCACGACGGCCTACGGTGAAGTGGGTTACTTCTTCACGGGTGAGACCCGCGGCTACCGCAATGGCCGCTGGGATCGTACGCGGGTTCTGAACCCCTTCGACAAGGGCGGCTGGGGCGCGTTGCAGGGCAATGTCCGGGTCGACTATGTCGATCTGAAGGACAATGTCGGCGGCACTGGCACCGGCGTGGTGAACGGCGTGCTGAACGGGGGCTCGCAAACCGCCTATCAGGCCAGCGTGATCTGGATCCCGATCGATTATGTGCGCTTCATGCTGCAATATGCGCATGTGAATGTGGAAGGTGGTCCGCTGGCGGGCACGGTGGTGCCGTTTGGCAGCGAACCGCTGACCGGCCGTCGTTACTCGTCCGACTCGATCGGGCTGCGCGCCACGCTCGACTTCTGATCGCGGCCCGCGGAACAGGGGGGGAGCGGCGGTGCGATTCCGTCGCTCCCTTCCCGCTGTTCTGTGCACGATGTGGCCTGTGTGGCGGTCTCAGTCGTCCTGACCGACCTGTTTGTCCGCGCCCGAGGCGTTGGAGAAGAACACCAGCCCCATCAGGACGGCTGCCAGCATCAGCGACGCAACGATGCCCAGCGCCACGGCGATCAGGAAGTGCGCGCGCATCGGGGTGCCGCTGCCCGACAACCAGGCATAGGCGGCCGCGACGACGAGCAGGCTGAAGGCGAACATCCACAGCATCAGCCGCCGGAACCGGCGCCGCGCCTGCGCCAGCGGCGATGGAAGGTCGGGGCCGTTCGTCATGGGCTTTTCAAAGCGCCGCTTTTGCGCGACATTCAAGCCATGCGGCAATCCGCGCGGCTGACGCGGGCCGCCTCTGGCTGGGGAGACGCAGATGACGATCGCGGCAATTTTGCGGGGAAAGGGCAGCGCGGTCGCGCATGTCTCGCCTGATACCGGCGTGGCGGACATCGTGGCGATGCTGAATGAGCGCCGGATCGGCGCCGTGCTGGTGGTCGAATCGGGGCATGTGGTGGGCGTGGTATCCGAACGCGACGTGGTGCGCGGTCTGGCGACGCGCGGCGCCGCGGTGCTGGCGGAGCGTGCCGCGACGATCATGACGGCGCCGGTGATCACCATCGCGCCCGACGAATCGGTGGTGAGCGCGATGGAGCTGATGACCGATCGGCGAATCCGGCATCTTCCCGTGGTGGAGGCAGATTCGCTGGTGGGGCTGGTTTCGATCGGGGATCTGGTGAAGCGGCGGATCGAGCAGGCCGAGCAGGAAGCGCTGGCGCTGAAAGATTATATCAGCGCGGGTTGAAAAAGACGGAAAATTACGCCATATGAGTGTTTCGGCTTGGTTCCTGCGGCACGGCGAAAAAATCGCAAGCCTTTGGAAAAAAGCTGTTGACGGGTGTGGGTCGCGGCGTCATATGCCGCCTCCGCAGCCAACGACGGGTCGCCAAGTTCTTCGGAACGACGCGGTTCGGTTGGCATCCCTTTCAAGCCTAGCGGTTTGACCGGTCACTTGAAAAAGACCGGTAGGGATTGCGTCGCTCTTTCTCATTGTCGGTTTATATGAAGGGACATGTGGACGGCGGTCCCGGCCCCCAGAGCTTCAAGGTCTGGATGGTCGGTCAAACCAAGCTGTCTATATGTCTAACGCAATACGCTTGTGCCGGTTTATACCGGTGAATAAGTCAGTAAAACGTTGTGCAGAGTAGACAAGCTCCTTGAACAGGGTTGTCGGTCGGGTTTTCCCCTGGCTGATGATCTGGTCAAAAACTTGAGAGTTTGATCCTGGCTCAGAACGAACGCTGGCGGCATGCCTAACACATGCAAGTCGAACGAAGGCTTCGGCCTTAGTGGCGCACGGGTGCGTAACGCGTGGGAATCTGCCCTTTGGTTCGGAATAACAGTTAGAAATGACTGCTAATACCGAATGATGTCGCAAGACCAAAGATTTATCGCCAGAGGATGAGCCCGCGTAGGATTAGCTAGTTGGTGGGGTAAAGGCCTACCAAGGCGACGATCCTTAGCTGGTCTGAGAGGATGATCAGCCACACTGGGACTGAGACACGGCCCAGACTCCTACGGGAGGCAGCAGTGGGGAATATTGGACAATGGGCGAAAGCCTGATCCAGCAATGCCGCGTGAGTGAAGAAGGCCTTCGGGTTGTAAAGCTCTTTTACCCGGGAAGATAATGACTGTACCGGGAGAATAAGCCCCGGCTAACTCCGTGCCAGCAGCCGCGGTAATACGGAGGGGGCTAGCGTTGTTCGGAATTACTGGGCGTAAAGCGCACGTAGGCGGCTTGACAAGTCAGAGGTGAAAGCCCGGGGCTCAACTCCGGAATTGCCTTTGAAACTGTCTCGCTTGATCATGGGAGAGGTGAGTGGAATTCCGAGTGTAGAGGTGAAATTCGTAGATATTCGGAAGAACACCAGTGGCGAAGGCGGCTCACTGGACCATTGATGACGCTGAGGTGCGAAAGCGTGGGGAGCAAACAGGATTAGATACCCTGGTAGTCCACGCCGTAAACGATGACAACTAGCTGTTGGGACTCTTAGAGTTTCAGTGGCGCAGCTAACGCATTAAGTTGTCCGCCTGGGGAGTACGGCCGCAAGGTTAAAACTCAAAGGAATTGACGGGGGCCTGCACAAGCGGTGGAGCATGTGGTTTAATTCGAAGCAACGCGCAGAACCTTACCAACGTTTGACATGGTAGGACGATTTCCAGAGATGGATCTCTCCCTTCGGGGCCTACACACAGGTGCTGCATGGCTGTCGTCAGCTCGTGTCGTGAGATGTTGGGTTAAGTCCCGCAACGAGCGCAACCCTCGTCCTTAGTTGCCACCATTCAGTTGGGCACTCTAAGGAAACTGCCGGTGATAAGCCGGAGGAAGGTGGGGATGACGTCAAGTCCTCATGGCCCTTACGCGTTGGGCTACACACGTGCTACAATGGCGGTGACAGTGGGCTGCAAACCCGCAAGGGTGAGCTAATCTCCAAAAGCCGTCTCAGTTCGGATTGCACTCTGCAACTCGAGTGCATGAAGGCGGAATCGCTAGTAATCGCGGATCAGCATGCCGCGGTGAATACGTTCCCAGGCCTTGTACACACCGCCCGTCACACCATGGGAGTTGGATTGACCCGAAGGCTGTGGGCTAACCCGCAAGGGAGGCAGCAGACCACGGTCGGTTCAGCGACTGGGGTGAAGTCGTAACAAGGTAGCCGTAGGGGAACCTGCGGCTGGATCACCTCCTTTCTAAGGATGTGATGGATCAACCGCTGCCTTGGCAGCATCATGGTTTCCATCGCTTCTAAAGAACATTGCCGCCGTCCTCATGTCCCTTCATCCTGAAACAGCTGCGCAGGCCCTTGCCGCGTGGCGAGAGCTTGGGCTGGTAGCTCAGTTGGTTAGAGCACACGCTTGATAAGCGTGGGGTCGGAGGTTCAAG